>JAWOJH010000218.1:0-8380 GCA_046481725.1 Methyloceanibacter sp. | reverse complement strand
GGAAAGGCAACCCACGCCGGGGCTCGCCGGAGTTAGGCCGCGATCAGCCGTTCCACTTGGTCGACCAGGTCGCGCAGATGGAAGGGCTTCGACAGGATCTTGGCATCCTTCGGCGCCTGGCTGTCCGGATTGAGCGCCACCGCGGCGAAGCCGGTGATGAACATGATCTTGAGATCGGGATCGAGCTCGCTCGCCTTGCGCGCCAACTCGATGCCGTCCATCTCCGGCATGACGATGTCGGTCAGCAGCAGCGTGAAGGGTTCCTCCTTAAGCCGCTCATAGGCTTCGAGGCCGTTGCCGAACGATACGACATCGTAGCCCGCCTTCTCCAGTGCCTTCACCAGGAAGCGGCGCATGTCTTCGTCGTCTTCGGCGAGTAAAATGCGCTGAACGCTGCGCGCCCGCGGGTCGTTCGCCTCCATCCCTCAGTCCCCCTACTCTCGCCTTTTCGGCGTACACGAACTTGGTAAACGACTTGGTTAACGAAGTCTGCTCGGGCTTAGGGCCGCCTGGGCCCCTGCCCCCTGTAGGTTTAAATCATCGCGTCAATTTCCCCCGGGCACAAGAAAGAACATGCCTAGACAGGTTCAACTCTGATTGGCACAGTTTACAGGCGATTCCCTGCCCGGGTGCGGGGGAGTCGGCTGGACCCGGGGGCAACCAAGGATCAGCCATGAGTCCAACGGAGGTTGAAGCGATTGAGACCGAGCTTATGCCGCCCTTTACGGTGGCGGAGCCGCGGAGCCTGCGGGTACCGCTCGTTTTCAACTCTCCGCATAGCGGCCGTGTTTATCCACAAGCTTTTCTTGCTTCTTCCAGGCTCGACGCCTTGTCGCTTCGCCGGTCCGAAGACGCCTATGTCGAGGAACTGTTCGCCTTTGTCACCGGCCACGGCGCACCGTTGCTCCATGCGCATTTCCCCCGCGCCTATCTCGACGTCAATCGCGAGCCCTACGAACTCGATCCGGTCCTATTCCGCGACGGGCTTCCGCACTACGCCAACACGCAATCGGTTCGCGTGGTTGGCGGCCTCGGCACCATCGCCCGGATCGTGGCGGAGTCCGACGAGATCTATCGCGAGCCGCTCAGCGTCGGCGCCGCGCTCGAGCGCATCAACCGCCTCTACACACCCTACCACGAGACGCTAAGCGCCCTGCTGGCAAGGGCAAAACGCGATTTCGGTTTTTCCGTCCTGATCGACTGCCATTCGATGCCGTCCAATCCGATCGCCGAGCAGGGCGCGGGACGGCCCGACTTCGTGCTCGGGGACCGCTTCGGCACCTCGTGCAGCGGCGAACTCACCAGGCTCGCCGCCAGCCAGCTCAAGACGCAAGGTTATGCCGTGGCCCTCAACAAGCCTTATGCCGGCGGTTACATCACCGAGCACTATGGGCGCCCGCATAAGGGCCAGCACGCCTTGCAGATCGAGATCAATCGCGCGCTTTATATGGACGAGACCAGCTTCGAGCGCTCGGCAGGCTTCGAGCGGCTGTGCGGCGACCTCGACGCGATGGTGCATGCGCTGATCGCCGGCATTTCGAGGCTCGCCATCCCCCGCGCCGCCGCCGAATAATCAACCCAATCGCCAAAAAAATGGGCCGCTCGATTGAACGAACGGCCCAAGTCTAGGGAGGAAACGCCCAAGGAGGGCAGCGGCTGGCCTGGAGAGCCATACCGCGTTGCAACAATATGTCATTGCGGCGCACAAAAAGCAAGGTTGCAGTGACACTTGGCGGAGGCATTTCCGAAACAGTGATGCATATCTGTCACGATGGGAGTTTCGCGCCGCCTGCGGACGCGTATGCAATCTGGAACCCTTGACTTTGAAGCCGAAATCACCGCAAAGGCTGTCTCGTGGCCAGACCCGAAAGATCCGATTTCGAGGCCCTTTTGGCCACCGCTCATGCCCTGGCGGACAGGTCCGGAGCGGTCATTTTGCCGCATTTCCGGACATGCGGCACCGTTGACCATAAAGGCGGCGACCTGTTCGATCCCGTAACGGCGGCCGATCGGGAGGCCGAAGCCGCCATCCGCACCAAACTCGCCGATGCCTATCCTTCCCATGGCATCCTCGGCGAGGAGTTCGAGGCGCTCAACCCGGATGCCGAATTCTGCTGGGTGATCGATCCGATCGACGGCACCCGCTCGTTCATTCTCGGCCTGCCGCTATGGGGCACCCTGATCGGGTTGACCCACGGCGGCGTGCCCTTGCTCGGCGTGATGGATCAACCCTTCACCGGCGAGCGGTTCTGGAGCGGCGAGACGGAATCCTTTTTCCGCCACGCCGGAAAGACCGAGACGATGCGCGCGCGCGCTTGCGGCAACCTCGACCAGGCGCTGCTCGCAACCACCAGCACCGATTTCTTCACCAATGAGGAGCACGAGCGGTTCGGCGGATTGAGCCGGGCGGTGCGCCTCCGGCGCTTTGGCGGCGACTGCTACAATTATTGCCTGCTCGCCATGGGCCAGATCGACCTCGTGGTCGAGGCCGGGCTCAAACCCTTCGATATCATTCCCCTGATCCCGATCATCGAGCGGGCCGGCGGCGTCGTCACCAATTGGGAAGGCGGCGATCCGAGGGCGGGCGGCCGCATCATCGCGGCCGGCGGTCCGCGCATACACACGGCCGCAATGAGGATCCTGTCCGGCTAGCTCGCTTTGCTGAGCGCCATGCCTGGCACGAAGGCGTCGAATGCCGCCCAAAACTGCTCGCGGATCGTGTCGCGCTCTTGCAAGATCTCATGCCGGGCGCCCCTGAGGACGATCTGCGAGCCGGCCCGCAGGCGAATGGCCAGCCCCTCGACCGCCTTGCTCTCGACGATCCGATCGTCGCCAGCGGCCAGCATCAGCACCGGCACGCGGATGCGCGGGGCGAATTTCTCGCTGCCGACCCGCTGAATTGCGTCGAGCGCCGCCTTCAGCCAGCCGATGGTCGGCGCCTCGATGGCGAGTTCCGGCGCCGCCTGGAGCACTGACAAGTTGCGCAGAAACCGCTCGCGATCAGAGGTCAGCGTGTTCTCCTCGAAAGCTTGGTCTTGCCTGAATCTGGTGTTGTCGCCAGGCACCGGGCGCTTGCCGAAGCCGAACATGGTGCACCCGTCGGCAAGCTGGCGGCACAGCCGCTCCGGCACGGGCAGACCGGCGATCCGCACCATCGGCGCGGTCATCACCATGCGGCTGAACCAGCAGCCGCGCTTGGTCGCCGCGCTGAACAGCACCATGGCCGACATCGAATGGGCGAGCGCAAAATAGGGCGCCGGGCAATCGGGCAGCACCACCGCCTTCATAAAGTGGGCAAGATCCTCTTCATATTCGGCGAAGCCGTTGACATGTCCCTTGAACGAGCTGCGGGTCAGCCGGCTCGAACCGCCCTGTCCGCGCCAATCGAGCACCGCCACCGCGAAGCCGCGCCGGCGCAACTCACCCACCACCTCGAAATATTTTTCGATGAACTCGGCGCGGCCGGGGAAGACGCACACCGTGCCCCGGCGCTCGCGCAGGACCGGCTGCCAGCTGGCGAAGCGCAGGCGCAGTCCCTTGCGCACCTCGATATAGCCGGTCGAGGCGCCAAGCGGGATCGGGTTCTTGGGGGTCGTGACCAGGGCCATGGCGAAGCGGGAGCTCTCATTTCCTCTGCGCGGAGCGGAGTGCCGTTATAGCAGCCGCAACTCGCATCGCCACCACTCGCAAGTGCCGCAACCGTCCAGCCGGCCCGGCGAAGAGCGGCAGGGCGGTCCTAATTCACGCTTTAAATTCAGGGTCATAACCCCGCTTGACGCGCGAAATCCCCGCACCCATATCCTCCATCGGCGCGAAGGCCATCAGGCTTTGCGCTCATCACCCGGCTCGGAAATCGAGCGGGCCAATCAGCATATCGCTTCTCAAGGAGGATGTGTCATGAGGCACTTTGATCTTACCCCGCTTTATCGTTCCACCATCGGATTCGACCGGCTCGGCTCGCTGCTCGACACCTTGACCTCGGTCGAGGGTGAGGCGTCGAGCTACCCACCCTACAATATCGAGCGGGTGGACGAGACCGATTACCGTATCAGCATGGCCGTCGCCGGCTTCGGCGAGGGCGATCTTTCCATCGAGGTGAAAGAGAACACCCTGTCCATTCGCGGCGAGAAGAAGCTCGAGCACGAGGCGACCACCTTCCTGCATCGCGGCATCGCCTCGCGCAGCTTCGAGCGGCGCTTTCAGCTCGCCGACCATGTCGTGGTGAAGGGCGCCACCCTCGAGCATGGCTTGCTGCATGTCGACCTCGTGCGCGAGTTGCCCGAAGCGATGAAGCCGCGGACCATCCCGATCGCGACCAAGACCGGCGCGGCCGACAAGCCAAAAGTGATCGACAGCAAGGCCGCGTAAGATCCGCGCGAATTGCTCTCGATGGGGCTGGAATCCCGGGTTATTGCGGTGATTTGTGCCCCTTGCATATCAGCAAGAAGGGCGCTCTCTCGGTTCGAGGGGGCGCCCTTCTCTGACAGGTGCTAAGGAGAGACCTGCTTGCCCCCGGCACGCAAGAACATTCGTTGGGGGCTTAACTCGAGCCTAGCAGCCGCAACTTGCGCGAGCCTTAACGCCCCGGGGGCGCAGGTAAGGCTTGATTAAGATCTAGGGGGCTTCCCGAATGGGAATCCCGCTTGTGCGCCCGTTGGAAATCTGTCATTTTGAGAACGAATAGGACAGGCTTGCTGACCTTTGTGGCGAAAGCCTGCGGCACCTAACTTCGGCTTCTGCGGAGGAACCAGGTGCCCGGCGCGCGTTTACGCCAACGAAGCTGCTCGCCGTCCAAGGAGCCGGTTCTTCGTTCTCAGCCGGTCGGCACTCTTAGCTGGTGGAAGGTCCGGTTCGTGGCCAATAGCTTGTTGGCGCCGCACTCGCTTGGCACGCGAGGCGCCGCCGGGGTTTCGTGACGATGGCATCCCGTGCTTCGTTCTCGCATTCATCTGCTCCCTCGTGGCCGCCGCTGGCCCAAGGGCTCTACGATCCGAAGCGCGAGCACGACGCTTGCGGCGTCGGCTTCGTTGCCGACCTCAAGGGCCGGCCGAGCCATCAGATCGTCAAATACGGACTCCAGATTCTGGAGAACCTGACCCATCGCGGCGCGGTGGGCGCCGACCCCAAGGCCGGCGACGGCGCCGGTATGCTGGTGCAAATCCCCCACGCCTTTTTGCAAGAGGTCTGTTCGCCGCTCAAGATCGATCTGCCCGCCCCCGGCCATTACGGCGTCGGCATGATGTTCATGCCGCGCAACCACGCGCAGCGCATCTATTGCGAGCAGGTGGTGGCGCGCGTGACCGAGGCCGAAGGCCTCACGCTGCTCGGCTGGCGCGACGTTCCGGTCGACAATTCATGCCTGTCGGCGCCGGTGATCGAAACCGAGCCGGTGCACCGCCAGGTGTTCATCGGCCGCGGGCCGGACATCGAGGATGAGAACGACTTCGAGCGCCGGCTCTATATCCTGCGGAAAGTGATCTCCAACACCGTGCTCGGCGAGACTGGTGGACGCGACATCGGCTTCTACACCGTGTCGCTCTCCTGCCGCACCTTGGTCTATAAGGGCATGTTCCTCGCCGATCAGCTCGGCGCCTATTACGCCGACCTGCATCATCCGCTGTTCGCCTCGGCGCTGGCGCTGGTACATCAGCGCTTCTCGACCAACACCTTCCCGTCCTGGAAGCTCTCCCATCCCTATCGCATGGTCGCGCATAACGGCGAGATCAACACGCTTCGCGGCAATCTGAATTGGATGGCTGCGCGACAAGCGAGCGTTTCGTCGCCGCTGTTCGGTCCCGACATCGACAAGCTCTGGCCGATCTCCTACGAGGGCCAGTCCGACACCGCCTGCTTCGACAACGCGCTCGAATTCCTGGTGCAGGGCGGCTACAGCCTCGCCCATGCGGCGATGATGCTGATTCCCGAGGCCTGGGCCGGCAATCCGCTGATGGATGCCAAGCGCCGCGCCTTCTACGAATACCATGCCTGCCTGATGGAGCCGTGGGACGGCCCGGCCGCCATGGCCTTCACCGACGGGCGGCAGATCGGCGCCACGCTAGACCGCAACGGCTTGCGGCCCGCCCGCTATCTCGTCACCGATGACGGCCTCGTCATCATGGCCTCGGAGGCCGGCGTGCTGCCGATCGAAGAGAAGCATATCGTCGAGAAATGGCGGCTCCAGCCCGGCAAGATGCTGCTCATCGATCTGGAGAAGGGCTGCATCGTCTCCGACGAGGAGATCAAGGCCGAACTTTCCAACGCCCATCCTTATCAGCAATGGCTCGACCGCACGCAGATCAGGGTGCACGAGCTTCCGGGCGGCGCCCCGGAGCCGGCGACCCGCACCAATGTTAGCCTGCTCGATCGCCAGCAGGCCTTCGGCTACACCCAGGAGAGCATCAAATTCCTGATGGCGCCGATGGCCGAGTCGGGACAGGAAGCGATCGGCTCGATGGGCACCGATACGCCGATCTCGGCGCTCTCTTCCAAGCCGAAGCTGCTGCACACTTATTTCAAGCAGAACTTCGCCCAGGTGACCAACCCGCCGATCGATCCGATCCGCGAAGAGCTGGTCATGTCGCTCGTGACCTTCATCGGGCCGCGGCCGAACCTGCTCGACCTCGAAGGCACCTCGAAACAGAAGCGGCTCGAGGCGGCGCATCCCATCCTCACCAACGAGAATCTCGAGCGCATCCGCGGCATCGGCGAGGTCGCCGACAACCAGTTCCGCACCATCACGCTCGACATTACCTATGCCGCCGACCACGGCGCGGACGGCATGGCGGGCGCGCTCGACAAGCTCTGCCAGCGGGCCGAAGCCGCGGTTCGCGCCGGCGAGAACATCATCATCCTGTCGGACCGCGCCACCGGGCCCGACCGCATTCAGATTCCCTCGCTGCTCGCCACGTCCGCCGTGCACCATCATCTGATCCGCCGCGGGCTGAGAACCTCGGTCGGGCTCGTGGTCGAGACCGGCGAGGCGCATGAGGTGCATCAATTTTGCACGCTTGCCGGCTACGGCGCCGAGGCGATCAACCCCTATCTCGCGCTCGAGACCATCGAGGCAATGCTGCCCGACCTCGGCGAGGAACTCACCGCGGAAGAAGCGGTGAAGCGCTACATCAAGGCGATCGACAAAGGCATCCTAAAGGTGATGTCGAAGATGGGCATCTCGACCTATCAATCTTATTGCGGCGCGCAGATTTTCGATGCGGTGGGGCTCAGATCCGAGTTCATCGCCAAATATTTCACCGGAACGCACAGCCAGGTCGAAGGCGTGGGACTGGAGGAGGTCGCCCGCGAGACGGTCGAACGCCACAGCCTCGCCTTTTCGGACGCACCGGTTCTGCGTGACGCGCTCGAAGTCGGCGGCGAATACGCCTATCGCATCCGCGGCGAGGCGCATATGTGGCGGCCGCAGGTGGTCGCCGATCTACAGCATGCGGTGCGCGGCTCATTGCCGGAGAAGTACCGCGCCTACGCCGGTGCCATCAACGAGCAGGCCGAACAGCTTCTGACCTTGCGCGGCATGTTCCGCATCAAAACCGCCGAGGAGATTGGCCGCGCGCCGATCCCGCTCGAACAGGTCGAGCCCGCCAAGGAAATCGTCAAGCGCTTCGCGACCGGCGCCATGTCGTTCGGCTCGATCAGCCGCGAGGCTCACACCACGCTCGCCATCGCCATGAACCGCATCGGCGGAAAATCCAATACCGGAGAAGGCGGCGAGGAATCGGATCGCTTCCAGCCGATGCCGAACGGCGATTCGATGCGCTCCAAGATCAAGCAGGTCGCCTCTGGCCGCTTCGGCGTCTCCGCCGAATATCTGGTCAATTCCGACATGATGCAGATCAAGATGGCGCAAGGGGCCAAGCCCGGCGAAGGCGGCCAGCTACCCGGCCACAAGGTCGACGCCGTGATCGCCAAGGTGCGCCACTCGACGCCGGGCGTGGGGCTGATTTCCCCGCCGCCGCATCACGACATCTATTCGATCGAGGACCTGGCGCAGCTGATCTTCGACCTGAAGAACGTCAACCCTGCCGCCGATGTCAGCGTCAAGCTGGTGAGCGAGGTCGGCGTCGGCACCGTCGCCGCAGGCGTCTCCAAGGCGCGCGCCGACCATGTCACCATTGCCGGCTTCGAGGGCGGCACCGGCGCCTCGCCGCTCACCTCGATTAAGCACGCGGGCTCGCCCTGGGAAATCGGCCTGGCCGAGACGCATCAGACCTTGGTGCTGAACCGCCTGCGCGGCCGCATCGCCGTGCAGGTCGATGGCCAGATCAAGACCGGCCGCGACGTCGTGATTGGCGCGCTGCTCGGCGCCGACGAGTTCGCCTTCGGCACCGCACCCCTGGTGGTCGAGGGCTGGATCATGATGAAGAAG
>JAWOJH010000216.1:0-6830 GCA_046481725.1 Methyloceanibacter sp. | reverse complement strand
CCCAAGTTACAGCTAAGTGGGAAAGGATGTGGAAGCACACACCAAGAAGGCTTGCTCCAAAGGCCTCGTAAAATACAGGAACTGGTGATTCCCGAAAGTGGGCGGCGCTCGCAACAAGCGCGCGCCGCCCTCTAGCTCGTGAGGCAAGGTCCACACAGCCCGCGGGTTATATTCC
Organism: Methyloceanibacter sp.; assembly: GCA_046481725.1. Lineage (GTDB taxonomy): Bacteria > Pseudomonadota > Alphaproteobacteria > Rhizobiales > Methyloligellaceae > Methyloceanibacter. Next base: position 6,655 of record JAWOJH010000216.1, on the reverse strand, counting down.
TCGTCAGTCTGCAGCCAAGGGCTGCTGATGGCACGACGCTGACCAAGTAACATCGTAGACCAGCGTCCGGTCACTGAGGTTCCGCGGACTCTACGCCGACGCCCCGGTATGAGAGCTTCATGTGCGGAGAATGGCGCCCCCTAGGGGTTTCGAACCCCTGTTTCCGGCGTGAGAGGCCAGCGTCCTAGGCCACTAGACGAAGGGGGCGCAGTTCTATGAAGTACAGCTATAGCTTGGCCCGGCAAATCCGATCAAGGCCTATTGCTGCGCTATCGCTCCGCTGCTTTAGCGCGCCTTATTCCGATTTCAGCCTGATGCGCGAGATCACCCGGCCGCTTTTGAGATCGAGCACCAGGATTTCCGGCCCAGCTGCCGAGTTCAGATGGAGTGCCAGCCGGTCGCCATCAAGAGCCATCGATGCGACCGTCGCGTCGCGCCCCAAACCAAGCTCCCCCGGCCAGTCTCCCAGCACGGCCTGCGGCGCGCCGGCCGGCCCGGCCCGCGAGGCCTGATAGACGATAGCCGCCATTACGAAGGCAAAGCCGCCGACCAGCAAAATGCCCATCGCGATCACGGCGATTTTCAGCGCCCGCACCTGCCGCGGGGTAAACACCGTGCCCGGCAATGGCGTATTGTCCGGCTCGTTCAAGACGGCCATCTTCGAGACCTCATGCCTCAGCCGAAGCAAGCGCCAAACAACCGGCTCACCGCGGAAGCGGACGCCAGTAACAAGGGTCAGCGCCTCGATCGCTTCCTCTCGGAGCGCCTGCCGGAGCTGAGCCGCACCCGCGTGCAAAGCCTGATCAAACAGGGTCACGTCTGGTCCGGCGGCGCGACCATAGATGACGCCAAATACCGGGTCAAACCGGGCGAGCGCTTTACCATCGAGGTGCCGCCGGCAAGCCCGCCCGAGCCCGCCGCCGAGCCGATCCCGCTCGATATCGTTTATGAGGACCAGGACCTCATCGTCATCGACAAGCCGGCCGGCCTCGTGGTGCATCCGGGCGCGGGCCATGCCACAGGCACCTTAGTCAACGCGCTGATCGCCCATTGCGGGGAGAGTCTGTCCGGCATCGGCGGCGTGGCGCGGCCGGGGATCGTGCATCGCCTCGACAAGGATACCAGCGGGCTGATGGTCGCCGCCAAGACCGATCGCGCGCATCGCGCGCTGGCCGCGCAATTCGCCGACCATGGCAAGACCGGCGGGATGGAGCGCGGCTATCTTGCGCTCGTCTGGGGCGCGCCCGCCCGCCCGGCGGGCACGATCGAGGCTCCCATCGGCCGCCATCCCGCGAGCCGCACCAAAATGGCGGTGCTTACCAGAGGACGGAGGGCCGCGACGCACTGGCGCCTGGTCGAGACCTACGGACCGAAGGCCGCACCGGTTGCCTCGCTGATCGCTTGCCGCCTCGAGACCGGCCGGACCCATCAGGTGCGCGTGCATCTGGCCTCGATCGGGCACCCGCTGATCGGCGACCCCCTCTACGGCAAGGGCTTCCGCTCCAAGCTGCGCACCCTGCCTGAGCCCCTGCAAGACAAGCTCGCAACGCTCGACCGGCAGGCCCTGCACGCGGCCGAGCTTGCTTTCCTCCACCCGGCGGACGGCACATTACTCAAATTTAATAGTCCGCTCCCGGCCGATCTCTCTAGGATTGTTCAGTCTTTCAAGGAACTGTGATCGGGCCCCGGTCTTTTATCTATGTGACAAAGGTTTTATAGAGGAGGCCGCCGGGGGGCGATTTGGTTGGGAACAATGCGGCCGTCCAGGCCGCTGGAGACGGGCTCTCATGGCCAGAAGTTTGCCGAGTGTAAGCGCGCATGGCGGACTCACGCGCTACCTAGAAGAAATCAGACTATTTCCGATGCTCGAGCCGCAGCAGGAATACATGCTCGCCAAGAGCTGGCGCGAGCATGGGGACCGCGATGCTGCGCACCAGCTCGTGACCTCGCATCTCCGCCTCGTGGCGCGCATCGCCATGGGCTATCGCGGTTATGGCTTGCCCATCGGCGAAGTCATTTCCGAAGGCAATGTCGGCTTGATGCAGGCGGTGAAGCGCTTCGATCCCGACAAGGGCTTCCGGCTCGCCACCTATGCCATGTGGTGGATCAGGGCGGCGATCCAGGAATATATCCTTCGCTCGTGGAGCCTCGTGAAGATGGGCACCACCGCGGCGCAGAAGAAGCTCTTCTTCAACCTGCGCAAGATCAAGGGACAGCTGAAGGCGCTCGAAGAGGGCGACCTCAGGCCCGACCAGGTGAAGCGCATCGCCACCCAGCTCGGCGTGACCGAGGAAGACGTGGTGTCGATGAACCGGCGGCTGGCCGGCGATAGTTCGCTCAACGCGCCGGTCCGGAACGATGCCGAGAGCGGCGAGTGGCAGGACTGGCTGGTCGACGACACCATTGACCAGGAGACCGCGCTTGCCGAATCCGAGGAGCGCGACAACCGGCGCGGAATGCTTGCCGACGCCTTGACGGGTTTGAATGAGCGCGAGCGCCGCGTGTTCGAGGCGCGCAGGCTCGCCGAGGAACCGCTGACCCTGGAGGAACTCTCCTCCGAGTTCGGCGTCAGCCGTGAACGCATCCGCCAGATCGAGGTGCGTGCCTTCGAGAAAGTGCAGAAGGCGGTGCAGAAGGCCGCCGCGGCGACCGAACAGCGCGAGCCCGCCCCCGCGGAGTAATTCGGCGGCTCCATCCGGAGTTGCCACGCTCACCGCGAGGCTCTACCCCTCACCCGGGTGAGGGGCCAATCGACATGAAGCAAATCACCGTTGGCGACGTGGAGATCGCCTATCTCGACGAGGGAACCGGCCCTGCGATAATTCTCGGCCATTGCTCCAGCGCCTCGCACAAAGAGTGGCTGCCGCTGGTCGAGAAGCTGATCCCCGATTGGCGCGTGCTGGCGCCCGACTTCATCGGCTATGGTCAATCGGACCTGTGGCCCGCCACCGAGCCGTTCTCCATCGACGCCGACGTGAACGTGCTTCTCGCGCTTGCCGAAGAGGTGGAGGGCAGCCTGCGCCTGATCGGCCATTCCTATGGCGCGGCGCTGGCGCTCGAGGCGGCGCGCAGTCTCGGCTCCCGCGTCGACAGCCTGATCCTGGTCGAGCCGGTCTCGTTTCATTTGCTGCGGCAGGAAGGTCGCCCCGAATGGGCCGAGGTCGAGGCGATGGGCCGCAAAGTGCTCGGCGCGGTCGCCAAGGGCGAGGATCGCGACGCGGCCAAGGCCTTCATGACCTATTGGCTCGGACGATTGCGCTGGTGGCTGGCGCCCGACAAGTTCAAAGCGGCGATCGCCGCCACCATCCCCAAGGTCGCACTCGAATTCGGCATCGCCATCGACGCGCCGACCACGCTCAAGGACTATGGCGAAATTGCCGCGCCGGTGTTGCTGATCGCCGGCAGCCACACGCGCGCGCCGGCCCGCGCGATCGTCGAGCTGCTGGCCGCGACCCTCCCCAATGCCACAGTCGAAATTCTAAAGGGCGCGGGCCATATGAGCCCGTTTACCCACCCCGCCGAGCTCAATCGGCTGATCCTCGACCGCCTGGCTCGGGAGCGCTGAGCCGCGGTACGTCCTCGTCAGGCAATTCCTCGATGTCCTTGGCGAACAGCTCCTCCAGCTCCTTCGCCTGAGTGAGCGCGTTGGCCCGCACCTTTTCGAGGTCGGTGTAGTATTGATAATCCTCGTAAAGCCGCCGTTCGTCCTGCTTCTTGAAGGTCTCCGTCAGGCGCTTCACCTCCGCCTCCCGGAGCCCCAGCCCGCGCAGCAATCGCCGCGTCAGCTCCAAGGCCGACAGGAAGGTCTCGCGCTCGATGATGGTGACCCCGAGATCCATCAGCTTGTGCACATGCGTACGGTCGCGCGCCCGCGCATAGATCGGCAGATCGGGGAAATTCCCGCGCACAATCTCCGCGACCCTCAGCGAGGCGTCGACATCGTCGATGGCGAGCACGAAGGCGCGCGCCTTGTCGGCGCCGGCCGCGCGCAGGATGTCGAGCCGTCCGGCGTCGCCGTAGTAGATCTGCGCGCCGAACCGCCGGACGAAATCGACATGCGCGACATTCGAATCGAGCGCCGTGAACGGGATATGCCTGGCGCGCAATATGCGCGCGACGATCTGCCCGAATCTCCCGAAGCCGGCGATGATGACGTGATGGTCGCCCTCCTCCGGGACCTCGTATTCGGGGGGCAGCGGTTTTGCCGCGCGATTCAGCGCGTCGTCGATCAACAGCAAGAGCGGTGTCGCCGCCATCGACAGGGTCACGGCCAGGACCAGAAGACTGGCGAGCGGCCGGTCGATCACGCCCTGGAGCGCGCCCGCCGCGAATAGCACGAAGGCGAACTCGCCCCCCTGACTGAGCACCAGGCCGAGACGCCGCGACGCCGCCGGGGCGAGTCCCCACCAGCGGCCGAGCAGATAGAGGATCGCAGCCTTGAGCGCGACCAGTCCAAGCACGATGGCAACAAGCAGCGCCGGCTGCGCGGTCAGTACGCCGAGATCGACCGACATGCCGACGGCGATGAAGAACACGGCGAGCAGCAAGCCCTCGAACGGCGCGATGTCGGCCTCGATCTGATGGCGAAACTCCGAGTCGGCGAGCAGCGCCCCGGCGATGAAGGCGCCGAGCGCCGCCGATAGCCCCGCCGTCTCCATGACCAGCGCCACACCCACCACGGTCAGCAGCGCGCTCGCGGTCATCGCCTCGCGCACGCCGGTCGACGCCACCAGCCGGTAAAGCGGGGTCAACAGAAAGCGCCCCGCCACGATCACACCGGCGATGGTCAGGATCGCGATACCGGCAGCCTGGAGATCCATGGAAGGCTCGCCCGCGGCGAGCGCAAAGAGCGGCACGAAGGCGATCAGCGGGATTGCCGCCAGGTCCTGGAACAGCAGCACCGAGAAGGCGAGCCTCCCATGCCGGGTTGGGAGTTCACCCTTCTCTTCCAGCACCTGCAGAGCGAAGGCGGTGGATGACAGCGACAGCGCCAGGCCGATGAACAGCGCCTGGCTGAAACTCAGGCCGAACGCCATGGCAATGGCGGCAAGCACAATCGCAGTGGCGGTCAGTTGCGCCCCGCCAAGGCCGAAGATTGCCGTGCGCATCGACCAGAGCCGGATTGGACGCAACTCCAGGCCGATCACGAATAGGAGCAGCACCACGCCGAACTCGCCGAAATGCAGCACCTCGCGAACGTCGGTGAGCGCGTAGAACGGCCCCAGCACATAGGGACCGATGACCACGCCGGCGGCGAGATAGCCGAGCACCGCGCCCATGCGCGTGAACCGGCCGAGCGGCGCCGCAATCGCGGCGGCGGCAAGAAATACCCCGACTTGAACCAGCGGCGCCGACACCATGGCGTGCGATAGCCCTCTCCCGCCCCTGGGTAGCATGCGAAAGGGTCTTCCCACTAGCGGTAGGGCGCTTGGTGCGTGTGAGTCACCAAAGCTAAACGCCTGTGCTAGGCAGGAGCGCCATGGACCGCCCCAGCCTCTCGCCCCGGCCGAGTTTCCGCGAGGCCGTTACCGTCTGGGCCAAGATCGGCGTCGTCTCCTTCGGCGGCCCGGCGGGCCAGATCGCCCTCATGCATCGCCTGCTCGTCGAGGAGCGCCGCTGGATCGGCGAGCAGCAATTCCTGCATGCGCTGAATTTCTGCATGCTGCTGCCAGGGCCCGAGGCCATGCAACTCGCGACCTATGTCGGCTGGCGCCTGCATGGAACGCTCGGCGGTCTCTCCGCCGGACTCCTGTTCGTGCTGCCGGGCGCGCTCATCGTCCTCTCCCTCACGATCGCCTATGCGCTTTACGGCCAGATACCGCTGGTCGAAGCGGCCTTCGTCGGCATCAAGGCCGCCGTTCTGGTGATCGTCATCGAGGCGCTTCTCAAAGTGGCGCGGCGCGCTTTGCGCGGCCCCTACGACATCGCCATCGCCGCCGCGGCCTTCGTCGCTATCTTCTTCTTCGCAGCACCCTTCCCGCTGCTCATCGCTGCCGCGGCATTGATCGGCTATCTCCTCGCCCGCGCCTGGCCCGGTCCCACTCCGGCGCCAAGCGTTGCCCCACCACCTGTGCCGCTTTCGCAGACCCTGAAGACGGCGGCGCTCTGGCTGGCCATCTGGATCCTGCCGCTTCTCCTGTTGCCGGTACTGTTCGGCCGCGGCCATGTGACGACCGACATCGCGCTGTTCTTCTCCAAACTCGCGGTGGTGACCTTTGGCGGTGCCTATTCGGTGCTCGCCTACATGGCGCAGCAGGCGGTCGAGATCTATGGCTGGCTCAGCCCGGGTGAGATGCTCGACGGGCTGGGTCTCGCCGAGACCACGCCCGGCCCGCTCATCCTCGTCACCGAATTCGTCGGCTTCCTCGCCGGCTACCGCCAGGGCGGCGAACCCAAGCTTGCGTTCGGTTTGCTCGGCGCCGCCGTCACCCTTTGGGCGACGTTCGTGCCGTGTTTCCTCTGGATCTTCACCGGCGCGCCCTATGTCGAGCGGCTGACGTCGAATCCGCGCCTGGCCGGCGCGCTGGCCGGCGTGACCGCCGCGGTGGTCGGCGTCATCTTGAATCTGAGCCTATGGTTTGCGCTCCACGTCCTGTTCGGCAGGGTCGAGGCCGAGTCTTACGGCCCCTTGCGGCTCTGGGCGCCGGATTTCTCG
>JAWOJH010000183.1:0-35648 GCA_046481725.1 Methyloceanibacter sp. | reverse complement strand
TGTCGCCGGCGCCGTCGACGACAAGAAGTCGATCGAGGGCCGCTGCAGCCAGATCCGGGCGCAGGTCGAGGAGACCACCTCCGACTATGACCGCGAGAAGCTCCAGGAGCGCTTGGCGAAGCTCGCCGGCGGCGTGGCGGTGATCAAGGTCGGCGGCGCCACCGAGGTCGAGGTGAAGGAGAAGAAGGATCGCGTCGACGACGCGTTGAACGCGACCCGCGCCGCGGTCGAGGAAGGCATCGTGCCCGGCGGCGGCGTGGCGCTGCTCTGGGCGGCGAAGTCGCTCACGACCAAAGGCGACAACGACGACCAGGACGCCGGCGTCAACATCGTACGCCGCGCGCTACAGGCGCCGATCCGCCAGATCGCCGAGAATGCCGGCGTCGAGGGCTCGATCGTCGTGGGCAAGATCACCGACCAGAAGTCGGCTTCCTACGGCTACGACGCCCAGAACAACGAGTATGGCGACCTGATCGAGAAGGGCATCATCGACCCGGCCAAAGTGGTGCGCACCGCGCTGCAGGATGCGGCGTCGGTGGCCGGTCTGCTGGTCACCACCGAGGCGGGCGTGGCCGAAGCGCCGAAGAAGAAGGACGAGCATGCTCATCATGCCCATGGCGGCATGGGCGGCATGGACATGATGTAGTCCTTTCGCCAACAGGCCCGAAACGGCCGGAATTGCTCAAGGGGCGGCCTGTTTGGCCGCCCCTTTTTGCCGCAGGGGGACGCCCCGCGATCACCCCACTCTTACGCAAACCTAATTTCCCGCCGCCGGCGATTTGGCCGTATCGTCGGCAAGTTTTGCCTGCGTCCAGCAGCTTGCTTAGAGCCGATCCGCCAGATGGCGAACTTCAAGAACACCTACCGGGAATTCAGCCGCATCGCCCTGCCCTATTTCCGGTCGGAAGACCGGTGGGTGGGGCGCGGGTTGCTCGCGGTCGTGATCGGCCTGCAACTGTTTCAGGTCTGGCTGAACGTGCGGTTCAACGCCTGGTACAATACCTTCTACACGGCGCTGCAAAACAAGGACTGGGACACGTTCATCTGGCAGCTCGGCGTGTTCACCCTGCTCGCCGCCTTCTTCATCGTCAGCGCCGTCTATCAGCTCTATCTCCAGCAATGGCTGCAGATCCGGTGGCGGAAATGGCTCACCCATGCCTATCTCGGCCGCTGGCTCGGTCAGGGCACGCATTACCGCATGCGGCTGAAGGGCGATCAGGCCGACAATCCCGATCAGCGCATCGCCGACGACATTCGCCTGTTCATCAATTCCACGCTCGATATCGGCATTGCCCTGCTGGGCTCCATCGTCACCCTCGTCTCTTTCGTGGTGATCCTGTGGGTCTTGTCCGCCGAGACGCCGCTGATGATCGGCCAGAGCTCGATCGCGATCCCCGGCTATCTGGTCTGGGCGGCGCTGATCTATGCCGTGCTCGGCACCTGGGTGACGCACCTCGTCGGCCGCCCGCTGATCCAGCTCAATTTCGATCAGCAGCGCTACGAGGCCGACTTCCGCTTCTCGCTGGTGCGCTTGCGCGAGAACGCGGAGGAAGTGACCTTGCTGTCAGGCGAGCCGGCCGAGGAGGAGCGCCTGCGCGACCGGTTCGGCAATGTCATGCGCAACTGGTTCGGCATTATGAGCCGGATGAAGCGACTGACCTTCCTCACCGCCGGCTATAACCAGGTCGCGGTCATCTTTCCGTTCCTCGTGGTCAGTCCGGTCTATTTCTTCGGCTCGCTGACGCTTGGCGGGTTGATGCAGATTTCGCAGGCCTTCAGCCAAGTGCAGAGCTCGCTGTCCTTCTTCGTGAGGGCCTATAGCGAGATCGCGGAATGGAAAGCGGTGCTCGACCGGCTGTCCGGGTTCGAGGCATCGATCGGCTGGGCGCAGGGTCTGGACGGCACCGCGCCGCGACTGGAATTCGCCACCGACGGCGCGGTTCAGTTGGAGGTCGACGATCTTGCGGTGGGATTGCCCAACGGCCAGGAGATCGTGCGGCTCAAGGGGCTGACCATCGCACCCGGCGACCGGGTGCTGGTGACCGGGCCGTCGGGCGCGGGCAAGACCAGCCTGTTCCGGGCGCTCGGCGGGGTGTGGCCGTTCGGCACGGGCGCGATCCGGGTGCCGAAAGGCGCGAGCGTGCTCGTCCTGCCGCAGCGTCCCTATCTGCCGCTCGGCACCTTGCGCGGGGCGCTTGCCTATCCTGCCCCGGTAGCTTCGTTCGCCCCCGCCGAGATCGAAGCGGCGCTCGATGCGGTGGGGCTTGCTCGCCTGAAGGGCGAGCTCGACGAGACGGCCTATTGGGCGGACAAGCTGTCGGGCGGCGAGCAGCAGCGCCTCTCCATCGCCCGCGCGCTGCTGCAAAAGCCGCAATGGCTGTTTCTGGACGAGGCAACCGCCGCGCTCGACGAGGCTTCGGAGGCGGAGCTCTACCGCCTGCTGACCGACCGTCTGCCCCGATCGGCGATCGTCTCGATCGGCCACCGATCGAGCCTGATCGCGTTCCATGGCCGCTTCTTCGAGCTTCGTCCCGATGGAAGCGGCCGGCATCATCTGACCGAGACGGCGCCCGCCGCCGGCAAGCGTGCGCCGGAAGCGCTCGATTTGACCTTGGGTTAGGCGCAACGCTCTTCTGTCACGCGTCATCCTGCCGTATTCTGTTTGGCGATTCTCGGCCGCGAGGTAAGCGACATGAAGATGGTGATCGCCCTATTGGCTTTGGCTCTGACGCTGACCCTTTTGGAGCTTGGCGCAGGCACAGGCCAAGCCCAGGCGGCGCAGAATTTCTGCAAGCAGCGCCACAATGCTTGCCTCGCGCGCTGCCAGGGGCGGCCGCGCTGCGTCAAGCGCTGCCGGGAGCAATACCGCTCCTGCACTTATCGGTGGCCGTATCTCGGCGACCTGATCTGAGGCGGATCGACGTCAGTCGGTTTCGGTCTTGCAACCGCTCGCAGCGTCGAGCCCGTCGGGCGCGCCCCAATCATTGCTCGGCACTTGCGGGAAGGACTTGCCGAAGTCCTGCTTCTGCATGGCGAAGCGCGACGGCACGTTCGAGTTCTCCGGGAAATCGACGATCCAGAAATAATCGAACGTCTCGTCGGGCCAGGTCTTGGGCACGCCGGGCAGGATGTCGAGCTTGAACAGCTGGCGCAGGGTCACCGCCTGCCCCTCGAACTTCGCCTCCAGCTTCTCGTTGGCGATGTGCTCGTGCTCCCACACCATCACCACGGTCTTGCCCTTGAGTGCCGGGTTGGACAGGATGTTGCGCGCCGCCTCCTGGGTGCGGCGGTTGAGCGATTTGACGAAAGCGTCCCGGTCGCTCCCCGGCACCACCGAATAGAGAATGAGCGGCTTCGACCAGCTGTTCACTGCCGGCGTGGCAAGCTCCAATGTGTGCAGGGTGATGGCGAAGAAGAAGGCCGGCTCCTCCCCATCGGGAAACAGCGACTTCGCGGCGTCCTTGCCGAGATAGTTCAGCGCCAGAGCCTTGGCCCGCTGCTGGCCGACTTCGCAGAGCTTCCAGTCGTCGGCCTTCTCGCCATGACGCAAAATGATGATGCGCGACGGCGCGGCGAGCGCGGCTTGAGCGACGGCAAAAGTGAGGAGCGCGGCGAGCGCCAGGCGAATCGTCATGCGGCCGAGATTACCGGCTTCCCGCTTGGTCCGCCATTTACCTCGCGGGTTCTCCCCCAAGGCGAGAGCGGGCGAAACGTCACGCAACTGAAGCCAATTTCTCGAGGATGGCGGCGCGGAGCTTCGTGGCGCCGGCATCCCAGCGCGCGGCGCGCGAGGCGAACAGATGCGCCCGCGACTTCAGGATCAGCCCGTCCCCGAGCACCTTGAGCGCGTTGGCGCGGAGCGTGGTGCCGGTGGTGGTGATGTCGACGATCAGCTCCGCGGTGCCGGCGGCGGGCGTTGCCTCGGTGGCACCGACGCTCTCGACGATGCGATAGCCGGTCACGCCGTTCGCCGCGAAGAAGCGCCGGGTCAGATTCATATATTTAGTGGCAACGCGCAGCCGGCGCCCGTGCGCGGCGGCAAACTGCGCGGCGACGTCTTCCAGATCGGCCATGCATTCGACATCGATCCAGCAATCCGGCACCGCCACCACCACGTCGGCGGCACCGAAGCCGAGCGGCATCAGGAATTCCACCGAGCCGTCCACGTCGGCGAGGGTTTCGCGGATCAGGTCCTCGCCGGTGATGCCGAGCTGCACCCGCCCCGATTTCAGCTCGTGCACGATCTCGGCGGCGGAGGTGTAGACCACTTCCACCCCGTCGAGGCCGGCAAGCGTGCCCCGATAGCCGCGCTCATGGCCCTTGGCGCGCGGCGCCATGCCGGCGCGCGAAAACAATTCCGCGGCCTGCTCCTTGAGGCGGCCCTTGGACGGCACGGCGATTGCGAGTTTCGCGGCCATCAGGCGTCGCTCCGCGCGGCAACGAGCAGGCGTTCGGTGTGCAGCGCCGAGCCGATGGCCGGCACGTCCTTGGGCGCGCCAAAATAAGACAGCAGGCGGTCGTAGCGCCCGCCGCCGCCGACCGCATCGTCGAAGCCCGGAATTTCAATCTGGAACAGCATGCCGGAGTAATATTCGAGGCTGCGGCCGAATTCGGCGGTGAAGTCCGTCTGCGCCAAGTCGATGCCGCCGGCCTGCAGCTGCTCGAAGCGGCGCGTCACGGCATCGAGCGCCGGGCCGAGCTTCAGCCCTGCGCCTTTGGCGATCATGGCGATGCGGTCGATCGCCTCGCGCGGCGGGCCCGAGACGGCCAGGTAATAGTCGATCACGGTTGCCACCTCGCGCGGCAAGGGCTCGGCCTTGAGATCGGCGCCATGGTCGGCAAGCCGGGCGCTGATCTCGCCGAGGGTCCGGTTGCCGGAGAGCGGCAGCCCTTGCGCATCGAGATAGGCGGCGACGCGTTCTTCAGCCCGCTCCGGCTTGAGCCCGGCAATATCCTCGGCGAGCGCGGCAACGGGACCGCCGCCGTCGGGGCGCTCGCCCTTTGCCAGCCGCGACAGCAGGGCATGAAAGGCCTGCGGCCGCCAGAAATAGTGGCTGAGCTTGAGCCGCCAGCGCTCGGGCAGCGACAGCGCGTCGAGCAGCGCGTAGAACAAGGCGATGTCGCCGAACCGGAGGCGAAAACGCTTGAGCCCCGCGCGCCGCACCGCTTCGACGGCAAGCAGCACGATCTCGGTATCGGCCTTGGCCTTGTCGGTCTCGCCGAAACATTCGATGCCGGCCTGGCGGAATTCGCGCGGGCGGGTCTGGCTGCGGCCTTGCGGCTGGAACCGGAAGGCGGGACCGTTATAGCAATAGCGGGCGGGCGCATCGGCTTCCGGGTGCCGCTCCAGATAGAGCCGCGACACCGGCACGGTCAGGTCCGGCCGGAGGCAGAGTTCGTCGCCGGCGAGATCGCTGAACACATAGGTGCGGCTGCGGAGCTGTTCGCCGATCCGGTCGAGAAAGATATTGGCCGGCTGGATGATCGAAGGCGCAACCTGCTCGTAGCCTGATCGCCGGAACGTATCGAGCAGGGTCGCGGCCTGGGCTTCGAGCGCCTCGAATTCTTTCGCCGATTCAGCGGCCATGATTCAGTCCTGACGGCGGGAGAGGACCTTGCGGACCGCGGCGACGAGATCGGCCTCGGGCACGGCGAACTGCGCCTCGGCCTGCTGCCGCAGATAGTCCTCGCGGTCCTCGATCGAGCTGAGCGTGGCGCCGAGTACGAGGTCCTTGATCTGCACCTCGCCGCGCCCCTTCTCATCGCCCCCCTGAATGACGACGCAAGGGGCGCCGCGCTTGTCGGCATATTTCATCTGCGCCTTCATGCCGGACTCGCCGAGATAGAGTTCGGCGCGGATGCCGGTCTGGCGCAGGTCTTGCGCAATTTTCTGGTAGTCGGCGATGCGCTCGCGATCGAGCACCAGCACCACCACCGGGCCTTGCGGCGCGCTGTCTTTATATTTGCCGAGCCGCTGGAGGCCGAACAGCAGGCGCGACACGCCGATGGAGATGCCGGTGGCCGGGACCTTCTCGCCGGTGAAGCGCTCGATCAGCCCGTCATAGCGGCCGCCGCTCACCACCGAACCGAGGCGGATCGGCTGGCCGCGCTCGTCCTTGATCGGCGCGAGCAGCTCGGCCTCGAATACCGGGCCGGTGTAATATTCCAAGCCACGCACGACTGATGGATCGAACTTGATCCGGTCGCGGCCAAAACCTGACGCCTTGAACAACGAGTCCATTCCAGCCAATTCGGCGCGGCCTGCTTCACCGGCGGCACCGCGCGCCGGCGGCTCGTCGGCTTCGACGAAGGCTATGACGGCATCGATGGAAGTCGCGTCAAGATTCGCACCTTTGGTGTAATCGCCGGACTCGTCTTTCCGGCCTTTCCCGAGTAACGCGCGAACGCCCTCGACACCCAACCGGTCGAGCTTATCGATGGCGCGGAGCACGGCGAGATGCTCGCTCGTGTCGTCCGGATTCAATCCAATCGAGTTGAGCACGCCGTCCAGAATCTTCCGATTCCCGACCTTCACCACATATTGCCCGCGCGGCACGCCGAGCGCTTCCAGCGTGTCGGCGGCCAGCATGCAAAGCTCGGCGTCGGCGGCGACCGACGATGCGCCGACCGTGTCGGCATCGAACTGCATGAATTGGCGATAGCGCCCCGGCCCCGGCTTCTCGTTGCGCCAGACCGGGCCCGACTGGTAGCGGCGGAACGGCTTGGGCAGGCTCTGGAAATTCTCGGCGACGTAACGGGCGAGCGGCGCGGTCAGGTCGTAGCGCAGCGACAGCCATTGCTCATCTTCGTCCTTGAAGGAGAACACGCCTTCGTTGGGCCGGTCCTGATCGGGCAGGAACTTGCCGAGCGCGTCGGAATATTCGATCGCCGGCGTGTCGTGCGGCTCGAAGCCGTAGGACTCGAACACCTGCGCGATCTTGGCAAGCATGTCGGCGATCGCGCGAAGCTCGCTCGCGGATGTGTCGAAAAGGCCCTTCGGCAGGCGGGCCGCGGGCCGCGCAGGCTCGGTCTTCTGGCTCATGATTTTGGCTGATTCTGACGAAACGGCTCCAGCCGCCCGCTTCTAGCCCATCAAGGTGCCAGGTGCCAGGGGTCAGGTGCCGCCGTCAGTCGGCCATGGCCGTCTGCTTGGCGAACTCGACCAGCGCCTCGATCGGATGGCCCTTGTCCTTAAGCGAGCCGAGCGCTTCAGGGGCCGGGCCGCCGGTGGCCCAGTCGAGCATCTCGATGGTGTGCACGAAGGGCGCCTTGGTGCCGCCTTGGAGCTGCATCATGCAACCGATATTGGCGGTGACGATCAATTCGGGCTCGACGCGCGCGATATTGGCCAGCTTCCGCTCGCGCAGCTGGCCCGACAGCTCCGGCTCCAGCAGATTATAGGTGCCGGCCGAACCGCAGCAGAGATGGCCCTCCGGAATCTGCAGGATATTGAAGCCGGCCTGCTCCAGCAGGGTGAGCGGCAATTCGGCGAGCTTTTGCCCGTGCTGGAGCGAACAGGGCGCGTGGTAGGCGATGCGCAGGCCGGTCCACAGCACCGGCGGCATCAGGCCGATCTCGTCGATCAGTTCGGTGATGTCGCGGGCCAGCTTGCCGACATAGGCGGCGCGCTCGGCATAGCCCCGGTCGCGGGCGAGCAGATTGCCGTAATCCTTGACCAGGGTGCCGCAGCCGGAGGTGGTCACGACGATGGCGTCGAGCGGCTTCTCGCGGATCACCGCGGTCCAGGCGTCGATATTGCGGCGGGCGAAGGCGCGGGCCTCCTCGTCCTTGCCGAGCGAATGCACCAGCGCGCCGCAGCAGGTCTCGTCCTTGACGACGACGACGTCGACACCGTGCCGGCGAAGCAGCCGGATCGCGGCGCGGTTGATCGAGGGCGCCAGCACTTCCTGCACGCAGCCGAGCATCAGCGCCACCCGCTTCGCCTTGGGGTCCTTGCCGAGCGCGGATTTGGGCCTGGTCATCTGGGTCCTCAGCGGCCGCGACGGGATCAGCTCCAGCGCCGCGGCCGGCCGCTCCAGCCCTGCGCGGGCGACCAGCCCGCGGAACGGGCGCAGCAGCCAGCCAAGCCGCATCGCCATGCGGAAGCGCCGCGGATGCGGCAAAATCTTGCTCAGCGCCCAGCGCAAGCCGCGCTGGCGCGGTGTGCGGTGGCCCTTCGCCTCGATGCGCACGCGGGCCAGATCGACGAGATGCATATAGTCGACGCCGGAGGGACAGGTGGTCATGCAGGAGAAGCAAGAGAGGCAGCGGTCGATGTGATGGGTCATCGACGGCGTGACCTCGCGCTCCTCGAACATCTGCTTCATGAAGTAGATGCGGCCGCGCGGGGAATCGCGCTCGTCGCCGGTCAGCACATAGGTCGGGCAAGTCGCGGTGCAGAGCCCGCAATGCACGCAGCGCCGCAAGATTTCGTCGGCGCGGGCGATGGTCGGGTCGGCGAGTTGAACGGCGTTGAAATTGGTCTGCATGGTCCCCGCCCTAGATGCCCGGATACATGCGGCCGGGATTGAGAATGCCTACGGGATCGAAGGCTTTCTTCACCGCGGCGGTCAGCACCATGAGCCCCTGGTCCAGCGGCTGAAACACGTCGATCTGCGCCCGCGACGGCGCCTCGGCGCGGATCAGTGTGGCATGGCCGCCGATTTCGGCAAGGGTGCGGCGGATCTCGACCGCGCCGGCGTCGGAGATGGGCGGCGTCTCCAGCCAGATCAAGCCGCCGGACCAGTCATACATCACCCGGATGTCGAGCTTGCGGGAGAGACTCGAGACCAGCTTCGGCGCCTCGGAGGGCAAAGTGGAGATGCGCCACAGCGGCAAGGGGGGCTTCTGGAACATCTTCAGCGCGCGCACCTCCTCCCAGAAGGCGCGGCTGCGCGCGGTGTCGAGCTCGAGCGCCGGCGCATAGGCCTGGAGCATCTGCTTGAGGCGGCTGGAGCGATAGCGGGCGGAAGCCGGGAAGTTCTCCACCCTGATGGCGGTGACCGAGGCGCCGGCATTGGCGATCTCCTGATCGGACAGGCGCTCGGCCAATTCGGCATGCATATGGATGGTGCCGGAGACCTCGAAGGGCGTGCCATGGGCAAGGCAGAGCGCCTCCACCCCGTTCGGATCGGCCAGCCCGAAACAGAGCACGGTGCGCACCTCGCGTTGCATCGGAAGCACCTTGAGCGCGATTTCGGTCATCACCCCGAGCGTACCCCAGGAGCCGGCCAGCGTGCGGGCAAGATCGTAGCCGGTGACGTTCTTCATCACCCGCCCCCCGGCCCGCACCGTCTCGCCCTGGCCGTTGACCGCCTGCACGCCGAGCACGTGATCGCGCACCGAGCCCCTGAGAATGCGGCGGCTGCCGGACAGGTTGGTGGCGACCAGACCGCCGAGCGTCGCCTGACCCGGGCCGAAGCCGAGCACGGGACCGAGGTCGAGCGGCTCGAAGGGGAATTCCTGGTCGTTCTCGGCCAGCAGCCGTTCGATCTCGGCCACCGGCGTGCCGGCCATGGCCACCAGGGTGAGCTCGCTCGGCTCGTAGAGCGACACGCCGACCAGTTTCTCGGTGCTCAGCACCGCGCCATGCTGCCCCGGGCGGCCGACCTCGCGCTTGGTGCCGTGCCCCATCACCTCCAGCGGCGTGCGCGTGTCGGCGGCCTCGGCGACGAGATAGGCCAGCTCCTCCACCGTGTCGGGAGCATGGAAGCCGACGCGCATATGGCCGGTCACTGGGGTCCAATCCCTTCCAGCGGAAACACCTTGCCGGGGTTGAGCAGCCAGTCCGGATCGAAGGCCGCCTTGATGCGCATTTGCTGCGCGATGTCCGTGTCGGAGAACTGCAACCGCATCAGCTCGCGCTTCTCCACGCCAACGCCGTGCTCGCCGGTAAGGCAGCCGCCGAGATCGATGCAGAGCTTGAGGATTTCCGCGCCACAGAGTTCCACGCGCTCGAGCTGAAGCGGGTCGTTGGCGTTGTAGAGGATCAGCGGATGCAGATTGCCGTCGCCGGCATGGAAGATATTGGCGACGTCGAAGCGGTATTTGCGGCAGATCCAGCCGATCTCGTCCAGCGCCTTGGGCAGCTGGGAGAGCGGGATCACGCCATCCATGCAATAATAGTCGGAGAGCTGGCCGATGGCGCCGAACGCTGCCTTGCGGCCCTTCCAGATCCTGGCGCTTTCCTCGGCGCTCTGGCTGCGGCGCACCACCAGCGGCGCGAAGTCCTCGGCGATCTCGCCGATCTTTTCCAGCAAGGTGTCGATCTCGTCCTCCGACCCCTCGACCTCGACGATCAGCAGCGCCTCGACATCGAGCGGGTAGCCGGCGGCAACGAAATGCTCGCAGACATGGATTGCCGGCCGGTCCATGAATTCCAGCGCGACGGGAATGATGCCGGCGGCGATGATCGCGGCGACGCAAGACGCGGCGCGCTCGTTGGAATCGAAGCCGAGCAGCATGGGACGGGCGCCTTCAGCCGCCTTCAGCAAGCGCACGGCGACTTCGGTGACGACGCCGAGCTGACCTTCCGAGCCGACGATCAGGGCGAGTAGATCGTAACCGGCCGGGTCGAGCGCCGAACCGCCGATATCGACGATCTCGCCGTTCATCAGCACCATACGCAGGCCGAGCACATTATTGGTGGTGACGCCGTATTTCAGGCAATGCGCGCCGCCGGAATTGGTCGCCACATTGCCGCCGACGGTGCAGGCGATCTGGCTCGACGGGTCCGGCGCATAAAAGAACCCGTCGCCGGCCACCGCCTGGGTGATGGCCAGATTGGTGATGCCCGCCTCGACGCGCGCCACCCGGTTCGGGAGATCGACCGAGAGGACCTTGTTCATGCGCGAGAGGCAGAGCACGATCGCATCTTCCAGCGGCAGGGCGCCGCCGGAGAGCGAGGTCCCGGCGCCGCGCGGAACCACCTTGATATGATTGTCGCGGCAGAAGCTGAGGATGGCGCTCACCTCCTCGGTCGACGAGGGCAGCACCACCGCCAGCGGCAGGCAGCGATAGGCGGTGAGCGCATCTGACTCGAAGGTGCGCCGGCCTTCCAGGTCGGCGATCAGGGTCGCGTCCGGCGCCACCTTTTTCAGCTGCTTCAGGATCTCGCCGCGGCGCTGAAGCACCGCCAAATCCGGGTTGGGCAGGGAAAGCTGCGACATGGATGGCTCCGGGAGCGGCCGCCGCTGGAGGGGCCCCTGACCCTAGTCTTTCGCATGCTTAAGGGGCGGCGGGCAATATGCCCTGCCCGCCGGCTTGCACGCGGTTCCGGCGAGGTGATCATGAATATCTTGCCGCATTTGGCGCCGTTCGCGGCTCTGCTAAAATGCCTGTCAAAACAAGAAGGAGCAAAGGAAGCAACCTTGCGCAGCCCTCGTGGAGTGAAACAGGGATTCCGCTCCAAGCTGCAACAGGAGGAACCGAGATGAGGATTTTCCAAGTTTGCGGATTTGCCGCCGCGCTGTTGGCTTTCGGCGCGCCCGCTTCGGCCGAAGGCGACGCCGCCAAGGGCAAGGAAGCCTTCGCCGGCAAATGCGGTATCTGCCATCAGGTCGGGCCCGGCGCGCAGAATCTGGTCGGGCCGGAACTGAACGGCATCGTCGGCACCAAGGCGGCGAGCGTCGCCGATTACGCCACGTATTCGGCGGGGCTGAAGAAGCTCGGCGAGGACGGCCTCACCTGGACCGAGGCCAATCTGGACAAATGGATCGCCGATCCGAAGGCGATGGTCCCCGATTCGCCGATGGCGCTCGCCTTTCCGGGCGACTCCGACGCTGGCGAGCGGGCGAATATCATCGCTTTTCTAAAGACCCAGCCGGCGGAATAGCGGGCCGTCCCTCCCTCTCACCTTGTGGGGAGAGGGCTTCCCGCCGCAATCTTATTGAAGCGCGGGCAGGTCCCCTGCCGGCTCGGCAGCGCCTTGATTTTTCTCTCCGAATTTTTCGATGTCGTCGAGCGCGGTGCGGAAGAAATAGTCGCGGTCGCCCTCCTCCTTGGCGATTTCCGCCCAGGCGGCGCGGAGTGCGGCCAGCACCTCCTCCGGGAAGGGCTCGATCCTGACCCCCTCCTTGGCGAGGCCGGCAAGCGCCTCGGCCTGAAGCTTGGCACTCTCCGCGAGGGTCGCTTGCAGGGTCGCGAGGCAGGCGCCCTCGATCAAGCCCCGCTGTTGCGGCGAGAGCGCTTCCCAGCGTGCCTGGTTAACGATCAGTTCCAGCACCGTCTCCGGCTGGTGCCAGCCCGGCGCATAGATCAGCTTGATCTTGTCCTTGAGCGGCAGGCGGGCATCCACCGCCGGCGGATAAAGCTCGGCGGCGTCGATCTCGCCCTTGTCGAAGGCGGCGAGGACATTGCCGCCGGGGATGAGTACGGTGGTGGCGCCGGTCCGCGCCATCACCCGCCCGCCCAGGCCGAAGATGCGCATGCGCAGGTCTTTCAGGTCGGCTTTGGTCTTGATCTCCTTGTTGAACCAGCCGCCGGCCTCGCCCCCGCCGAAGGCGCAAGGCAGGACATGGACCTTGATGCCGGCATGGTCGTACATCTCCTGATAGAGCTTCCGGCCGTTGCCCTGCTCGAACCAGGCGAAATAGCCCTCGGCGCCGGGGCCGAACGGATAGCCCGAGAAGAGCGGCGCAGCGGAAAGCTTGGCCGCCCAAAAACCCGAATTGGCGAATCCGGCGTCGACCGCGCCGCTCGCAACCTGGTCGAGAATCTCGTGCGACTTCGCCGCCTCGCCGGGCTGCTTCAGCTCGATCAGGAGCGCGCCGCCCGAGCGCTCCTTGATCAGCCGGGCAAGCGTGTGGGCAGGCTCGCCGAGACCCGGCAGATGCGTGCCGTAGGCGAGCGGCGTGACAAGGCGCACCGGTGGCTCCGCCGCCGGCCCGTCCAGGGCCGTCAGCGGCAACAGTGCCAGCACCGCCAATATGCCTGCCGCTCTCGCCATGCCCTTGCTCATTCGCTCGTGGCCGCGATTCGCATTTCCGACTCGCGCGGCCGATGCTACATCCTGGCTGCTATCCCCCGCCACAATGTGCAAAGCTAGCCGGGCGCCATGACCACTACGCTTGCTTCTTCCGGCGAGCGCCCGCGCGTCGGGCTGTTCGTCACCTGCCTCGTCGATCTATTCCGGCCGAGTGTCGGCTTCGCGGCGATCAAGCTGCTCGAGGCAGGCGGCGCGCTGGTCGAGGTGCCCCGCGCGCAGACCTGTTGCGGCCAGCCCGCCTATAATGCCGGCGACCGGCGGGATGCCGCTTCAATCGCCCGGCAGGTCGTCGAAACCTTCGCACCGTTCGATTATGTGGTGGCGCCGTCCGGCTCCTGCGCCGGCATGTTGCGGGTCCACTACCCGCGGCTGCTTGCCGATGACCCCGAGTTTGCCGAGGCGGCCGAGGCGATCGCGGCCAAGAGCTTCGAGCTGACTTCGTTTCTGGTACGGGTGCTCGGCCTCACCAGGGTCGATGCGAGCTTCGAGGGTAGCGTCGCCTATCACGATTCCTGCTCGTCGCTGCGGGAGCTCGGCATCTTCGAGGCGCCGCGCCAATTGCTGCGAAGCGTCGACGGGCTCACTTTGATCGAACTCGAAGAGAACGAAAGCTGCTGCGGCTTCGGCGGCGCCTTCTCGGTGAAATATCCCGACATCTCGACGGCGATCCTCGATGCCAAGATCAGGGACATCGCCGATCGCGGCGCCCCGACGCTGCTGGCCGGCGATCTCGGCTGCCTGTTGCAGATCGCCGGGCGGCTCAAGCGCGACCGCGAAAGCGTCGAAGTGCGCCACGTGGCGGAGGTGCTGGCCGGCATGACCGACGCGCCGTCCATCGCCGCGCCACGGCAGAAGAGCTGAGGGCCGGGCGATGGAGCAGAGCCGCCACGACTTCAAGCGAAGCGCGGGCCGCGCGCTTAACGATGCGCCGTTGCAACGGGCGCTACAGAACGTCAAGCGCGGCTTCGTCGACAAGCGACAAGCGGCGGAGGCGAAGCTGCCGGAGTTCGATACCTTGCGGCAAGAGGCACGGGCCATCAAGGATCACACGCTCGCTCATCTCGATCTCTATCTGGAGGCCTATGAGCGCAAGGTCACCGAGAGCGGCGGAAGCGTGCATTACGCGGTGGACGCGGCCGAGGCGCGCGACATCATCTTGAAGCTTTGCCAGGAGGCGGGAGCCAAGCTCGTCACCAAGGGCAAGTCGATGGTGTCGGAGGAGATCGGGCTCAACGCCTATCTCGAGGCCGCCCGGATCGAGGTCGTGGAAACCGATCTCGGCGAATATATCGTGCAGCTCAGGCACGAGCGGCCGAGCCATATCATCGCCCCGGTGATCCATCTCAACAAGGAGACCATCGAGACGGATTTCCGCCGCGCGCATCAGCGTCTGCCGCATGGAAGGCGGCTCGACCGGCCGGAGCATCTCGTCGCCGAGGCACGCAAGGTGCTGCGCGAGAAATTCCTCGCCGCCGACGTGGGCATCACCGGCGCCAATCTCCTGATCGCCGAGACGGGATCGTCGGTGATCGTCACCAATGAGGGCAATGGCGATCTCACCGCCAGCCTGCCGCGGGTGCATATCGTCATCGCCTCGATCGAGAAGCTGGTGCCGACCCTGGAGGACGCCTGCACGATCCTCCGCCTGCTTGCCCGCTCGGCCACGGGTCAGGAGATCACCACCTACACGACGTTCACGACCGGCCCGCGCCGCGACCGCGATCCCGACGGGCCGCAGGCCTACCACGTCGTGCTTTTGGACAATGGGCGGAGCGAGATGCTCGGCAACGAGTTCGCCGCCATGCTGCGCTGCATCCGCTGCGGTGCCTGCCTCAATCATTGCCCGGTCTATGGCGCGATCGGCGGCCACGCCTACGGCTCGGTCTATCCGGGACCGATGGGGGCCGTGCTGACGCCGCAACTGCAAGGCATCGACCGCGCGCGCGATCTGCCGCACGCGTCGAGCTTTTGCGGACGCTGCGAGGCGGTGTGCCCGATGGATATTCCGCTCCCCGACATGCTGCGCGCCTGGCGGGAGCGCGACTTCGCCCGCGGCAACCCGTCCTTCTCCGAGCGGCTTTTCCTCAAACTCTGGGCTTACGCCGCCAAACGGCCGCGCCTTTATCACGCGCTCGCCGCTTTCCTCGCCCGCGCGCTAGCGCGGCGCGGCAGGCATGGCCGGCTGAACAGTCTGCCGCTGGCCAAAGCCTGGACCAAGACCCGTGACCTCCCAGCACCGGAGGGCCGCACCTTCCACAGTCTTTACGCGCGGCGGAAGCAGAGAACATGAGCGGGACCGACCAGGCACGAAAAGTCGTGATTGACCGCATTCGTGCCGCGCTCGGCGTGGTAAGCCTCGATCGGACCCGCAAGGGGGCGGTGGCGCGGCGGCTCGAACTTCATCCGCGCAATACCATCCCGCAGCGCGCCAAGAGAGACCGCGAGGCCTGTGTGGCACTGTTCACCGAGATGCTCACCCGGCAGGGCGCCGATGTCCGCCGCGTAGCGACGGGACGAGAGGCGGTTGCGGCGATCGCGTCGTATCTCGGTACCTGCAACCTGCCGCCGCAGGTGCGCATGGGGAAGGACCCGGTGCTAGCCGCCCTCCCCTGGCGCGAGGCCTGGGACATCGAGCGCGCCATCGGCCCGGCCGAGGCCGGGGATAAGGCGACCGTGTCGCGCGCCATGGCCGCCGCGGCCGAGACCGGCACTTTGTTCTTGGTCTCGGGCGCCGACAATCCGACCAGTTTGAACTTCCTGCCCGAGGCGCACACCATTGTCGTCGCCGCATCGGACATCGCCGGCTCTTATGAAGAGGCCTGGGACCGGCTGCGCTCGGCCTTTGGCGAGGGGCGATTGCCGCGCACGGTCAACCTGATCAGCGGCCCGTCGCGCACCGCCGATATCGAGCAAACCATCGTGCGCGGCGCGCATGGCCCCCGCCGCCTGCAAGTGCTGATCCTCGGTTAAGCGGATGCCGCCAAGCGCCAGACGTCGCGGCGGCTTCCCGCGCTGGCTCCCTTCCGTTGGGGCAAGGCTTCGGTTATGGTGCGACGCACTAACCCGCCACGGGAACGCAAGGATTCCGGCCCCAAGGGCCGGTTCGGGGTGGCCCTTGATGCGTCTTGCCGAATGGCTGATCGCCCGTCCTCGCTGGTTCAAGCGGGCGCTTCTGATCACCAACGACCTGCTATTGCTGAGCCTGGCGATCTGGGCCGCCTATACGCTTAGGCTCAGCCGCATCTATGTGCCTCCGACCTGGGAGAAGTGGCTGCTCTTGATCGCCGCGCCGCTGATCGGCGTCGCCGTGTTCCAAGCTCGCGGGCTCTACAAGCTGGTTACCCGCTATATCGGCCCCGAGGGCACCACACGGATTTATGTCGCGGTAATCATCGCCGCCCTGTTCTGGGCGGTGCTCGTGCTGATGATGGCGGTCAAGGATCATCCGCGCTCGGTGATCGTGATTTACGCGCTGATCGCGGCGCTGCTGATCCGCCTCAGCCGGCAATGGGCCGGCGCCGGGCTGCTCAGGGCCGTGCCGCAACACCGGAGATTGAGCTTCGACAAGCGCAAGCCGGTCATTATCTATGGCGCCGGCACCCTCGGGATCCAGCTCGTGCGCGCGCTCAACGACCATGGCGGCTACAAGACCGTCGCATTCATCGATCCCAATCCTTCGCTTGCCGGGCAGATGGTGCACGGCGTCAGAGTGGCGAGGCCCGAGAAGCTCGCCAAGCTGATCGCGGAGGAGCGCGTCGAAGAGGTGCTGCTGGCGACGCCATCGGCCTCGCGCGGCGAGCGGCGTCTCGCGCTGAAGATGCTCGAAGCCTTCCCGGTGACGGTGAAGACCTTGCCGGCGCTCGAGGAGATCGCCTCGGGCAATGTCCAGGTCAGCGATCTGCGGCCGATCGACGTCGAGGATTTGCTCGGCCGCGATCCGGTGGTGCCCAATCTCGAGTTGCTCACCGCCAATGTGCGCGGCAAGGTGTTGATGATCACCGGCGCTGGCGGTTCGATCGGCTCGGAGCTCACCCGTCAGTTGCTCAAGCTCGGCCCCAAGACGCTCGTGCTGTTCGATCTGTCGGAGGTCGCGCTCTACGACATCTCGATGGAGATCGACGATCTCAAACGGCGCTTGCAGAAGGAGAGTGAAGGCGCGACGACCGCCCCCACCACCGTGATCGCCGTGCTCGGCTCGGTGCTCGACCGCAAGCTGGTGGCGCGCACCATTCAGGAACTCGGCGTAGAGGTGATCTATCACGCCGCCGCCTACAAGCACGTCCCGATCGTCGAAGCCAATCCGTTCGCCGGGCTGCAGAACAACACGTTCGGCACGCTGGTGGTCGCCGAGACCGCCAAGGAACTCGGCGTCGAGCGTTTCGTTTTGGTATCGAGCGACAAGGCGGTGCGGCCCACCAACATCATGGGCGCCAGCAAGCGGCTGGCCGAGCAGATCCTCCAGGCGCTGGCGCAGGAGCGCGGCACCTCAACCATCTTCACCATGGTGCGGTTTGGCAATGTGCTGGATTCTTCGGGCTCGGTGGTCCGGCTGTTCCGCAACCAGATCAAGGCCGGCGGCCCGGTCACCGTGACCCATCCCGATGTGATCCGCTATTTCATGTCGATCCCCGAAGCGGCGCAGCTGGTGATTCAGGCGGGCACCATGGCCACGGGCGGCGAAGTGTTCGTGCTAGAGATGGGCACGCCGGTGAAGATCGACGATCTCGCCCGCACCATGATCCGCCTCTCCGGCCGCGAGTTGCGCGACGAGGCGCATCCCGACGGCGACATCGCCATCGCCTATATCGGCCTCAGGCCCGGCGAGAAGCTCTATGAGGAACTCTTGATCGGCGAGAACACGACCGGCACCAGCCATCCGCGCATTTTCAAGAACAACGAACCGATCGTGCCGTTTGACGAGCTTGCCGCGGTGCTGGAGCGGCTGGAAGACGCGATCCACCGGCTGGACGAGGTGGAGATGCAGGACGTGCTGCGGACCACCGTCGAGGGTTACGTGCCAGCCGCCGGCAGCCACCCGACCGCCGGCAAGGGCGAATGGCAGCCCGCCTCGCGCACGCTGCATTAAGCGAAAATGCCCTCCGTTCAGCCTGCGATGTGGGGCGTCCTGCTGCTGGCGGGCTGCGCCGGCCTTACCGCCCTCTTGATCCTGGTGCTCAGGCCGATCCTGGTCCGCCACCTTCTGGCGCAGCCCAATGCGCGCTCTTCGCACAGTGTTCCGACGCCGCAAGGCGCCGGGCTCGCGGTGATGGCCGTGGTATTTGCGGGCTGCGCCATCGGGCTTTACTTCGCGCCCGCCAAACCGAGCCTCCTGGGCGTGCTGGTCGCCGCGGCCGGACTGACTCTGCTCGGCGCGATCGACGACGCCTATACGCTGCCCGTCTGGTCGCGGCTGAAGGGGCAGGCCCTCGCGGCGCTCGTCCTGGTCGGAACGCTGCCACAGGAGCTGCGGCTGTTCCCCGGCCTGATGCCAGCGGGCGTCGAGGACGTGCTGCTGCTGCTCGGCATCATGTGGTTCGTCAACGCGGTCAACTTCCTCGACGGGCTCGACTGGATGACGGTAGCGCAATTGGTGCCGATGACGCTCGGCGTCGTCATCTTGCATGTGCTGGGCGCGGTGCCGGCGACCGTGTCGCTGCTGGCGCTGACGCTGCTCGGCGCGACAATCGGCTTCGCCGTCTTCAACAAACATCCGGCCAGCATCTTTCTCGGCGACGCCGGCAGCCTGCCGATCGGGCTGCTGCTCGCCTTCATGCTGATTTTCGTGGCGGAGACCAACCTCGCTGCGGCGCTGTTGCTGGCGCTCTACACGCTGGCCGATTCCACTTTAACCTTGTTCCGGCGACTGGTCGCGGGCGAGCGGGTGTTCGCCGCGCATCGCACGCACTTCTATCAGCGGGCGGTGACGGCGGGCTTGCGCGTGCCGCAAGTCACCGCGCGCGTGTTCGGGCTCTGCCTGGTGCTTGCCGGTCTCGCCGTCGCCGCCGTGCTGGCAAACTCGACCGCGGCCGATCTCGCTTTGCTCGCCATCGGTGGCGCCGCCACCGCGGTCACCCTCCATGCGCTCGGCAAAGGACGGTGACATGACAGGCCGCGTGCTGGTCACCGGTGCCTCGGGCTTCATCGGCCGGAGGATGGCCGCGGCGCTGGCCAGGGACGGCTGGCAGGTGGTGGCCGCCGCCCGCGACCCTTCCGCGATCTCCTGGCCGATCGAGCCTGCGGTCATGCCCGACCTCGCGGAGCCTGCCGATTGGCGCCGCCTGCTCGACGGCATCACCCATGTGGTGCATCTCGCCGGCATCGCGCATGCGCCCGGCCACCTCGCCGACGCGGTCTATGCCCGCATCAATGCGGAGGCCGTGGGCGAATTGGCGCAAGCGGCGAACGGCAAAGTCGAGCGGTTCCTGTTGATGTCGTCGGTGCGGGCGCAGGCGGGACTGTCATCCGACCGGCCGCTGACCGAAGCGGATGCGCCGGCGCCCACCGACCCCTATGGGCGCGCCAAGCTCGAAGCGGAGCGACTCCTGGCTGCGAGCGGCGTAGCTTTCACCGTGCTCCGGCCCGCGGTGGTCTATGGCAAGGGGGTCAAAGGCAATATCGCGGCGCTCGCCACGCTCGCGCGCACGCCGATGCCGCTTCCCTTCGCCGGGCTCGCCAACCGGCGCTCGCTGCTGGCGCTCGACAATCTGATCGCCGCCGTCAAGCTCGCCTTGAAGGTTGAGGAAGCGGCCAACCAGACCTTCCTGGTCGCCGACGCCGAGCCGATCAGCGTGGCGGATCTGGTGGCGGCGATGCGCGAAGGGCTCGGCCGCCCCCCTCACCTCGTCAAGGTCCCGGCCGGCGCGGTGCGGCGCCTGCTGCGGACGGTCGGGCGCGAAGCCGACTTCGAGCGGATCGCCGGCGAATTCATCGTCGATACCGCGAAGCTCCGCGGCATCGGCTGGGCGCCGGTGATCTCGACACGTGACGGCATCGTCAGGATGATGCGCGCGGAGAACGGCGCGGCCGGCTAGCGGGCCAGGAGCGAATCGTACAGTTCAACGGTCTGGCGGCCGATCGCCGCGGCGGAAAATTTGCGCTCGACCAGCGCCCGCGCATTGGCGCCGAAACGCGCGCGCATCTCCGGATCGGCGGCGAGCCGCGCCATCGCCTTGGCGAGCGCTTCCGGATCGTCCACCGGCACGGTGAGCGCGGTCTCGCCTTCGATGGCGATCTCGCGGCATCCGGGAGCGTCGGTCGCCACCATCGGCCGGCCGCACGCCGCCGCTTCGAGCAGGCTCTTCGGCAGGCCCTCGCGGCGCGAGGCGAGCACGGCGAAATGCGCGCGCGCCCAGACCGACTTGATGTCGGCGACATGGCCGAGCCAGTGAATGCCATAGAGGCTGGCGAATTCGGTGAGTTGCTCCGGCGCCAGCGAGCCGGGATTTTCCCGGTCGCAATCGCCGGCGAGCAGCAATTGCAAGGCGTTGCCTTCGCGGCCGAGGCGCGAAAAAGCTTCGATCAGGGTGAGCAAGCCCTTGTCGGCGAGCATGCGCCCGGCATAGGCGGCCGTGACCGGCGGCTCCGGCGGCTCCGGCAATGGCGTCAGCTTCTCGGTATCGACGCCCGAACCGGGGATCAACTCGACCTGCTCCGCCGGAACGCCGAGACCGGTGACGAACTCCCGGTCGTCGGGATTCTGCACCACCGCGACGCTGCGCTTCCGGCGCAAGAGGCCCGCCAGCGCCGTGCGCACCAGCCGCCGCGTAAAGCCGCTCACTTCGGCCTCGCCGATGAACAGACTGCCGAGACCGGTGAGGCTGTTGACCACGGCGATGCCCGACCGGCCGAGGCTTGCCGCGCCGCCGAGCAGCACCGGTTTCAACGAAATGTTGTGCAGGATGTCGGGTTCGATCGCGCCGAGCAGACGGCGGAGCGCGAAGATCGCCGAGATACTGCCGCGGGCCGAGAGGCTGCCGCGGCTCCAGTCTAGCGCGTGCGGCACGAAGCCCTCAGCCTCGATTGCCGCCTTTCCGTCCTTGAACCTGGTGGCGACGTGCACCGCGTAGCCGGCTGCCTTCGCCGCGCGCGCCATGGGCAGGCGATGCGACAGGAAGTACCAGTCCTCGGTGACGACATAGAGGAGGCGGCGGGCCATCGGCGGAAATTCTAGCAGTGCACGCGCTTAGGGAACAGACGGGGCCTTTTCCGAGTTGCTAGGCCACGAACCTTCCAACCTCTTTGAGGAGATTACCCATGAAGACCATCGTTCCGGCGTTTGCCGCCGCTCTGCTGCTCGGCGTTGGCGCCATCGGCCCCGCGTCGGCCGCACAGGATACCGTTCCCGGCCAGACCGCCGCCCCGGCACAGGCCAACACACAGATCATGACCACGGTGCCGAACAACGCGCTGACGATCAGCACCTATTACAACGAGGACGTTTACGACAGTAAGGACAACAAGATCGGTACCGTCAGCGACATTCTGCTCGACACCGAGGGCCGCGTTTCCGCGGTGATCGTCGGGGTCGGCGGCTTCCTCGGCCTCGGCCAAAAGGATGTGGCCGTGCCCTTCAGCGCGCTGAAGGTCGCCGAGAAGAACAACGACCGCTATCTGGTCATGAACACGACCAAGGAAGCGCTGGAAAGCGCTCCGGGCTACGTCTTTGACCGCTCGAAAGGCGTCTGGACTTCGGCCAAGCAGCCGAGCTAGTCCAATCGAGAAGAAAACCGAAAGGGCCGGTTTTGCCGGCCCTTTCCTCATTCTTGCCTATTTTGCGCCCTTCCTCTTCGGCTATTCTCGTTGTATCTTCTGGTTCGACTGACACATGCGGCTTCGGGGGAATTGCCATGAAATATCTCAGTCTGGTCGTCGCTCTGTGCGGCATGGCGAGCTTCGCCGCAGCGCCGGCCGGCGCTTTCGAGATTCAGGGGAAAAACGCCAGTCTTGAGGATGGTGCGGCCGGCGTTGCCGGGTTTACCGCTCCGATCAGTCCCTATCTCGGTACCCCGGACTTTACCCAAGGCAGTTCGCTGGCGTTGCCCTATATCGGCAAGGGCGATAGCTCCAGCTTCGTCCCGAGCTATGGCAACATGATCGCGATTCCCGGACCGGGCGTCGACAAGCCGGCTCCCGCCTGGACTTATCGCTAGGCGAATTGTCTGGCAGTTGAGCCGCGCTCGTCGCCCTGGACTATGTCTGCCTGACGCGGCCGGCTTGCGGCAAACGCCTCAACCCTCGGGAAGGCTGGTACCGCTGGGGGGATTCGAACCACCGACCTCTTGATCCACAGTCAAGCGCTCTAACCAACTGAGCTACAGCGGCCTATTGGCGATGCCTTCGGGGGCGAACCTAAGCGGAGGGCGCAGCGGTTGCAAGCGGGCGGAGCGGTCCAGGCTCTTTGCAGCAATTTCAACATCGCCGCACGCATGAAAAAGACCCGGGGGCGAACCCCGGGCCCATTTTGCGCACTACGCTACTGCCCTCTGACTCGAAACGCGAAGAGGGTTACGAAGCCTTCCGGAAGGACTCCATAGACCGGGAGACTTGATTCTTGAGCGGCTCGGTGGTGTCGGCCGCGATCTTGGTGCTGAGCGCCCGGACCTCGTTCGCTTGATTGGCGAACACGTCGAACTGATGCCGGATGAACGCCGACTGAAGCTCGACGATCTCGGCCAGGTTCTTGGCGCCGGCCAAGCTCTTGGCGAGGTCGAAGGCGGAATTCAGATTGCGCTGCGCAAGGTCGATGAGCTTGCGATTGAAGGCGGTGGCGCCTTGACCGGCCGCGTCGAAAGAACGCTCGAGCGAATCGATCGTCTCCTCGAGCGCATCCTTGCTGCGCTCATAAGCTTCGCGGCTCTGATTGACCGTCTTCTCGGCCAGAGCGCGAACGCTCTCGGGCACGGTAGTGTCGAGCTTGAACGCCTCGAACTCCTTGGCGGCTTTGCGGAACGTCTCGCGCGCCTGCTCGGCGGCGGCTTGGGGTGAATAGGTCTCGCTCATTTCGGCACCTCTGCTTGGACACATTGCGTTTGGGGATTCGGCTTGGCCACGCCTCGGCGGGGCCGCCGCATTATCTTTTGCTGCACTGCAATATAATTGTTGCATCGCGATAAGGCAAGAGGTGGCGCGGATTTCATCAGCACTTTTTTAGCCCTGACCGCGAAGTTTCCGGTTTCCGCCTTTGCAAAGCGCCGAATTCGCCTAAATTTAGTGGATGAGTCGAAAAAGCGCCCCAGGATTGGGGCGTCCAGCGTGGCCGGTCGCCTTGGCCAACCTTGCGCCGGGGCAATTTAACAGCCGCGCTGGCGGCGCTGAACGGGGGCCGTAATGGCCGAGTTGAAACCCCAGAGGCTGGTCGCGGAATTGGAGGGGGACCGTGAGGCCCTCGAACATATCGCGCGTGCGCTGGAAGGCGGGGTGCTGCCGGGCCCCGGTTCGGTGATGTCGCTCGGGCCCGCAGCCGAGGCGCCGGCGCTCTCGTCCGCAGGCCTGGTCATGCTGCTGGAAGCGGTCCCGGCGGCGATCGGCGTGCTGGCCGATGGCG
This sequence comes from Methyloceanibacter sp., assembly GCA_046481725.1. GTDB lineage: Bacteria > Pseudomonadota > Alphaproteobacteria > Rhizobiales > Methyloligellaceae > Methyloceanibacter. The sequence goes on along the minus strand of JAWOJH010000183.1, from coordinate 12,120 downwards.
CGCTCGTCCATGTCAACGCCGCCTTCGCCTATGCCTTCGGCTACCGTTCGCCGGCGGAATTGCTGGAGGCCGGCGGCCTCGACGCCGTCCTCTCCGGCGGTGCCGATCTCAGCCAATATGAGAACGGCGCCGGACGGACGGTTCCGTTCGAGGCATTCAGCCGCTCCCGCCGCCGCTTGCGGGTCGCGTTCGCCGTCACTGCGCTCGACGGCGAGAAGGATCTAAAGCTGTTGCGCCTGATCGACCAAACCTGCCTCGACGAAGAGGCGGCGACGGCTTCGGCGCCGCCAGAGGCTGCGGCCGCCGGGGAGGCGCCGTCGGTCGATGCCGACATTACCGCCAGGCGGCTCGAATTTCTCGCCAAGGTCAGTCACGAAGTCCGCACGCCGCTCAATTCGATCATCGGCTTCGCCGAGCTGATGCTACAGGAGCGGCTCGGCCCGATCGGCAATGCGCGCTATCGCGGCTATGTCGAGGACATTCATCAGAGCGGGCTGTACGCGCTGTCACTGCTCAACGACCTGCTCGATATCTCCAAGATCGAAGCCGGCAAGTTCGATCTCAATTTTACCGCGGTCGATGTCGCCGAACTGGTGGAGGATTGCGTCGCCAGCCTTCAGCCGCTGGCCAAGCGCGCGCGCATTCTGCTCAGGACTTCGCTGGCCTCCGGCCTGCCGGCGGTGGTCGCCGATCCGCGCCGGGTGAAGCAGATCCTGCTCAATCTGCTCACCAATGCGATCAAGTTCACCAAGGAAGGCGGCCAGGTGATCGTGTCCGGCTCGATGGTCGAGGGGGAGCTCCGATTGCGGGTGCACGACAACGGCGTCGGCATGACGAAGGACGAAATCGCCTACGCCATGCAGCCGTTCAACCAGCTCGATACGGCGCCGCGCAAGCAGAACGGCACGGGGCTCGGCCTGCCGGTGACCAAGGCGCTGGTCGACGCCAACCGGGCGCGGCTCGTGCTCGCCAGCGAGCCCGGCGTCGGAACTTCGGCGGACGTGATCTTTCCGGCCGATCGGCTGTTCCCCGGCAGCGCGACCTGAGGCCGCGGGCCTGCGGGATCGTCTTCGATGCGCTTGCGAAAGCTTTCCGATCGACCAGCAACATTCAAGGACATCTTCGAATAATACTTCGCGATTGCCGTCATTTTTCTATCGTTGTGCCACACAATACTTTCCGTGCAAGACTTAGAAGGCTTCTAAAGTTAGTTTGATTACGACAATCTTGTTGACTTTGCCGCGCCCCGCACTTTAAGCCAAGGAAAGTGGCCTTCCCCGCGTGCGGGCGGGCCGAACTCAGGTCCGATACCGGGGCCTTGAACCCCGGACATTGGAGGATTATCGATGCGATTTCTGTTCGCGCGCGCGTCGGCGTCTGCGCTTCTTCCCCTCCTCGCAGCTACCAGCGTCCAAGCCACGGAGCCGGGCGAGGTCAATATCTATTCTTACCGTCAGCCTTATCTGATCGAGCCGCTGCTCAAGGAATTCACCCAAGAGACCGGCATCAAGGTCAAGGTGATCTTCACCGAGAAGGGCCTGATCGAGCGCATCCAGGCCGAGGGGCGCAACAGCCCGGCCGACGTGCTGCTGACGGTGGATGTCGGCAATCTCACCCAGGCGAGCGCCGCCGGCATCGCCCAGCCGGTCACTTTGCCCGCGATCGAAGCCGAGATCCCGGCCGCCTATCGCGCCGAAGACGGAACCTGGCTCGGGCTCACCCGACGCGCCCGCGTGATTTACGCCTCGAAGGAGCGCGTCAAGCAGGACCAGATCACCTATGAGGAACTCGCCGATCCGAAATGGCGCGGCAAGATCTGCACGCGCTCGGGCCAGCATTCCTACAACGTCGCGCTGATCGCCTCGATGATTGCCCATCACGGCGAGCCATGGACCGAGGAGTGGCTCAAAGGCGTGAAGGCCAATCTGGCGCGGAAGCCCGCCGGCAACGATCGGCTCCAAGTGAAGGGAGTCTATGCCGGCGAGTGCGACCTCGCACTCGGCAACACCTATTACATGGGCGCCATGCTCACCGACGAGAAGGAGCCGGAGCAGAAGGCGTGGGCCGAGTCGGTCAACATCCTGTTCCCCAACTCGAACGACCGCGGCACCCATATCAACATCTCCGGCGTGGTCGTGGCGACGCATGCGCCGAACCAGGCGAACGCGGTCAAGCTGGTGGAATTCCTGGCGTCCGACAAAGGCCAGGAGATGTATGCCGAAGTGAACCACGAATATCCGGTGCGGGACGGCGTGCCCTGGTCTCCGCTGGTCAAGTCCTGGGGCGACTTCAAACCGGATCCGATCTCGCTGAACGAGATTGCCGGCTTGCGCAAGAAGGCGAGCGAGCTTGTCGACAAGGTCGGGTTCGACGACGGGCCAAGCTCATGAGGGGGCAACGATGAGCTTTCATAAGAGAATCGATAGGCAGTCTGGGCAGCGCGTTCAGGTGGTGCCGCGCTCCGGAGCGGAATGGCTGGTCGGGGTGGGCTTCCGATGCTGGCTGGCAGGCTACGACACCGGCGACATCGCCTGTTGGGAGAATGGCTGGAACGCCTATTCGCGGGTGCTCGGGCCGGAGCGGGCGAAGCGCGCCGTCACCGAGCTTGCCTGCTGGGTCAGGGCCGTGCGGGCGGCGGCCTCGCGCAAGATCGAATATTGCCCGGTGGGCTGCGCCAAATTCTGCGCCGACGAATGCATGGCGATCTCGCTGATCGCCGCCTCGCAGCATCATCGCTGCCCGGCGATGCGCGCTTGCGCCTTGGAGTTGACCGGCTCGGACCTGGTGGACCCGGTGATCGACACCGCGAACGCCTTTGCCGATGCGCTCCAGGACGCCGATCAGCTTCTCTCGCCGGAGGCCGTTGCGGCCTTGATGGCCCGCGGACGCGAGAACGGCGGGGACGGTCTCACTGCCGGCGGCTAGCGGAGACGCCGGAGGGCCTGGCGTTCCCCGCGAGCGGAGCGCTTGGCGCAGCCGGCTGAGGCGTCTCAGGCAGAGCGGCAGTCTCGGCTGGGCGGCTGCGGCGCTCCTCATCTCCGTGGTCACGCTGCTGCCGATCGCCGCCATCGCCGTGATCGCGCTCAAGCCGAGCGGCGATACCTGGCCGCATCTCATCGACTATGTGCTGCCCGGGGCGGTGCGCCGCACCGTGGGGCTGATGACCGGGGTGGGCGTGTTGTCGCTGGTGATCGGCACCGGCACGGCCTGGCTCGTCACCATGTACCGCTTTCCCGGACGCCGCTATTTCCAATGGCTGCTGCTGCTGCCGTTGGCGGTGCCGACCTATATCATCGCTTACACCTATCTCGAGCTGCTCGATTATTCCGGCGTGGTGCAGAGCACTTTACGCGAACTGTTCGGCTGGCGCGACGCGCGCAGCTATTGGTTCCCCGATATCCGCAGCCTCGGCGGCGCCATTCTGGTGATGAGCGCGGTACTCTACCCTTACGTCTACATCACCGCGCGGGCGAGCTTCATGGCGCAGTCGGTCTGCGTGCTGGAAGTGAGCCGCACGCTCGGCCGCACCGCGGCGCAGACCTTTTGGCAAGTCGGGCTGCCGCTGGCGAGGCCGGCGCTGGCGGCCGGGGTCGCGCTGGCGCTGATGGAAACCCTGAACGATCTCGGCGCGGTCGAGTTTCTCGGCGTGCGAACCTTGACGGTGGCGATCTACGATACGTGGCTCGACCGCAACGATCTCGCCGGCGCGGCGCAGCTTGCCTGCGTGGTGCTGCTCTTCGTTTTCTCCCTGCTTCTGATTGAGCTTGCGCTCCGGTCCAGGCGCCGCTTCCACCATACCACCGGCAAATATCGCGGCCTGCCGGAGGAACGGCTCGGCGGCCTGCGCGGAGCGCTGGCGGCGATTGCCTGCGCCGTGCCGGTGCTGGTCGGCTTTCTGCTGCCGGCGGCCGTGCTGCTGCACGATGCCTTCGCCTATCTGGCGTCGGGGCTCGCGCCAGCGTTCTGGCAGGCCGCGTTGCACAGCGTGCTGCTTGCCGCTGCGGCAGCCGCGCTTGCGGTCGTCTTCGCGGTGGTGCTGGCCTATGCGCGGCGGCAAACGCGCTCGGCACTCATCCAGGGAGCGAGCACGCTGCCCGCCATTTCCTATGCGGTGCCCGGCACCGTACTCGCCATCGGCCTGCTGATTCCGCTGGCTGGTCTCGACAACTTCGTCGATTCGCTGATGCGCTCCGCATTTGGGGTGTCCACCGGGCTGGTGCTGTCGGGGTCTGCCTTCGCCATCGTGCTCGCCTATACGATCCGCTTTCTCGCCGCCTCGCTCGGCGCGGTCGAGGCGGGGTTGAGCAAGGTGTCGCGTAATGTCGACGCCGCGGCGCGGACGCTCGGCTCGAGCGTGAGCCAGACCCTGCTCAAGGTGCATCTGCCGCTGCTCAGGCCGGCGCTCGGCGCCGCGGCGCTGCTGGTGTTCGTCGATTCGATGAAAGAATTGCCGGCGACGTTGCTGCTCAGGCCGTTCAATTTCGATACGCTGGCCACCCAGGTATTCACGCTGGTCTCGCTCTACCGCTACGAGGAGGCGGGCCTTTCCGCGCTGACCATCGTCCTGGTCAGCCTCGCCCCGGTCCTGCTGTTGCACGGGATCATCGTCGGCAGCCGCCCCGGCGCTTCTACAGCCCCCGGTAACCGGGCCGGAACCGGCCCCGAATGGGCCTTGCGGACGTCCTAATTGCTGAGAAATTTGCGCGGGTTGCTCTCGCTATCCGGCCCCGGCCGGGCTAGAAAGACGGGACTCTTGGCGCGATGGGAAATAGGCGGGGACCGGGTCCCTGGGCCGACGCCAAACGGGTGGATCAGACACGGGATGAAGCCTCGCCAAATTCCTTGGAAGTGGACTCTCTTCGGCCTTGCTGCGCTCGTGATCGTCGGTTTTGTCCTGGTGCCGCGGCAGTTTGCCGACTCGTCGCGTCTCGCCCAACGCATCACCGACGTGCTGTCGGACTGGACCGGCGGCGAGGTCAAGCTGACCGGACCGTTGCGCGTGCGCTATTTCCCGGATGTTGCCATCAAAGGCGGGTTCGAGCTCACGAACGCCGCGCGCCTGCCATTGGTGAAATCCATCACCGCGGAAAACGCGAAAGTGTCGCTCGACGTGGCGGCGCTGCTGATGGGACGCCTAAGGATCGATGCCATTCGGTTATACGGTCCGGAGATCGTTCTGAAAGATGCTCCCTCTCTCGTGCTGGGTCCCGATCACACGCTCCAGGCGCGGGTGACCAATCTGCTTTCCGGCGCGCCGGTCGGCGTGGTGCGGGTGAGCGACGGCGTGCTGAGAATGCCAACTGCCGGTGGAACCGAGACGATCGACAAGGTCGATGTGCGCCTGGATGCAAGTTCCGGCAACGGGTCGGTTTCCAGTTCCGGCACCTTCGTGCTCCGGGATGAAAAGGTCGGCTTCGTGCTGAAATGCGGCACGCCCGCGCAAACCGCCGACAGTCTTCAGGTACCGATCAGCCTTAGCGTCACCTCGAAGCCGGTTACGGCCAAGGTCACCGGCATGGCGCTGCTGGCAAACAGCCTGGAGGTCGACGGCAATGTGCAGGTGGAAGCGCCGGACGCCCGCCGCTTCCTCCACTGGGCAGGTGTTCCGCTGCCGGCGGGCCACAGCCTGCAACGGCTGACCCTGTCGGGCACCGGCCATTGGAACGGCACGACGTTCACCCTCGACGACGGCGCGTTCAGCCTCGACGGCAATAAGGCGGTCGGGGTGCTTGCCGTCACGCCGGGCGAACGGCCGCGTCTCGAAGGGACGCTTGCCTTCGACCGGCTGGCGCTCGATCCCTATTTCGGCGGCGGAGCGGCGGACGAGCCGGAGGTTGCTCAAGGCGGCCTCACCGATCAGGCGATCCTCAAATTTTTCGATGCCGATTTACGGGTCTCGGCGGCCAATATCACCGCGCCGGGGCTACGGCTGGGGCGCGGCGGTTTCACCATCACCGCCAAGGGCGGCGTGGTTGCGAGCGAAGTGGGCGAACTGGAGCTGTGCGGAGGCTCGGCCGCCGGCCGGATCGGCGCCGACCTTCGGGAAAATGTGGCGAAGGCGAGTGTCACGGCGAGCCTGTCCGACGTTTCGGTCGAGACGTGCCTGGCGCCGCTTGCCCCCGAGGTCTCGGTCAACGGCACCGGCGCGCTCAAGGCGGAACTGACGGCCGAGGGCCGGAATTTCGAGGAATTGGCGCAGAGCCTCAGCGGAGTCTTCAAGCTCGATACGCGCAACGGCGCCGTACCGGTGGATTTCGCCCGCCTGCTCAATGCAGCGCCGCCGCTCGAAGGCGACGGCTGGAGCCGCAACGGCGCCAGCGTCTACGATCAGCTCCAGGCGGAGTGCCGCCTCGATAGCGGCCATATTTCATGCGACATGTTCAACATGCAAACACGCCGTGGCCTGATTTCCGGTTCGGGGGGCGTCGATCTGAAACAACAAACGCTCGATTGGCACTTGTTCGTCGCCACCGATGCGCAGCCGCTGAAGGCTTCACAACTGAGCGTCGACACGCCGCCGCGCATCTCGATCAGCGGACCGCTGTCGCGCCCCGCCATTCGCAGAGCGGACCGGCCGACACTCGGCGAAGGGTCGGTGCAGACGAACCCGGCCGCCACTCAGGTCTCGCCGCGCTGAGTTCGGGAACACGACGGTGACCTGGCAATTCAAACAGCCATCTCCCCAAAGCGTCGCGGTGGCCGTCAGATTCGGCAGCCGGTACGGATTGGCGGCGGCGTTCGTCGTGGCGATCAGCGCTTCGGCCGGCGCCTGGGCCGACGACCGCTTAAGCATCGTCACCTGGGGCGGGGCCTATGGCCAAGCCCAGGAGATCGCCATTTTCGAGCCCTTCGCGCGGGAAACCGGCACCAAAATCGCCACCGAGATCTATGACGGGACGCTGGCCAAGATCAAGGAACTGATCAGCGCGCGCGAGGCGAGTGTAGATGTCGTGGATGTCTCCGCGGGCACGCTCGGCGCGCTGTGCGACCAGGGTCTGCTCGAGCCGATCGAAGTTGCGAGCCTCAGCGCGGCGCCTGGCGGCGAAGGCGTGGAGGAAGATTTCTACTCGGGTGCGCTGTCCCAATGCGGGGTCGCCAGCGTGGCCTGGTCCATGGCGATCCTGTTCGACCGCCAAGCCTTGGGCAAGAATCAGCCGGCGCAAATCGCCGATCTGCTCGACACCAAGAAATTCCCCGGCAAGCGCGCATTGCCGAACAGCCCGCGCCATACGCTCGAGTTGGCGCTGCTTGCCGATGGGGTCGCGCCGGAGAATGTGTATCAAGAGCTTGCCACGCCCGAAGGCGTGGACCGCGCCTTCAAGACTTTGGATAAGATCAGGAACGACGTCTATTGGTGGGACAGTGCCCAGGAGCCCATCAGCTGGCTGTTGGAAAAGGAAGTCGTGATGGCCGCCGGCTATAGCGGGCGCATCTTCCGGGCCGCCGTCGGCGACCGGCAACGGCTCGGCGTCATCTGGGACGGGCAGATCTACGATCTCGACCTTTGGGCGATCCCGAAAAACGCGCGGAACAAGGAGGGGGCGATGCGCTTCATTGCCTTCGCCACCGACCCGGCGCGGCTGGCCGCACAAGCACAGCTGATCGCCTACGGCCCGATGCGCCGGTCGGCCCTCGCCCTGGTCGGCAAACACCCCGTGATCGACGTGGAGATGGCCGGCTTCCTGCCCACGGCCCCGGAAAATTTCCAGAAGGCGCTGAAATTCGACGAAGCGTGGTGGCAAAAGCACAATGCCGAATTGACCCGGCGCTTCGAGCAATGGTGGGCCGCGGGATCGCCAAAGGACAGCAAGCCGCCGGAGCCCAAGATGCAGGAGGCCGAGCCGAGCGAGCCGCCGACGCAGGCGGCACCTTGAGTTCGACTCCGAGTTAGCCTCTGACCGCGCAAACGAAATTTTTGCTCACAGCGCATTCGCCGTTTGCACAGAGTCCTTTTTTGCGTCCGCGCCGTTCAGCACGCCGTGTCGCCGGCGCCGCACGTCAAGTCTCAACGCTATCTGCACGGCAGAAAAGAAATGCGGGTAAGCGTGAACTCTTGTTTGCGTTGCATGACGCCTCCGTGTCATCTTGATTGCGGAGAGAGTCCTCTGGCCGATAGCCTGGACATCCCTCTACACAGGATGCACGACCAAAAAGGGCAATGCCGCCTCGCCGGCGGCGGTTGACGATGCCAAAGCACTGCCGGAGCGGGGCCGGCAGTGCACTTCGCCCACTCAAGCCAGACAGTCAGAATGGCCGGTAGAGCCCGAGCGCGAAATAGTAGCTCGGGTCATCCTCCAAATAGTTGCCGGTGAAGCCGCCCGACAGCGTGCTCTCGAAATTGCGGAAGTTCAGCCGCACGAAGCCGCCGCCGCGCCCAGAGTCATATTCTTCATTGCCGAGCGCGCCCCCCTCGAGACCGAGCGACAGGCGCGGCCGGGGCCGGTACCCGAGCCGCGCCAACGTCCAGTATTGCTGAAAGGCGGTGCCATAAGCGGCATCGGCGGACAAAAATACTCTTTCGGAGAGGTCGAGCCAGCCCTCGGCCTGGAGCTTGAGACCGAGCGCGCTGCCTTGCACCGAATTGTTCGGATCGAACGGGACAATGCGCTGGTCCTCGGCTTCGATGCCGGCGAACAGCTTGACGATGGCACGCCCCGGCTGGAACTGGTAGCCGAGCAGCGCGGCAAGGTAGGCCGCCTCGCCGTCGAACCGCGTGGGCAGATCGGCGTCACCGCTGCGCAGAATGCCGTCATAATGGTAGGGCCCATAGGCGCCGACCGCACGCAGGCGGACGCCTGGCCCGTAAAGGCCCGCCTTGCCGAAGGCATAGCCGCCGCCCACATAGCCGCTAGCGTAATTGTCGCTCAATTCGAAGCCGGTGAAATATTCGGCGCGGGGCGCATCGTTCGAGGCGAATGCCGGCGGCGCTTGCAGGCAGAGGCCGAAGAGCAGCATTGCTCCGGCACGGCTCGCGCGACGGCAAAACGCGAAGCTGTCAAGGCCACAAGGCATGGGCGCCCCCGCCCCGCCGCATCGCCACGACTATGCTGCATCCCTGGCGCGAGGCCCAAATGAGGTTTAGCAACCCGGATGGCCGCAACTGAGAGCGCTCAATCTCAGGTCGAAATTTGCAGCTTGAGGTAGGCAAAGGCCGTGCTTTGTTCGACACGGACTGTGGAAAAATGAAACCTGACCGCTTCGAAACCTGGCTGACGGTCGACCGCAAGGGCCTCTTTTGCCGGCCGGGCGGCTTCCATATCGACCCTTCCGCCGGGGCGAAGCAGGCGATCGTCACTCATGGCCATTCCGACCATGCGCGCCCTGGCCACGAGCATGTGCTCGCCACCGCGGAGACGCTCGCGGTGATGCAGACCAGGCTCGGCAGCGCGGCCACGCGCGGGACGCAGGCTGCCGCCTATGGCGAAAAGCTCGGCATCGGCGAGGTGACGGTTACGCTGTTCCCCGCCGGCCATGTGCTCGGCAGCGCGCAGGTGTTGCTCGAGTGGAAGGGCGCCCGCGCGGTGGTCTCCGGCGACTATAAGCGGAGCACCGACCCGACCTGTGCGCCCTTCGAGCTGGTGCCCTGCGATTTGTTCGTCACCGAGGCGACGTTTGCGCTGCCGGTGTTTCAGCATGCGGATGCGGCGAAGGAGGTGACGAAGCTGCTCAAATCGCGCGAGCGGTTCCCCGAGCGCGCGCATGTGGTCGGCGTCTACGGGCTCGGCAAATGTCAGCGGGTGATCGCGCTGCTGCGCGCGCAGGGCTACACGCGGCCCATCTATCTGCATGGCGCGCTCGCCGCATGCTGCGCCCTATACGAGTCGCTCGGCGTGCGGCTCGGCGAATTGAAGCCAGCCACCGCTGCCCCGCGGGACGAACTCAAGGGCGAAATCGTGCTGGCGCCGCCTTCGGCGATCGCCGACCGCTGGTCGCGCCGGCTGCCCGATCCGGTCACGGCCTTCGCTTCGGGCTGGATGCGGGTGCGCGCCCGCGCCCGGCAGCAAGGCGTCGAGTTGCCGCTGGTGATCTCCGACCATGCCGATTGGCCGGAATTGATCGCGACCATCGCCGAGACCAGCGCGGAAGAAGTTTGGGTCACGCATGGGCGTGAGGATGCGCTGCTGCATCACATTCAGACGACCGGCCGCAAGGGCCGCGCGCTCAGGCTGATCGGCCGCGAGGACGAAGACCAATGAAGGACTTCGCCGAACTGCTCGACCGGCTGGCCTACACGCCGCCACGCAACGACAAGCTCCGCCTGATGGCCGAATATTTCGCCGGCACGCCGGACCCGGACCGCGGCTATGCCCTCGCCGCATTGACCGATGGGTTGTTCTTCCGGCTGCCGCTCCGGCGCATTCTGACCGGCCTTATCGTCCCGCGCGTCGATCCGGTGCTGTTCGACCTGTCGCGCGACTATGTCGGCGACACGGCGGAGACCATCGCCTTGATCTGGCCAGGCGCCGGCGCGGCCGCCGCGCCGCCGCGCCTCGCCTTGGTGGTGGAGACCTTGCAATCGGCGCTGCCGATGGAGGTGCCCGAGCTGCTTTCCGGCTGGCTCGACCAGCTCGACGCCACCCAGCGCTGGGCGCTGCTCAAGCTGCTCACCGGCGCGCTCAGGGTCGGCGTCTCGGCGCGGCTGGCCAAGACCGCGCTGGCCGAATGGTCCAGCGTGCCACTCGCCGAGATCGAGGAGGTCTGGCATTGCGTCGCCCCGCCCTATCAAGAGCTGTTCGCCTGGCTGTCTGGGGCCGGACCGCGGCCCGAGACCGGCACGCGGGCGACGTTCCGGCCGCTGATGCTGTCGCATCAAATCGAGGACCGCGAGCTTCAGAGCATCGAGCCCGACGAATTCGCCGCCGAGTGGAAATGGGACGGCATCCGCGTGCAGGCGGCGCATCAGGCCGGCGAGAGGCGGCTGTTTTCGCGCACCGGGGACGACATCTCCGGCGCCTTCCCCGACGCGATCGAGGCGATCCCGGAAGGCGTGGCGCTCGACGGCGAGTTGCTGGTGGTGCGCGACGGCCAGGTCGCGCCGTTCAACGATCTCCAGCAGCGGCTAAACCGCAAGAGCGTGACCGCCGCTATGCTGAAATCGCATCCGGCGCATATCCGCCTCTACGACATTCTGTTCGAGGCGGGCGAGGATCTTCGCACCCTCCCCTTCATCGAACGCCGCGCGCGGCTCGAGGCTTGGCACCGGAACCACGCGCCGCGTCGTACCGACATCTCCGACATCGTCGATTTCGGCTCGATCGCCGAGCTCGAGGCGCTTTGGGAAGGCGCTCGCGAGACCGGCATTGAAGGGCTGATGCTGAAGCGGCGGACGAGCCCCTATCTCGCCGGGCGGCCGAAAGGCCACTGGTATAAGTGGAAGCGCGCGCCGCTCACCATCGATGCGGTACTGATGTATGCGCAGCGGGGCAGCGGCAAACGCTCGTCCTACTATTCGGACTACACGTTCGGCGCCTGGCGCGACGGCGAAGGCGGCGCGCCGGAGCTGGTGCCGGTCGGCAAGTCCTATTTCGGCTTCACCGACGAGGAACTCCGCGAGCTCGACGCTTTCGTGCGCAATCACACCGTGGAGAGTTTCGGCCCGGTGCGGCAGGTCGAGCCCAAGCTGGTGTTCGAGGTGGCGTTCGACTCGGTGCACCAGTCCAAGCGGCACAAATCGGGGGTGGCCATGCGCTTCCCCCGCATCGCCCGCATCCGCTGGGATAAGCCCGCCGAGGAGGCTGACCGGCTCGACACGCTAAAAGCGCTGATCGTGGAATGACTAGACGTGGTGGGCGTGGTCGCCGGCGGCGAGCTTCTTCAGCGCGACCCGATCGACCTTGCCGGTCGGATTGAGCGGCATCTTGTCGATAAACACGACCTCTTCGGGCGCCTTGTAGCCGACCCGCGCCTTGGCGAACTGGATCAGCTCGCCTGCTTTCGGCGCCGGCACGCCCGGCTTCAGCTCGACATAGGCGCGGACATTCTCGCCATGCATCACGTCGTGCACGGCGACCACGCCCGCGCTCTCGACCGTTGGATGCCCGAGCAGCGCATCCTCCACCTCCTGCGGCGAGATGTTCGAGCCGTCATGCACGATGATCTGCTTCTGCCGGCCGCAGAACC
>JAWOJH010000074.1:0-3586 GCA_046481725.1 Methyloceanibacter sp. | reverse complement strand
CGATCCCAAGCTCAAAGACCTCAAGGTCGGCGTGTTTCAGACCTCGGGCGTGCGCGCGGCGCTGGCCAAGCGCGGCGTCGTCAACAATGTGAAACTGCAAATCCAGACGCATGACGGCGATCTGGTCATCGAGAATCAGCCCTACTACATCGTGCAGAAGGTGCTGGATGGAGAGATCGACGTTGCGGCCGTGTTCGGTCCCTTCGCCGGCTGGCTCAAGACCATGCGCGGCGAGCCGCTCACCATTCAGCCGGTGAATCTCGACGATGACATGACGCCGCTCGAATTCGAAATGTCGATCGGCGTTCGCAAGACCGACGCGTTCCTGAAATACATGCTCGAATTCGCGCTTGAGGACAACGAAGCGGAGGTCGAACAGATCATGCGCGAGTTCGGCGTGCCGCTGGTTCAGTGCAGCAAATGCATCGTCGCCGGCGATCTACCCGCGCATGGGAGCTATATCGCCCTGGCCGATCAGGTCTTCGAGGCTCGCCCCGATCTCGCCTCGCCCGACCAGGTGGTGACCAAGGAGCGGCTCGAGCAATGGCTGGCCGAGGGCGCCGACCTGACGCAGGAGCTTAGCAATGCCATCGCCGCCAGCGATGCTGAGCGGGTCAAGTTCCTGGTGGAGAAAGGCGCCGACGTGAATCAGGCCGATCTGCAAGGCTGGACGCCGCTACAGAATGCTGCGCGCCATCGCAAGGACGCCATGATCAAGACCTTGATCGAACTCGGCGCCGACCCAAATCTTGCCTCCAGCAACGGAATGACGCCGCTGGTAACCGCGGCGATGCGCGATCACGTTCCCTCGGTAAAGATGCTGATCGAGAGCGGCGCCGATGTCGAGAAGCCGGGGGCGCAAGGCTACCGTCCCTTGGCGCTCGCGATCGCCGAGCGGAAATACGAGGTGGCCAAAGCGATCATCGAGGGGGGTGCCGATCTGAGCGTCGCCTCCGGCGAGGACGGCCTCACGCCGCTGATGCTGATCGCCGCCCAAACGGGGCCCGCCGAGGGCGCCCGCTTCCTGCCCGGCAGCACCAATCCGAGCGACATCGCCAAGATGCTCGTCGAACGCGGCGCCGATGTTGACGCCCAGGCGAATAGCGGCATCACCGCCTTGATGGTAGCCGCCACGCATAACAGCGCGGCCATGATCGGCCTGTTGATGGATGCCGGCGCGGATCCCGCAGTCAAGAACAAGCTCGGCTTGACCGCGTCGGAGGTCGCCGAGAAGAATGGCAACCTGGAAGCGGCCCAGGCGATCTACGTCCTGGCGCAGTCGCGCTCGGCCGAGGGTCCGGCGCCCGCAACCGATGGGCCCGGCAAAACCACGAGCCAGTGATGCAGCCGGTGTCGCGGTTAGCGAGAATTATAGGAGCCACGGCGCTAGCCGTGGCTCTTTTTATATCCAGCCCAGTCTCGCTGGCGCGCAGCGATATCGACGAGACGGTGGTGAAGCAGGAGGTCCAGCAGGTCATCGCCGAACGCTCGAAGGACGGGGCCTTCGTGTTCCACGATCCCAAGCTCGACGCCGACCTTCACCTAGTCTACGAGCAGGTGAAAATCGTGCGCGGGATGTCCGGTTACGGCTGGTTCGCCAACACTATCTTCCACGATCAGAACGAGCCGAAGAAGCAATATGCGCTCGATTTCTGGTTCAAGCCGGAGGGCGACAAGCTCACCCTGATGGATATTCGCGTGCAGAAAGGCCCGCGCCGTGACGGCGACGGCTGGATCATGGTCACGCGCTTGCCGGTGGCCTGGTGGTGGCTGCCGGTGCAGGAGCATCCCGGCGACATGGAGGTGACCCGCGCCTGGCACGTCATGAGCGCGATCCATAACTACATCGCCGCCAACAAGAACGAGGACGGCTATCTGCCGGTCAAGGACGACAAGACCGGCGAGACCATCCCGCTCGAATTCGTCGAGATGCACCAGCCGGTGCGGTATCTGAAGAAGGACGGGCACTATTTCGCCTGCACCGACTTCCGCAAGCCCGGCAGCAAGGACGAATATTACGACATCGATTTTTGGCTAGACGAGCGGAGCGGCAAGCTGAAAGTGACAGATATTAAGATGCATAAAGTCCCGGTCGAGGAGGACGGCATCTGGGCCCAGGAGCCGCGCTATACTTTCGAGGGCATGGACTTCGAAGTAACCAACTGATTCGCAAGAATTAACCCAGCGGACGCCAAAATGCCGCACCGAACCAACGGACGCTATCGCCGTGGCGCTGTTGGCGTTATGACTTGGGCGCTTTAGCCTCTGCCGAGGGGGAATCGACTAACCTCAACCAACAACGCAACAAATTAGGGTAAGGAAACGAAGCAGTGCGCAAGATCACCACCGGACTTTTGAGTCTCGTACTGATTGCGGGTTTGGGTGCCTTCGCCTTCAAGGCCTGCGCCGCCGAGGATGCGGTGGAGAAGGCCGAGGAACCGTCGGCCAATGGCGAGGCGGCTGCGGGGGGCGGCGACTGCTGCAAGCCCGGTGACACCACCCCACCACTCGAACTCATCGCCGCCACGCCGAAGGGCGGCTTGCATAACCCCTACAACGATCAGATCACCGAACTGGCGGCAGAGGGACGCAAGAAATATATGGCCGCCGGTTGCAATGGTTGTCATGGCGGCGGCGGCGGCGGCGGCATGTGCCCGCCGCTCACCAACGACACCTGGGTCTTCGGTCCCGACGACGACGTCCTGTTCAGGCTAATCGCGCTCGGCTCCGACGAGTTGATGAAGCAGGGTTACACCCGAGTCAAAAAAGAGGTTGTAACCGGACCGATGCCGCCTTTCGGCACGATCATCAAGACTTCCGACGATATGTGGAAGGTCATTACCTTCATCCGCTCGGTCAGTCCGGGCTCGGAGAAGAGGCCGCCGTTGCAATAGGTGCAGTCCCAGCGGCCGGATGCGGATTTTTGCGGAACGCCGCCAGCCCGGGCAGGGCTCGGCGGCGTTTTGCTGTCCGCTTCCCGGGCATAAGCGTCGCCGCCGTCTGGAAGGCCTGCTACCGACCGCCTATATTATCTCGCAAATCCAGGCTTCTTAACTTTCTGAAGCCTTAGTCACATTGTGCAGCGCGCATTGCCAAGTGAGGTCAGGTCTGAACAATAAGCGTGCTGAACAGCCCGGCCCTGCTTGTTCCCGAGCTTCCCCGCTCGTCCCAAATCCCGGTTTGCCAGCCCGTAGGAGCAGAGTGTTCGCCTATGTGGAGTTTTTCAGTCGGTAGGTTGCGAGCCCGATGGTTGAGCCCAGGGTTGCTGGGGCTCGGTTTGATCGCCGCGATCGCCTTCGCCCCATTCGCGGGAGCAGCGCCCGAGGCCGCTCCTCCTGCCGAAGACGCCAAGAAGCCGGACGCGGCCCCGCCGGCCGAGGCGCCCGCCGACACCATGACCATCATCTATCTCGGCAGGGAATATGAGGAGCCCTTGCCCCTGTCCTATGCCGAGAAGCTCGTCACCGACAAAGGCATCCAGGGCGCCCGGCTCATGCTGATGGAGGCCAATCAGGCGGGCGGTTTCGTCGGCCACAACTTCGACATGGTGGAGGCCATCCTGCCCGAGGACGGCGACGTGGTCGCC
>JAWOJH010000062.1:0-3114 GCA_046481725.1 Methyloceanibacter sp. | reverse complement strand
GCGGCTTTTTCGCTTCCAGCGCCCGTGGAAGCACCGTGGAAGCAAGAGGGCGCGAAAAACTGCGCAAGCCGGCTGACCAGGTCGCTACGGCGATCGCACGAGCTTCGTGAAAGAGCGTGAGCGTTCGGTCTCCCCGCCCTTGCTGAGGTGTAAGCGCCCGGTGATTCACGCGGCCTTTTCGGTTGACGCCTGCGCTTGGCCGGTTGGGCACCATCGCCACGGCAGCAGGTCGTCGATTCGGTTGATGGGGTGATCGGCAATGCGGGCGAGGATGTCGGCGAGGTAGGCTTGGGGATCGAGGCCGTTGAGGGTGGCGGTCTGGGTGATGGTGTAGATCGTGGCGGCGCGGCGTCCGCCGTTGTCGGAGCCGGCAAAGAGCCAGATGAGATGACCGTTGTCCATGCAGCTCCGGTTTGCCCGGGTCTGCCGCTATGTTGGTGAGGCTGGTACCCCCAACTGGAGGACGGATGATGGACGGTCCGGATGTCTATGTGGGCCTCGATGTGCACAAGCGCTCGATCGCGGTTGCGTTGGCGGATGCCGAGCGCGGCGGGGAGGTTCGTCGCTACGGCGAGATCGACAATGATCCGATTGCCATCGGCAAGCTGGTGAGGAAGCTGGAGAAGCGCCATCGGCGGCCCGAGTTCGTCTACGAGGCCGGTCCCTGCGGCTATGGCCTTTACCGGCAGTTGACCGATCTCGGCTGCTCTTGCCAGATCGTGGCACCGAGCCGCACACCCAAGACGCCTGGCGAGCGGATCAAGAATGACGTTCGCGACGCCGAGAAGTTGGCGCGCCTCTGCCGGGCCGGCGAATTGACGTTCGTCTGGGTGCCGGATCCGCTGCACGAAGCCATGCGGGACTTGGTTCGGGCGCGCTATCTGGGAGCCAAGGATGTGCGCCATGCCAGGGCGCACGTGCAGATGTTTCTCCTCAAGCAGGGCGAGCGGTATCCGGCGAAACCCTGGACCATGCGCCATCGTGTATGGCTCGCCGATCGCCAATTCGAGCATTCGGGGCAGCAGATCGCCTTCCAGAGCTTCCTCAATCGCGTCGAACAGGCCGAGGCGCGCAAGAAGGAGCTCGAGGACCAGATTGCCGAGCTGACCCGGGAATGGTCGCTTCATCCTGTCGTCACCGCGATCCAGGCGCTCAAGGGTGTCGGTCTGGTTCTGGCGGCCACGCTGGTCGCCGAGATCGGTGATTTTTCGCGCTTCGCTACGCCGCGTCACCTCATGGCCTATCTGGGCATCGTGCCGGGTGAGCACTCGAGCGGTGCCCGGATCAGGCAGCGCGGGATCACCAAGACCGGCAACAGTGCCGCAAGGTCCCTGCTCTTCGAGGCCGCGTGGAGCTACCGTACCACGCCGAAGGTCGGGCAGTGGCAGCTCGCCCATCGGCCCGAGGTCGACCAAGTCTACAAGGACATCGCGTGGAAGGCCCAGCTGCGCTTGCACGGCCGCTACAAAAAGCTGATCGCGCGTGGCAAGCGCAGCAACGTGGCGATCACTGCCGTCGCGCGAGAGCTGGTCGGCTTCATCTGGGACATCGCCCGCCGCGCCGATCCAGCCGCGGCCTGATGGGCCAGGCGATCAGCGGCAGCCGGCAGTGCTCAGGGCGTCGAGCGCGGTAGAAGGAATCCTCGAGCAAAAATTAGGGCCGGCACTGTCCGATGCCCGCAGCCAGATCGAGGCAGCCTTCCGACGCAACGTCATCATGGGGTAACCAATCCCCGAATAAGAGTTTGAGCGACCGTCGAAACAGCTCGGCGTCCTGAGCTCTACCGGTTGACCATCAACGGCGAAAGACGTTGCCGCCAAAAGCGGAACAGTGCCCTTTACTTCAACGTCTTGACAACGGTCATAAGAGTTTTTGCGGCCCAGCGCGAGCGGGCGGATGGCCCGTTCGGCGGCGTTGTTGGTCATCTCGAGGCGGCCGTTGGTGGCGAAGCGGCAGAGCGCCGGCCAGCGGGCGAGGCTGTAGCGGATGGCGCCGGCGAGGCTGCTTTTGCGGCTGATCGTGGCCAGGGATTGCTCGAGGAAGGCCCGGAGCGCGTCGAGCTTCGGCAGGGAGAGTTCTCGGCGGGCGGCGAGGCGGTGTGCCGGGTCCTTCCCCTTGATGTCGGCCTCGATGGCGAAGAGCTGGCCGATTCGCTCGAGCGCCTCCCGGGCGAGGGGCGAGTTGGTGGCGGCGTGGACATCGTAGAGCTTGCGCCGGGCATGCGCCCAGCAGCCCACTTCGGTGAGCGGCGAGAGTTCGGCCGGCTCGTAGAGCCTGTTGAAGCCGGCGTAGCCGTCCGCGTGCAGGAATCCCCCGCAGCCGTCGAGCAGCGCCTGCGCGTGCTCGCCTTTGCGATCGGGCGAATAGAGATAGGTGACGGCCGGTGGCGCCGGGCCGCCCCATGGCCGCTCGTCCCTGACCAGGACCCATAAGCGGCCGGTCTTGGTCCGCTGCCGGCCCGGATCGAGCACCGGCACCGGTGTGTCGTCGGCGTGCAGCGCTTCGCCCAACTTGACGTGCCGAATGATCGCCTCGGCCAGTGGTGCCAGCAAAGCCGCGCACTGACCGACCCAGTCCGCCAGTGTCGACCGATCTAGCTCGACGCCGGCACGGGCGTAGATGCCGCTCTGGCGGTAGAGGGGACAGTGATCGGCATATTTGGCCACCAGGACATGCGCCAGCAGCGCCGGGCCGGGGCGGCCGCGCTCGATCGGCAAAGACGGCAGCGGCGGTTGGGTGATGGTCTCGCAGGCCCGGCAGCTCAGCTTCGGCCGGACGTGCACCACCACCTTGAAGGACGACGGCACGTATTCGAGCAGCTCGCGCTCGTCGCTACCGACGCGGCTGAGCCTGGTGCTGCCGCAGGCCGGGCAGGCGCAGGCAGCTTCGTGCTCAACCCGCTCCCGCGGCAGATGCGCCGGCAGCGGCTGGCGGCCGCGCGGCGTCGGGCTCGTCGATCTCGGCTTGTCCGATTCTGCCGCTGGCTCCTCGGCCTCTTGCTCCGCCTCGTCCGCCTCGAGCTCGCCGATCAGCAGCTCGAGCTGCTCGATCCGCTCCGACGATCGCCCGTAGCGGACCCGCTTCAAGAGCGCCAGCTCGGCCTTCAGCTTCTCG
>JAWOJH010000009.1:0-8332 GCA_046481725.1 Methyloceanibacter sp. | reverse complement strand
GGAGACTTGGGATTCGAGTAGCGCAGTGACGGTGTAGCTCCCAGCTGGAAGCGGGATCGCCATGGTTTCGCCATTGGGCTGGATCTGGCAGCCCGGTGCGCCCGTGGGTGGCGTTGCCGCCCTCTCGCCGCATTTTGTTAAAAACATGTTCATCAGGCCTTCTGAGGAGGAGATTGACAGTTTCACTCCCGATTTCGTGGTGCTGATGGCCTCAAAGACCGTGAACCGAGGCGAGCGCCGCGAGCTTGTCGAGGTACGCCTCGCTCAGTCGCAAGCGCACGGCCTTTTCACCGCCTTGCACCGAGATGGCGTCGGCGAGCTTCTCGAGCGAGGCAGCCGGCGCTTCGGCCAGTGCCTCCATCTCTTTCGCCCGTGCCTCGGCCTCGTTGATGCGACGCTGGCGCTCACCAGACGAGCGGGCGACGAGCTCGTTGCGGACACCCTCCGAGCGATTGATCTGCGCCTGCATGTCACCTTCGGACTTGGCGATGATCGCTCGGCGGTTGCGCTCGGCCGTAACCTGCATGCCTTGTCGAAGGCCGCGAAATGGTGATTGCAGATGAGCTGTTCTGCGGCGGAGACCATCGAGGCGCTTTTCTCCCTGACGAGGACCCGTTAAGCGGCGCGGACGCCGCTTAAAGTCACTCGAATGTATCCTTGTCGGCCGGCTTCGGCTTCTTGGCCTGTGCCTCCGGTTTCGGCGCGTCGGTCCCTTCCGCCTCTTCGCCCTTGGCCTTCTTGCCGCCCTTGGGCCGAGCCTTTGCGGCTCGCTTGGCGGCGCGCTTATCGGCCTTGATCTTGTCCGCTTCGGGCTTTTCGCGGCCGGTCAGCGACTTCAAGGTCACCGTTCCGCCCTGGGCCTCGACCGCCTTGATCGCACCCTGCGACGCGCCGGTGACCTCGAAGGCAAGCTTTGACGTCAGTTCGCCCGATCCCAGCAAACGCACTCCGTCATGCACCCGCTTGATCAGCCCCGCTTCTTGCAGCGCCTCGATCGTGATCGCCTTCTTGCCGTCGAGCAGTCCGGCATCGACAGCCGCCTGAACGCGGCCGAGATTGAGTTCGTTGAACCTCTTGGCGAAGATGTTGTTGAAGCCGCGCTTCGGCAGGCGCCGATGCAGCGGCATCTGGCCACCTTCGAAGCCCTTGATGGCTACGCCGGAACGCGCCTTCTGGCCCTTGATGCCGCGCCCCGACGTCTTGCCGAGGCCGGAACCGACGCCGCGGCCAAGCCGCTTCTTGGCCTTCGTCGCGCCGGCGCGGTCGCTCAACTCGTTCAGTCGCATCGCCTGGTTTCCTTAGGATTTCTTCTTCGGGCTTGGCTCGTCATCGACGATGCGCACCAGATGGCTCACCTTGGCCACCATGCCGCGCACTTGCGGGCTGTCGACGAGCGTCCGCCGCTTGTGCATCTTGTTGAGGCCAAGCCCGATCAAGGTCGCGCGCTGAATATGGGGGCGCCGGATCGGGCTCCCAATCTGCTCCACGACGATCGTCTTTCTGTTGCCGGGGTCGGCCATCGCTTTTGAACCTCATCCTGGCGGGGCTTAGGCTTCGGCCTGGCCGGCGGCATCGCCCGCACCATCCCGCCGCCGCGACACGATCTCGCTCACCTTCTTGCCGCGGCGCGCCGCCACGCCTCTGGGGCTGTCTTCGTGGCGCAGCGCTTCGAACGTCGCGCGCACCATGTTGTAGGGATTGGAGCTGCCGAGCGACTTGGCAACCACGTCTTGAATGCCGAGCGTCTCGAACACGGCGCGCATAGGCCCGCCGGCGATGATGCCGGTGCCCGGAGGCGCGGCGCGCAGCACCACGCGGCCCGCGCCATGCTGACCCGTGACGTCGTGATGCAGCGTGCGGCCTTCGCGCAACGGCACCTTGACCAGATTACGCTTGGCAGCCTCGGTCGCCTTGCGGATCGCCTCGGGAACCTCGCGGGCCTTGCCGTGGCCAAAGCCTACCCGCCCCTTCTGATCGCCGACCACCACCAGGGCGGCGAATCCGAAGCGGCGGCCGCCCTTGACGACCTTGGCGACGCGATTGATGTGCACGAGCTTGTCGACAAACTCGCTGTCGCGCTCGCGATCGTCGCGATCCCGATCTCTTCCTTGCTGGCCTCGTGCCACTGGTCGATCCTTTCCGAATACCTAGAAGTTCAAGCCGCCCTCGCGGGCGGCGTCGGCGAGCGCCTTGACGCGTCCGTGATAGAGATAGCCGCCGCGGTCGAACACCACGTCCGTGACCCCGGCCTCGAGCGCCCGCTCGGCCAGCAGCTTACCGACCGCCTGCGCCGCGGCAAGGTCGCTGCCCTTCGGCAGCGCGCCCTTCAGATCCTTGTCCAGGGTCGAAGCCGCCGCCACGGTCTTGCCGGCGCTGTCGTCGATAACCTGCGCGTAGATATGTCTGGAGGAGCGAAACACCGAGAGGCGCGCGCGCCCGCTTGCCGCCCGCTTCAGCGAGTGGCGTACCCGGCGTGAGCGCCGCGCAAAGCTTTGTTTCGAAGCGCCCATGGCGATGTCCTACTACTTCTTCTTGCCTTCTTTGCGGAGGATGAACTCGCCCGCATATTTGATGCCCTTGCCCTTATAAGGCTCCGGCGGCCTGAACCGCCTGATCTCGGCCGCGACCTGGCCAACCTTCTGCTTGTCGATGCCCGTGATGACGATCTCCGTCGGCTTCGGGCACACGATCTGGATGCCATCCGGAATCAGATAGACGATGTCGTGGCTATACCCCAGCTGGAGCTGAAGGTTGGAGCCCTGCAACGCGGCGCGATAGCCGACGCCCGTAATCTCCAGCTTCTTGGTGAAGCCTTCCGTCACACCGGCGACCAGGTTGGCCACCATCGTGCGCGACATGCCCCACATGGCGCGTGCTACCTTGCTGTCCTCGCGCATGGCAACCTCGATGCCGCCATCTTCGAGTTTGGCGACGACCGCGTCGGCGAGCACATGCCTGAGCTCGCCCTTGGGCCCTTTCACCTTGACCTCCTGCCCGTCTACCTGAGCGGTTACGCCACTCGGGACGGTCACGGGTTTCTTGCCGATGCGCGACATGGCTCAAACAGGCTCCGCTAGAACACGCTGCACAGGACTTCGCCGCCGACATTCTCGGTCCGCGCGCGAGCGTCGGACATGACGCCCTTTGGCGTCGAGAGTATGGCAACGCCGAGCCCGTTGGCGACCGTCGGCAAATCCTTCACCGAGGAGTACACACGCCGCCCCGGCGTCGACACCCGCTTGATATCCTTAATCACCGGCTCGCCGTCGAAATATTTCAGCTCGATCTCGAACTCCGATTTCCCACCGCTATAGTCCACCCGCGCATAGCCGCGGATATACCCTTCCTCGGCAAGCACATCGAGCACGTGCTCTCTGAGCTTGGAGGCGGGCGTCGTGACTTTGGTCTTGTTACGCATCTGCGCATTACGAATGCGGGTCAGCATATCGCCAAGAGGATCGTTGATGCTCATCGACCGTCCTTACCAGCTCGACTTGACCATGCCGGGAATGAGTCCCTGGCTTCCGAGGTCGCGCAGCGCGATGCGCGACATGCGAAGGTTGCGGTAATAGCCGCGGGGGCGTCCCGAGAGCTCGCAGCGATTACGAATCCGCGTCGGCGAGGAATTACGCGGCAATTCGGCAAGCTTGAGCCGGGCCGCGAAGCGCTCCTCGGCCGGCAACAACCGGTCGGCGGCGATCGTTCGCAGCCGCGTCCGGCGCAGCTTGTACTTCTTGGCGAGTCGGCGGCGTTTCTTGTCCCGCTCGATCATGCTCGTCTTAGCCATTCAGTCCTCCTTCGCAACCTAGCCTTAGGTGCGGAACGGAAAATTCAAACCCTGCAACAGCGCGCGCGCCTCGTCGTCATTGCGCGCGGTGGTGCAGACAATGATGTCCATGCCGAGCACGTCCTCCACCTTGTCGTAATCGATCTCGGGGAAGATGATGTGCTCCTTCAGCCCCAGCGAGTAGTTGCCGCGGCCGTCGAAACTTTTCGGGTTCAGCCCGCGAAAGTCGCGCACCCTGGGCAGCGCGATATTCACCAGCCTATCGATGAATTCGTACATCCGGCTCTTGCGCAAGGTGACCTTGGCGCCGATCGGCATGCCCTCGCGCAGCTTGAATGTGGCGATCGATTTGCGCGCCTTGGTGACGACCGGCCTTTGCCCGGCGATCAGACCCAGATCGGCGGCGGCGGCGTTCACCTTCTTGGAATCGGCGACAGCCTCGCCCACGCCCATGTTCAGCACCACCTTCTCCAGGCGCGGCACCTGCATCGTGTTGGCGTAGCCGAACTGCTTGACGAGAGCGTCTTTCACCACCTCGTCGTAATGCTGCTTGAGCCGGGGAATATAGGTCTGCTCAACCATCGATGACCTCACCCGAGCGCCTCGCAAAGCGAACCTTGCGCCCGTCCTTCAGAAATTTATATCCAACCCGCGTCGGCTGCCCGTCCTTCGGGTCTTCGAGCGCCAGATTGGAGATGTGGATCGCCGCCTCCTTGGCGATGATACCGCCCTCTTGTGTCGCGCTCTGGCGCTGATGCCGGCGGATCATGGCCACGCCTTTGACGATGGCGCGATTCTCCTCGGGCAGCACCTTGAGCACCTCGCCCTTCTTGCCCTTGTCCTTGCCGGTGATCACCACGACGTGGTCGCCCTTCTTGATCTTCAGCTTCCGCATCTACAAAACCTCCGGCGCAAGCGACACGATCTTCATGTGCTTCTTGGCTCTGAGCTCGCGGGTAACGGGGCCGAAAATGCGGGTGCCGACCGGTTCGCCCTGCGCATTGACCAGCACCGCGGCGTTGCGGTCGAAGCGGATGATCGAGCCGTCCGGCCGGCGCACGCCCTTGGCGGTGCGCACCACCACGGCCTTCATCACCTGGCCCTTTTTCACGCGGCCGCGTGGGATCGCCTCCTTGACCGAGACGACGATCGTGTCACCGATCGATGCATATTTCCGCTTCGAGCCGCCGAGCACCTTGATGCACTGGACGCGGCGCGCGCCGGAATTGTCGGCAACGTCGAGATTGGTCTGCATCTGAATCATGACACCACGCCCTTAAATCCGAAATCCACGTTAGCTCGCCGCCTGCTCGCGCGGCAGCACCGTCCACCGCTTCTGCCTGGAGATCGGCGCACATTCCTCGATCCAAACCATCTCGCCCACCTTGAACTCATTCTTCTCGTCATGGGCGTGATAGTTTTTGCTCCGCCGCACAGTCTTCTGCAGCAGCGGATGCGTGAAGCGCCGCTCGACGCGGACCACCACGGTCTTGTCGTTCTTGTCGCTCACCACGACGCCTTGCAGAACGCGTTTCGGCATCTCTTCGTCCTAGCCTTTCGACTTCGTCTTCGGTTTCGCTGCGGCCCTGGCCTTCGGTGCCGCCTTGGCCCTCGGCTTGGCGGCCGGTTTGGCCTTCGCGGCGGCTTTGGGCTTCGGCTCGGCCTTCGGCCTCGCCGCCGCCCCCCTTCCTTCCGCCGGCTGCTGGCCCGCGATGGTCTTAATGCGGGCAATGTCGCGCCGGATCTGACGCACCCGCGCCGTATTCTCGAGCTGACCAGACGCCGCCTGGAAGCGCAGGTTGAACTGCTCCTTCTTCAGCTTGGTCAGCTCGTCCACGAGCTGATCCGGCGTCAGGCTGCGGACCTGGTGCGCCCTCATGACTTCACCTCGATCCGGGCGACCACCCGCGTCTTAATAGGCAGTTTCGCCGCGGCGAGTCTTAGCGACTCGCGCGCGACCGGTTCGGTCACGCCGTCGATCTCGAACATGATGCGGCCGGGCTTGACCCGCGCCACCCACAGCTCCGGCGTACCCTTGCCCTTGCCCATGCGCACCTCGGTCGGCTTCTTCGACACCGGCACATCGGGGAACAGCCTGATCCAGACCCGGCCGGACCGCTTCATCTGCCGCGTCATGGCACGGCGCGCGGCCTCGATCTGCCGCGCGGTGATGCGTGCAGGCTCTTGCGCCTTCAGCCCATAAGTGCCGAAGGTCAGCGTAACCGCGCTCGACGCGGCGCCCTTGATGCGCCCCTTATGCGCCTTCCGGTATTTGGTACGCTTCGGTTGCAGCATGACTTAAGCCTTTGCCAATCCTAGCCTTGCGCCGCGGCGGGTTCGCGGCGCCCGGTGGAGCGTCCGCCTTCCTGCGCCTCGAGCGCCCGAGTCTCCTGGGCCATCGGATCATGCTCCATGATCTCGCCCTTGAAGATCCAGACCTTGATGCCGATGATGCCGTAGGCCGTGCGCCCGAGCGCCGTGCCGTAATCGATATTGGCGCGGAGCGTGTGCAACGGCACCCTACCCTCGCGGTACCACTCCAAGCGCGCGATCTCCGCGCCGCCGAGCCGACCCGAGCAATTGATGCGGATGCCGAGCGCGCCCATGCGGATTGCCGACTGCACCGCCCGCTTCATCGCCCGGCGGAACGCCACCCGGCGCTCGAGCTGCTGGGCGATGCCTTCCGCCACCAGGGTGGCGTCAACCTCCGGCTTGCGGACCTCGACGATATTCAGATGCACTTCCGAATCCGTCATGCTGGCGAGCTCGCGGCGGAGCTTCTCGATATCCGAGCCCTTTTTGCCTATGAGAATGCCGGGACGCGCCGTATGCACGGTGACGCGGCACTTCTTGTGCGGTCGCTCGATGACCACCTTGGAGATACCGGCCTGTTTGCGCGAAGTAAGAATGTGCTCGCGCATCTTCAAGTCTTCGTGCAGCAGGCGCGCATATTCGCCCCGGCTCGCGAACCAGCGCGAATCCCAGGTGCGATTGACGCCGAGCCTGAGCCCGATCGGATTGACCTTCTGTCCCATTAAGCGGGCTCCTCGACTTGACGCAGCACCACCGTGATCTGCGCGAACGGTTTCAGAATCCGGCCGGAGCGGCCGCGCGCACGGGGGCGAACCCGCTTCAACACCAGATTCTTGCCAACATAGGCCTCGGCGACGACCAGCAAGTCGACGTCGAGAGCGTGATTGTTCTCGGCATTGGCGATGGCCGACTGGAGCGTCTTCTTAACGTCCTTCGCAATGCGTTTGCGCGAAAAGGTCAGGTCGGCAAGCGCGCGATCGACCTTCTTGCCCCGAATCAGCTGGGCAAGCAGATTGAGCTTCTGCGGGCTGACACGCATCAGCCGCGCCACCGCTTTCGCCTCGTTGTCCTTGAGCTCCCGCTCGCGCTTCGGCTTGCCCATTACGCTGCCTTTGTCGTCGTTCTTCTCGCCTTGCGGTCCGCGGCATGGCCGTGGAAGGTCCGCGTCGGCGCAAACTCACCGAATTTGTGGCCAACCATGTCCTCGGTGACGAGCACCGGGATGTGCTTATGGCCGTTATGCACTCCAAATGTCAGCCCGACGAATTGCGGCAAGATGGTCGAGCGGCGCGACCAGATCTTGATCACGGCGTTCGAACCTGAGCCGCGCGCCTTCTCCGCCTTCTTGAGCAGATAGCCGTCGACAAACGGGCCTTTCCAGATCGAGCGTGTCAAAGCGAACTACCCCTTCTTCTTCTGGTGCCGGCTGCGCAGGATGAACTGGTCGCTGGCCTTGTTGGAGCGCGTCTTCTTGCCCTTGGTGGATTTGCCCCACGGCGTGACCGGATGGCGTCCGCCGGAGGTGCGCCCTTCGCCGCCGCCATGCGGGTGGTCGATCGGATTCATCGCCACGCCGCGCACCACGGGCTTGCGTCCCTTCCAGCGCGAGCGTCCGGCCTTGCCGATCGAGACGTTGGAATTGTCTGGATTGGATACGGCGCCGACACTGGCCATGCAATCGGCCGGCACCATGCGCGTCTCGCCGGAGTTCAACCGCAAAATCGCGTAGCCCGCGTCGCGGCCAACCAGCTGCACATAGGTGCCCGCCGCGCGAGCGATCTGCCCGCCCTTGCCCTGCTTCATCTCCACATTGTGGACGATGGTGCCGATCGGCATGTTGGCGAGCGGCATGGCGTTGCCGGGCTTCACGTCGGCGCGCGAATCGGCGATCACCGTATCGCCCGGCGCCAGCCGTTGCGGCGCCAGGATGTAAGCCAGTTCGCCGTCCTCATATTTGATCAGCGCGATAAAGGCGGTGCGATTCGGATCGTATTCCAGCCGTTCGACCACGGCCGGCATGCCGAGTTTGCTCCGCTTGAAATCGACCTTGCGGTAGGTACGCTTGTGACCGCCGCCGCGATGCCACATCGAGGTACGGCCGTAATTATTGCGGCCGCCGGACTTGGTCAGCCCTTCGGTGAGCGCCTTGACCGGCTTGCCCTTCCACAGATGACTGCGGTCAACGAGCACCAGCTGCCGCTGGGATGGCGTGGTCGGTTTGTAACTCTTGAG
>JAWOJH010000182.1:0-19793 GCA_046481725.1 Methyloceanibacter sp. | reverse complement strand
CGATTTTTGAGCATTGATGGTAACTGATCGTGAACATCGCAACTCTCCTCGTATTTCCTGTTCGTCAAATAGAGGCAAATTCCATGGGAAATGGCGCCCCCCATTCATGGGAATTGATCTCCCCCTTTCGCATGAGGACCCGTTTACTGCCAAGGGAGCCGCCGAGGAACCCGCTCCGAGCCATAACCGCCGAGTTTGAAGAGGATACGCCCGCCGACTGAAGGCCAGCTCCATGAAGATAGACAGCTCTTGCCGCACTATCGCTGGTTGGCGCGCCAAACAACAGCGGAGCTTTACCCGCTTTTTTGAGATGGGTTCAAATTCGAACGGGCGGGGGCATCTGAGTTTATTTATCGCGCGGAAGACAGAATGGAGTTGTGGAGGCAGAAATAGGCGTAACAATCCTATGTCGGCTCTTCTGTACCCATACATTCTCGCATGCTGTAAGACAGTGTCGGCTTGTGGCGCCCTGGGGTTTCTTCCGTAATAGCTCACCAAGAGGTTCTCTATGGTAACGCCTCGACCGAGTTTATTTCCACCGACGAACAGATTGTAAGGAGACCGGACTGCCACGTCCTCGTCGGTTTCGCCGTTAACGAGCTTGACCGTGATGCCCGGCGAGAAAAAACCGATGGCCTCGACCAATTCCTCGAAGGAGCTGCCCCGTACTCTCTCACTCGTTGCTGCGAGGTCGTCATACGCGCTTCTCAGGCGCTCAACGATTTTCACATCGCGTTGCTTCGCCGCAGCGGCCCGGTGGAGGGGCCCCATGGGGAAAGCCGACGGCCCCCGGTTAAAGTTGGCATGCCGCGCGAAGTGACAAGCGGTCAGCTTTGGGTCTCACCCGGGTCTCACGTTAGAGCTCTTTGTATTTCGGGCATCCTAAAGTGCTGGTGCGGACGCCGGGAGTCGAACCCGGACGGGGTTTCCCCCTCAGGATTTTAAGTCCTGTGTGTCTACCAGTTCCACCACGTCCGCTTCCGGCTGGGATTGCTGCCAGCCTGAGGCGCTATGCTAGCGGAATGCGCCGCGCGCGGCACTAGGTGGGTAAGAACGTCTTTCGCTGCTCTTCCTTGGCCGCGACCTCGGCCTCCCTCGCCGCTTTGGCGGCGGCGGCGGCGAGGTCGATTGGCTCGACTTCCGGAGGTTCTTCTTCCACCTCCTCCGCCGCCGGCCCCACCGCAAGGCTCGCTCGCAAGAGCAGGAACAGCGCCAGAGCATTCAGCACATGCCAGGCGAAATGGGTGCCCACCTTGCGCCCGTCAATCACCACCTGGTCGCAGAGCGCCATATCGAGCGATCTCAGCGTGACGGAGAGGGCGAAGATCGCGGCCGCCCAGAGCAGCCAGGGGGCCGCGTTGTGCCGGCGCTCATGCAGCACCAGCCCGATAACGATCATCGCCGCCAGCGCCGGCAGATAGAACACGCTGCCGTTCAGGCAAGGCTTCCCATCCGGCAGACCGGCAAAAAAGCCAATGGCCCCGGCGGAGCACTGCACTTGGCTCGCCAGCGCCATGACCGCGGTGAAGCCGATCACCAGCAGCACGGTGATCCCCGGCGGCACCCCGAGAAACCGGTTCAGCGCAAAGCCGAGATAGACCAGCATGAACACGGCGATCGGCACCACGTCGGCAAGCGCCGTGCCCCGATCGGCGTAGAGGTGAAAGGCCAGGCTGCCAAATCCGATGAACAGAACCAGCACCGCGAGCAGGAAATGGTCGGCGCTTCGCTCCTCGCGTGGCCGCCACAATACGAGCAGGAGCCCGGCCAGGCCTGCGAGCAAGAACGCGGCGTTGCTCGCGGCGTTGATCGGCTCGGCCAGCAGTTCCGGATTGGTGCCGCGCTCGCAATAGAGGAAGACATGCTCGCCGAATGTCATGGCCAAATCCCTCTCGACCCGTTGCCGATCCCGCGGCCCTGTTCGCCAGGGTGGCTCATGTTTAACGCGAAATCGAGGCGCGGAGGTAGGGCGGTCGCGAAATTCGCGGCGCAACTGGACGCGCCACCGCTACCAGCGGGCGTGGCCTCGTCGCAAGCGCGGGCGAGCGAGGAGAGACGGCTAGAGGCGGGAGACCTATTCGGGAGGCGAGCCGTCGTCCTCCTCGTCCAGCATCATTCCCTCGTCGTCCATCTCCTCGTCGTCGAAATCGACGAAGCCGGACGGCAACCCGAGGCTTTGCCGGCAATTGTCCTCGAAATCCTCGTTGGCGTTCATCAGGTCTTCGAGCGTGGGAAAGTTCTCGACGTCGTCGTCGGAAATTTCCTCTTTGTGCATCTTGGAGAGCATGTCGACATCGGCCTGGCTGACCTTGTTTTTTACCAGCTCGCCGGCGACACACTCGCAAAAGGCTTTCGGTGCGACCTTGCCGTCCTCGAATGCCGGATCCTCGGTGATACTGATATCGGTGCTGCAAGCGGCAACGAAACCTGCGGTGTTGAGTTCCGCAGCTCCGGCTCCGGCCGCGCTCAGGCAAACAGCGGCAAACGAACCGAGCGCGACCGCCCGCATCAGACAGAACTTGTGCATGACTGCCCCTCCCATCGCCAGGATCGTTATCGGCTTCATTTTGGCGAACGCCGCCAAGGGTAAGGAATGACTCGGCATTTAGGCAACAGTCCGGTCGGTCAAAAAGCGGTGCTCCCGATTTTGACGCAACACCGTGTCGCTTAGCCTTTGAGCGGCGGCACCACTCGAATATGCAGTTCTTTCAATTGCTTAGGTGAAACTTCCGACGGCGCCCCCATCAGCAGGTCTTCGGCCTGCTGGTTCATCGGGAACATCACAACCTGCCGCAAATTCTCCTCGCCGCACAGCAGCATGACCATGCGGTCGATGCCGGGGGCGATCCCGCCATGCGGCGGCGCGCCGTATTGCAGGGCGCGCAGCATGCCGCCGAAGCGCTGCTCCAGTTCTTCCCTTGAGTAGCCGGCAATGGCGAAGGCCTTCTCCATGATCTCCGGCTTATGGTTCCGGATTGCGCCGGAGGACAGCTCCACGCCGTTGCAGACGACGTCATATTGGAAAGCGAGGATGTCGAGCGGGTCCTTAGTCTCGAGCGCCTCGAGCCCGCCCTGCGGCATCGAGAACGGATTGTGCGAGAAGTCGATACGTCCCTCGTCCTGGTTCCACTCATACATCGGGAAGTCGACGATCCAGCAGAACTCGAACCGGCCGGTCGCGGTGAGCCCCAGCTCGTTGCCGACCTTGACGCGCGCGCGCGCGGCGAAATCGGCGAACTCGCCCGGCAGGCCCGCGACGAAGAACACGGCATCGCCGTCGGCCAAGCCTAGCTGAGTCCGTATCGCTTCGGTCCGCTCCGGCCCGATATTCTTGGCGATCGGGCCGGCCCCCTGCCCCTCGCGGAACATGATATAGCCGAGGCCCGGCTGGCCTTCGCCTTGCGCCCAGGCATTCATCCGGTCGCAGACCGCGCGGCTGCCGCCGCTCTTGGCTGGGATCGCCCAGATGCGCGTATTCGCATCCATCTCGATCATACCGGCGAACACCTTGAAGCCAGAGCCGCGGAAATGCTCGGTCGCGTCTTGCATTTCGATGGGATTGCGCAGGTCGGGCTTGTCGGTGCCGTATTTGCGCATCGCCTCGGCATAAGGGATGCGCGGAAATTTCGGCGTGACCGGCTGGCCGCTGCCGAATTCCTCGAACAGGCCGCGCAGGATCGGCTCGACCGTGTCGAACACGTCGTCTTGCGTGACGAAGCTCATCTCCAGATCGAGCTGATAGAACTCACCCGGCGAGCGGTCGGCGCGCGCATCCTCGTCGCGGAAGCAGGGTGCGATCTGAAAATAGCGGTCGAAGCCGGCAATCATAATGAGCTGCTTGAATTGCTGCGGCGCCTGCGGCAGCGCGTAGAACTTGCCGGGATGCACCCGCGACGGGACCAGATAGTCGCGCGCGCCCTCCGGCGACGAGGCGGTGAGGATCGGCGTCTGGAACTCGAAGAAGCCCGCCTCCCGCATGCGGTTGCGCAATGACCAGATGATCGCCTGCCGCTTCATGATGTTGGCGTGCAGGCTGTCGCGGCGGAGATCGAGGAAGCGGTATTTCAACCTAGTCTCTTCCGGATAGTCCGGCTCGCCGAACACCGGCAGCGGCAATTCCTTCGCCTCCGACAGGACCTCAAGCTCGCCGATCCTGACCTCGACCGCGCCGGTCGGCAGATTCGGATTGACCGTCTCGCCCGTGCGCGCCACCACCTCGCCGTCGATCCGCACCACCCATTCGGGCTTCAATTTCTCGGCGAGCGCGAAGGCCGGCGACTTGGGGTCGGCCACGCATTGGGTGAGCCCGTAATGGTCGCGGAGATCGATGAACAGGAGCCCGCCGTGATCGCGCACGCGATGCACCCAGCCCGACAGCCGCACCTGCCGACCGACATCGGCGCTCCGGAGGGCACCGCAGCTATGGGTTCGGTAGTCGTGCATGGTCGCGCCTGAATGCCTGAAAGGGTGTGAAGAAACGATCGAAAACGCGCGGGAACAGCGCATGGCGGGAGGCCCTTTGTCAAGGCAAGCGCGCCCACCGGCGGGAACGATGACCTCTCCCCGCCGGTTTGCCTTGTCAGGAGCTAAACCTGGAGAATGCTATGCCTCAATGCTTGATGCGATTGGCGCTGGTGTCAGCCTTGGTGCTGTCCGGCCCAACCGGCCTAAGCGGCGCGCTGGCGGCCGAACCCGAGCAGACCACGCCTCAGGGCGAGGACCCGCCCGGCGCCGACAACGGCCTGCCGCCCGCCCCGCCCGCGGGCGAGCAGGACTTCGTCATTCCCCCGCCCGACATCGGCGACAAAGACATCTACACCGATGTGCCCAATCCGGAGGCGGGACACGACATGGAAGTCATCCCACCGCCCGATATCCAAATCCCGGATCCCAACGCGGCACCTCGTTAACTCAAGGAACCCAGCGCGGGGATTTGCGTTCTTCCGGCAAGCACTAAAGAGGGAATCGAAATCATGCTGAACATCCCCAAGATGCGCTCGCGCGTTCCCCTTGCCGGCTGGATCGTAGCGGGCACCGTTACCGGTTTCGCCGTCATGTCATCGCTCATGCACGGCATGACGACGCCGGACCAGGCGATGCCCAGCGCCGCGGAGAGCATTCACCCGAAACCCCCGTCGCATCAGGCAAAAGTCTGAGCCAGAGTGGAAGGATCGCCGCCCGAACGACCCGGGCGGCGATCGCCCCGGCATCTCAGCCAAGCAAATAGATTGGGATTGGCATCGATTGCGGCTTGCCGCCTCTTGGCCTGGCGCGCAGCCTTGGGCTATACCCGCCGACCATGAACCTTATTAACAGCAACGAGCACCTGGCCGAAGCCTGTGCGCGGCTCGGCGGCGCCCCGTTTATCGCCGTCGACACCGAATTCATGCGCGAGCAGACCTTTTGGCCGCGGCTGTGCCTGATCCAGATTGCCGCCGAGGGCCAGGAGGTGCTGATCGACTCTCTGGCTCCCGGCCTCGACCTCACGCCCTTCTTCGAGCTGATGGTCAATGAGCGGGTGCTGAAGGTGTTCCATTCCGCCCGCCAGGACGTCGAGATCGTGCATCACCTGGCCAACGTCATCCCGCACCCGATTTTCGACAGCCAGGTGGCCGCGATGGTCTGCGGCTTCGGCGAAGCGGTGAGCTACTCGATGCTGGTGAAGCGCGTGCTGAACCGAAATCTCGACAAGACCTCTCGCTTCACCGATTGGAGCCGGCGTCCGCTTTCCGAGCGTCAGCTCACCTATGCATTGGGCGATGTCGTCCATCTCCGCGACCTCTACCCCAAGCTCAAGAGTCAGCTCGATAAGTCCGAGCGGGCAAGCTGGCTCAATGAGGAGATGGGCGTACTCACCGACCCCGCCACCTACGAGCTGCATCCCGAGCAGGCCTGGCGGCGGCTCAAGATGCGCATCAAGACGCCGAAGGCGCTGGCCGTGCTCATGGAGCTTGCCGCCTGGCGCGAGCGGGAGGCGCAAGCCCAGGACGTGCCGCGCTCCCGCATCCTCAAGGACGAGGCGCTTTACGACATCGCCAGCCAAGCTCCCCGCACGATCGAGGATCTCGGCTCGTTGCGCACTTTGCACAACGGCTTCGCCCGCTCCATGCGCGGCCGCGCCGTGCTCGAAGCCGTGGGCCGTGGGCTCGAGCGCGATCCGCAATCGATCCCGCCCATCGAGCGGGGCGAGCCGATGCCGCCCGAGGCGCAGGCCGTGGTGGATCTCTTGCGCGTGCTGCTGAAAGCCACCGCTGGCCGGCATGGTGTCGCACCCAAGCTGATCGCCACCAGTGACGAGTTGGAGGAGATCGCTCGCTCCGGCGACACCGACGTGCCGGTCTTGCGCGGCTGGCGGCGGAAATTATTCGGCGAGGACGCGCTGGCCTTGAAGCGCGGCGAACTTGCCCTCGTCATCCAGGATGGCGAGGTCGCCGTGCGTCCGGCCCAGGAACGCGAGCTGCCCGCCGAAGGCAGCTAAATCTTCCGGCTGTCATAGGCCCAATGCAGCAGCGCCTGGCGCTGCCGCCTGCGGCAGCCGAGATCGCCCGGCTCGCAATTCCGCACGATCTGCGCGGCGTGCCGGCGGATCGCCTTCCAGCGCTTGATCTGACGGCGGTCCTCTTCGGGCATGCGGCGGCCCAGGTAATAGCGGCAGTACCATTGGAACCAGCCGCGCGGATCGTCGGGATGGATCCAGCCCTTCTGGCGCCAGACCGAGAGCGGCTGGCTTGCATCGACGCCAAAGAAATTCAGCGAGCAGTTGCGCCGCCCCGGCGCCAATTTGGCACCCTCGAACCAGCTCTTCGGAAATTCCTTCCACGTATCGGTCATGTATTTGCCGCAGAACACGCCGAGCCGCAGCATCTCCCGCGGCGTCAGCTCGGGCTCGAATTCGGGATCGAAGCCGCGCCCGGGCTGCGCCACCAGTTCGTAGCGGTAGCCCTTTTGCATCTTGTCGCTGACGACGACGATCCGCTTGCGCATCGAAGCTAGCCGCCGAAGCGGTTGAACAGCCAAAACAGCAGCGACAGTAACAGGCTGACCAGCACCGCCGTGGTGATCGGCAGATAGAAATAGAAGCTACCGCGATCGATGACGATGTCGCCGGGGAGCCGCCCGAGCCCGAACCGCACGCTCAAGAAGGTGAAGAGTGCGACTAGGCCGGCGAACAACAATATACCGGCAGCGCCTTTCATCGAGGCTCGCCCCCGCGGATTTGCGTGATCCGCATCCTAACCGTGGCGCGGGCGTCCGGCGGCAGGTCCTCGAGCGCGCCGAGCAATCCCTTGAGCTCTGCTCTGAGGCCGTGAATCTGGTCAATCAGGTTGAGCAGGACCGGAACGTCCTCTTCGGCGAAGCCGAGCTCGTCTTCCAGATTGCAGATCAGCGCCGCCCGCGCCAGATCGGCCTCGGAAAAACCTTGCGCCGCCTCGTCCGCGGGCTTGATCCAGCCATGCGACACCCAGACCCTGAGCCTGGTCACAGTGAGGTGACGCACCTTCGCCACCAGATCGTGTTCCGAGAGCATCACGCCTGCTCCTTCAGCTTGCGCCGCGGATCGTAGCGGTTGCTCTCGCGCCATCGCTCCGCGAAGCTCTTGAGCTCATCGTCAATCGATTCCGGGAGGACGACGCTGAGCTTGACCAGCTGATCGCCGGCGGCGCCCTTGCGATTCACGCCGCGACCCTTGAGCCGCAGCGTCTGCCCGGTATTGGCGCCGGGCGGCACCGTCACCGACACGCGGCCGCCGATGGTCGGCACCTCCACCTTGCCGCCGAGCACCGCCTCGTCGAAGGTGATCGGGACCTCGACCGCGATGTCGTCGCCCTCGCGCTTGAACACCGGATGCGGCTTCACGACGATCTCGATCAGCGCATCGCCGGGCTCGCCTTCGCCGAGACCCGGGTTTCCCTTGCCTCTCAGCCGAAGCACTTGCCCGTCGGTGACCCCGGCCGGGATGGTGACGTCGAGCGTCCCGCCATCGGGCAGCGTGATGCGCGTCTTGGTGCCGTTCACCGCGTCGAGAAACTCGACCTCGAGCCGGTACTGCGTGTCCTGGCCCCGCATGGAGAAGCGCCGCCCGCCAGCACTTCCGCGCCCGCCCCGCTCGCCGAACAGATCGCCGAACAAATCGCTGAACGCGCCGATATCCTCGTAGCCGGCGCTGGAGCGGTAGCGCGCGCCCTCTTCGCCCCCGGCATATTCCCGGTAGTAGCGCCGCTGCGGCGTCTCCTGGCCGGAGGCGTCGATCTCGCCGGCGTCGTAGCGCTTTCGCTTGTCCTCGTCGCCGACGATCCCGTAGGCGGCGGTGATCTTCTTGAATTTCTCCTCGGCCGCCTTGTCACCCGGATTGAGGTCCGGGTGCAGCTTCTTGGCGAGCTTGCGATAGGCCTTGGTGATCTCCGCGGCACTCGCCGTCTTCGCCACGCCAAGAACTGTGTAGAGGTCTTCTGCCATTATCGATCGAGTCGTTGATCCAGTTAGAAACGCGCAAATTGCCTCGTCATGCCCGGCCGAAGTGCCGGGCATCCACGAATTTGGCTGGAATGTAAAGACGTGGATGGCCGGTACAAGCCCGGCCATGACGCTTTACGCCCGGGCGGCAAGCTCACTAGCTTGCCGCCAGCTGATAGGCGGAGCCAACCCGGATCTCCGGCTCCCGGTCGAGCAGATTGGCGAGCAGCTTGAATCGCCGCTCCACCCGCTCGCCTTCGAGGCTGGAATAGGGGTCCGGCAAGGTCCAGGTCAGCCGGTTGCCCTCATAACTGAGCGGCGTGTTGGTCAGCACGCCCGGCATCGCCGCCGAGACCATATGCGCGGCGCGGAACGCGGCGCCCAGAATGCGCGCCCGCTTCAGCATGTCCTTGTCCACCAGTTCGATCAACTTCTGGCTCAGCTCGTCTTTCACCAGGCCCTCATTGCGGTAATAGACGGTGAGCGCGAGAAAGGCGCGCCCCGGGTGATCGACGCCGACGAAGGTGCCGTGCGCCACCAGATTGAGGCTCTGAATGCCGCGATAGTCGGGATGCGCCCGCCAGCCGACATCGGACAGGAGACAGGCGGCATGACGCAGCCGCCTCTGCTCCGGTGTCTCAACCGGTCCGGGCGCCCGGAACAGCGCGTCGGTCCAGAAGCAAAGCTCGTAAGCGTTGTCCACCGAGCGGCACCACCGCCGCGCGATGTCGTCGCACGCCGCGATCAGCGGATCCTTGGCCCGCTCCTCCTCGCTCAACAGGTTGTACAGCAGTCCCTCGCGGATGCCGAACACCGAGACCACGACCGCGCGCGGCTTCATCTGCTTGATCAGCCGCTCCAGTACCAGCGCGCCATAGGGGATGGTCTCGCGGCGCGCGCTGGAGATGTCGCGGATGCCGGCCAGCGAGCTTTGCGACTGGTGGTCGAGCAAGGCGGAAAAGCGCAGAGCGTCGTCGGCGTTGATCCGGTAATTGTGCATCACGCTCAACGGATAGTTGGTCTGTGTCATGTGCAGCCGTGCCAGCGCCCGCCAGGTCCCGCCGATCACGTAGAAATCACGCCCCCTGCCCTTCTCCAGCCAGTCGACCCTGGCCAGCTCGCTATCGACGATTTCGCGCGCCTTTTTCAGGCTGCCCCCCGAGGCATCGATCAGCCGCAAGCCGCCGAGCGGCAGCGTCACTGCGTCCGACAATCTGCCGCCGCGCACGTCGATTAATTCGAGGCTGCCACCGCCAAGATCGCCGGCAAAGCCGTCCGCGGCATGGATGCCCGAGACGACGCCGAGCGCGGCGAACTCGGCCTCCTGCGTGCCGGACAGAACCGTGATCTCGCGGCCGAGCACGCGCTCGGCCTGGGCGATGAAGTCCGGTCCGTTCTCCGCTTCGCGTGCCGCGGCCGTGGCGATCACCTCGACATGGGTGACCCCAAGCTGTTCGATCAGGGCGCGAAAGCGCCGGAGCGCCCTGAGCGCGCGCTTGATGGCGTCCGGAGCGAGCTTGCCGGTCGACGCCAGCGTGCGGCCCAAGCCGCACAACACTTTTTCGTTGAAGATCGGCGCCGGCGCCCGGCACGAATTCTCGTAGACGATCAGCCGGACCGAATTCGAGCCGATATCGACCACCGCCACCGGGGTCTGATCGCTTTTGAAGACCATGGCGGTGGCGGGCGCGTCTAGCCCGTCTCGACCAGGCGCGTGAAGCGCGGCGGCATGCTCTCGGTGAGAGACGTGCCGCGGCCGGACAGGCTCGGGTTGGTCATGAAATAATCCTGAGCACTGAAAGCTTCCTGGTCCTTTCCCGGATGAATCCGCTCCGAGCTGCCATCGGGCCGTACGCGCCAGCTCTGGAGGTTGTCCTTGAGATTGGCGACCATGATCTGGTCGAGGATCTGCTCGTGCACGGTCGGGTTCTTGATCGGCGCCATGGCCTCCACCCTGCGGTCGAGATTGCGGGGCATCATGTCCGCGGAACTGATATAGACCACTGCCTTGCGGTGCGGAAGCCCATGACCCGCGCCGAAGCAATAGATGCGCGCATGTTCGAGGAAACGGCCGACGATGCTCTTGACGTGGATGTTCTCCGAGAGCTCGGGCACGCCGGGCCTGAGACAGCAGATGCCGCGCACCACCAGATCGATCTCGACCCCCGCCTGGCTCGCCTCATAGAGCGCGTCGATGATCTCCGCATCGACCAGCGAGTTCATCTTCATCCAGATCGCCGCCGGGCGTCCGGCCTTGGCGTGATACATCTCCTCACGAATGTGATCGAGAATGCGCGCCCTGATGCCGTGCGGCGAGACCGCCATCACCTCGAGTTCAGCCGGCTCGGCATAGCCGGTGACGTAGTTGAAGATGCGCGACACGTCCTGGCCGATGGTGCGATCGGCGGTGAAGAAGGACAGATCAGTATAGATCTTGGCGGTGACCGGGTGATAGTTGCCGGTCCCCACATGGCAATAGGTGATCAACTCGCCGCGCTCGCGCCGGACGATCAGGCTGAGCTTGGCGTGGGTCTTCAGCTCGATGAATCCATACACCACCTGGACGCCGGCGCTTTCCAGGTCGCGCGCCCATTTGATGTTGGCCTCCTCGTCGAAGCGCGCCTTGAGCTCGACCACGGCGGTCACCGACTTGCCGGCTTCCGCCGCTTCCTTCAGCGCCTCGATGATCGGCGAACTCTTTGAGGTGCGGTAGAGCGTCCATTTGATCGCCACCACATCGGGATCGGCAGTCGCCTGCTTCAGGAATTGCAGCACGACGTCGAAGGACTCGTAGGGGTGATGCACCACGATGTCCTTCGCGCGGATCGCGGCGAAGCAATCGCCCTGATGCTCGCGGATGCGCTCCGGGAAGCGGCTGACATAAGGCTGAAATTTCAGATCCGGCCGGTCGGCGACGATCAGTTGGTTGATATCGGTGAGCCCGATCAGGCCCTTCTGCACGAAGCTCTCGCGGTCGGAGACCTTCAGCTCCTGCATGACGAAGCGCTGGAGGCGAGACGGCATCGACGCCTCGATCTCGAGCCGGATGACCGAACCCCGCCGGCGGCGCTTCAGCGCCGATTCAAACAGGCGCACCAAGTCCTCCGCCTCTTCCTGCACCTCGATATCGCTGTCGCGCAGCACCCGGAACGCGCCCTGGCTCCGCACCCGGTAGCCGGGAAACAGGCGCGACACGAAGATGCCGACCACCGTTTCGAGCCGGATGAAGCGGATCGGCTCCTTGGTCTCGCCCGTGTTCGGCAGCCGGATGAAACGCACGAGCTGCGGCGGAATCGGCATGAGGGCGTGCATGGTCCTGAGCGAACCGTCCCGCACCAGTTCGAGTCCAAGGGTGAAGCCGAAATTAGGAATGAACGGAAACGGATGGGCCGGATCGACCGCGATCGGCGTCAGCACCGGAAAGATATGGGCGAGGAAGTGCTCTTCCAGCCAGGCGCGCTCGACGTCGGTAAGCTGATCGGCGCTCAGCACATGGAGGCCGGCCTCCGCCAGTAGCGCCTCGAGAGTGACCCAGTTTTCCTGCTGCTCGGCGGTCAACTCCACGACCGAGCGGTTGATCCGATCGAGTTGCTCGGTGGGCGTCAGCCCGTCGACGCTCGGCGTCTCGATGCCCGCCAGCACCTGGCCGCGCAGACCAGCGACGCGGACCATATAGAACTCGTCGAGGTTGGACGCCGAGATCGACAGAAAGCGCAACCGCTCGAGCAGCGGATGGCGCTCGTTCTCGGCCTCTTCCAGCACCCGCCGGTTGAATTGCAGCCAAGACAGTTCGCGATTGAAATAGCGGCTGCGACCGAAGGCGGCGATCGCTTGGTTCGGCTCAGGCCGCGCGACCTGCTCTGGCAAACTCATTGTAACCTCTTGTTAACTCGATGTTTTCTGTAGAGGGCGGATGGCTCCGGCCGGTCCCGCGATGTTACCCCAAGAATTGTATCACTTGCGTTACGGCGGGCGCCAAGCCCCGTCGGCACTTCAATCGGCCGGCGCGTTCGCCTGAAGCACCTCGATCACCAACTGGCGGCTGATTTTGCGCCCGCTGCCCAGTGCCGCCCGGTCGACCGCCGCCACCGTGGCCGCCGCCGCCGCCAGCGACCGGTCCACATGCAGCGCAAGATAGGTAAGCACTTTGGGATCGATATCGAGCTGCCGGTCGGCAAAATGCTTCAGCAACACGGTCCGGATCAGATCCTCGTCGGGCGCTCCGATCGCCACGACGGGAACGGCGTTCAGCCGCGACAGCAGGTCCGGCAAGGCGATCTGCCAGGTTGCGGGCGATCCCCGTGCCGTCAGCAGCACCGAGAGCTGCTTTTCCCGCGCCAGGTTCAGGAGATGGAACAGCGCCTGCTCGTCATAGGCGGCGCGGTCGGCGTCCTCGACCACCAGCGGCGTGCCCGCGCCCATGGCATCGATGAAGTCGACGCCGAGATTGTCGGGGTTGATGGAACACGCGCCGGACAGCGCTTGCCACACGCGTGCCAGATGCGTCTTGCCGCTCGCCGCGGGCCCGGTCAGCAATTGCACGGGCTCCTGCCAGGCCGGCCAGGCGTCGATCAGCTTGACCGCGGCCAGGTTGCAGCCGCTGACCAGAAAATCCTCGGCACCGAGCGCCGCCCGGTGGGGCAGGTCGAGGATGAGCTGGGCAACCGTCATGAAGCCCTGATCCGCGGATGCCGCGGTTCCGGCGCTTTGCTCTCATGCGGCGGCCGGTCCAGGTTCGACGCTTTGCTCGGGCGCGGCGGTAGCGGCGCGGGCTGAGGCTCGTGGCTCGTCATGTGCCCGAGCCAGGACCAGAAATAGGCCGCGGCGGATAGGATGGTCAGTGTGCCGGTTACCCAGACCAGCATCTTGACCAAGTCGTGCAGGCCCAGGCCAAACCCGAGTTCGGCCAGCACTAGGCCGGCCAGGAGAATCTGCGACAAGGTGTTGGCCTTGCTGATCATCAGCGGCTGCATTTGCACCGGCTGCGACAGCATCCACGACAGCACCACGGCGCCGACGATGAGAATGTCTCGGCTGACCACGGCGATCACCAGCCACACCGGCAGATGGCCGGCGAAACCCAGCGTGACATAGATGCTGACCAGCAGCGCCTTGTCGGCGATCGGATCGAGATAGGCGCCGAGTTCGCTTCGCCAGCCATAGCGCTTGGCGAGAAACCCGTCAGCCGCGTCGGAGAAGCCCGCCAGCAGGAACAGCAGGAAGGCCGCCGTCATCTCGTGCGTGATGATCAGCCAAACGATCAGCGGGACGAGCACGATCCGTCCGAGCGTGATGGTATTGGGGATATTCACGAACGCTCCTCCAGGAGGCCCGGTCGCGCTTGCCGCCGCGCCTTAGCCTCCGCCTCCCAGTCTAGCAGATTCTGCCTTGCGGCGTGACCGCCGGGCCACCTGCCCTAGCGCGAGCGGAGCACAAAAGTGCCGTCGCTGTCGTCGAACTGAAAGCCGCTCTGGCCGAGTTCCTGCTGCAAGCGGCCCAGCGGACCCGCATAGTCGAAGGTGATCGAGGCGCCGCGCGCCGACAGCGAATTTACCTCCAGCGCCTGGATCCCAGCCACATTCATCAGCCGTCCGCGTATTTCCTGCCAGTCCTTGAGGCCCTGAAACTCCACCACGGCCATCACATTCCGGGGAACGTCCGTGCCAGGCCGGGCGACGGAAGGCGCCGCCGCCGGCTCCTCCTCATATCTAACCTCGGTCGCAGGCTGCTCGCCGGATTGGCTCGTCTTCCACCGGTTCTCAATCACCGCGAAGGCGAGCGCGGCGCCTTCGCGCTGGGCTCCCGCGGCACTGCCGCCCACCTTCTCGCTCTGCCCGTAATTGATCGGACCGGTTCCGTCCATGCCGCCGAGTCGCGTCACGAATTTGCCGCCCTCCGCTTCGCCCACGGCGATCACCAGCGGCCCGAAGCCGTAATCCGCCTGCATCGACTCGAGCGCCTGCGCATCGCCGGCGAGCACCGCCTTGACCGTCTCCAGACCGAGTTCGGGCCTGGCGCGGAGAATGGTGGCCGGCGTCACGCTGTGAGCGAGATCGAGCGCCTCCCAGGCCTGCCGCCAGCCTTCGTCGGTCTTGACCGCTCCACCCGCGATCATCACGGGCAGGATGGAGATCGAGGGCGCGCGTTCCTCGCTGAAAGGAATACCCTGTTCAAGCAGTACATTTTTGATCCCCTGCTCGTTCACGCTCACGTCGAGCGTGGCGATGTAGCGGGTCGTCGAGTTCTGCTCCTTGCGGATCGAGACGCCGTTGACCAGCCCCTCAACATCCTCGGCGCCGAGTTTCGGGAGCTGGAACCCGGACGGCACGAGCCGCTGCAGCACGGTCTTGACCGCGCGGGATTGCGCCTCGGCCATGCCCATTGATCGCGCGGCGACGGCATCGGCGGCGGTGGTGTCGACCGAGATCTTGGCGACCTCATACAGGCTGCCGGCGCCTTGCGCCGCGGCGCCCGCGGCATTTGCGAGGAGAAAGAACGGCAGCAGGGCGAGGCTCGCCCCGGCCGAACGCATCCATCGTGACCACGCCATGTCGGACTCTGAACCTGCCCTATTGCCTTCGGTAAACCCTGCGAATGTGGCGCGCCGACGGCCTTTTGCGCCTTGACGCGCGTTGCCGGGCACGATTGTTATGCCAAATCGCCTGCTTCTGCACCCCGAGCGGTTCGTGCCTGCAACTCCCAAGGACAAGGCCAAAATGACCTATCGCGATGCGGGCGTCGATATCGACGCCGGCAACGCCCTGGTCCGGGCCATCGGCCCGCTCGCGGCCAAGACCAAGCGTCCGGGCGTGCTTGGCGGCATCGGCGGCTTTGGCGGACTGTTCGACCTCAAACCTTGTGGATTCGCCGATCCGGTCCTGGTGGCGGCCACCGACGGCGTCGGCACCAAGCTGAAACTTGCCATCGAGACCGGCATGCATGCCGGAATCGGCGTCGACCTGGTCGCCATGAACGTCAACGATATCGTTGTGCAGGGCGCCGAGCCGCTGTTCTTCCTGGATTATTTCGCCACCGGCAAGCTCGATCTCGGCGTGGCCGAGGCGGTGATCGGCGGCATTGCTAAAGGCTGCGAACAGGCCGGCTGCGCCCTGATCGGCGGCGAGACCGCGGAAATGCCGGGCCTCTATGCCGCCGGGGACTACGATCTCGCCGGCTTTGCCGTCGGCGCGGTCGAGCGCTCCGGATTGCTGCCGCGCAAGGACATCGCCGCCGGCGACATCATCCTGGCACTCCCTTCCTCCGGCGTTCACGCCAATGGCTTCTCCCTGGTGCGCCGGGTGGCCGAGCGCACGGGCCTGACCTGGCAGGACGCCGCGCCGTTCGCGCCGGGGCTCAAGCTCGGCGAAGCCCTGCTCACCCCGACCCGCATCTATGTCCGCGAGATGCTTGAAACGATTCGCACAACCAAGGCCGTCAAGGCGCTCGCCCATATCACCGGCGGCGGCCTCAGTGAGAACATTCCGCGCGTCATGCCCGACGGCCTCGCCGCCGAGATCGATCTTGGCACTTTCGCGCTACCGCCGGTCTTCGCCTGGCTGCAAGCGGCATCGGGAGCCGGCGACGACGAGA
The DNA here is from genome assembly GCA_046481725.1 of Methyloceanibacter sp. Classification (GTDB taxonomy): domain Bacteria; phylum Pseudomonadota; class Alphaproteobacteria; order Rhizobiales; family Methyloligellaceae; genus Methyloceanibacter. Next base: position 3,749 of record JAWOJH010000182.1, on the reverse strand, counting down.
TGCTGCGCACCTTCAACTGCGGCATCGGCATGATCGTCATTGTCGCTCCGGGCGAGGTCGAGCACGTGCTCGGCGCGCTCGGCGAGGAGGCGGTCGTGATTGGCGCAATCGGGGTGCGCGGGGAAGGACCGGCGATCCGCTACGGGGGCAAGCTCGCTTGATACGCTCATGACCAAGAAACGCGTGGGTGTCCTGATTTCGGGCCGGGGCTCCAATCTCGGCGCGTTGATCGAGGCATGCCGGGTTCCCGCCTTCCCCGCCAAGATCGTGCTGGTGATCTCGAACGTGCCGTCCGCGCAAGGTCTGTTGCGCGCCGAGGCAGGGCTGATCCCGACCGGCACCATCGACCACAAGGCCTTCGCCTCGCGCGAGGATTTCGACGCCGCCGTCGATGCGGCGCTGAACGAGGCAGGCGTCGAACTGCTCTGCAATGCGGGCTTCATGCGCCTGCACACGGAAAGCTTCGTCCGCCGCTGGTGGAACCGGCATCTCAATGTCCACCCGTCCCTCCTCCCCGCCTTCAAGGGTTTGCATACCCATGCTCGCGTTTTGGCCGAGGGGGTGAAGATCAGCGGCTGCACCGTACATTTCGTCCGGCCCGGCATGGACGAGGGCCCGATCGTGGCGCAGGCCGCGGTTCCCGTTCTTTCCGGCGATACGCCGGACGGCCTCGCGGTGCGGGTGCTGGAAGCCGAGCACCGCCTCTATCCGCTGGCGCTGGGTCTGGTCGCCTCCGGCAAGGTCCGCGTGGAGGGCGAGCTTGTGGTGGGAATGACACAAATCAGGCCCCAACCCCCGCTGTTTTCCCCTCCCCCCGAGGAAGCCTTTTGATTGAAATTGTTAACGGCCGTAAGATCGGGTCCTGGACGGGACGGCATGTCGCACCGCAAGATGGCCAGCATGCCAATGATGGACAATGAAGACGGCCGGATGCTAGACACTGGCCTAAATCGAGGCAATTCCGCGCCTTCCTGCCGCGACCAAAGCGGCGACTCAAATGGCGTGGAAGGCCGCTTCCTCGTGCTTGCGGCCGCCCAAGGTGGGACCGACATGGCCGAGACCAGGAAGCAAGGGGGAAGGCGTAGATGGCGGACATGACGGTCGCCTACTCTCCATCGCACGGGCTCGGCGAGGAGCAGTCGATCTGGTTCAAGCTCACGCCGCTCCTGAACCAGGAGAACCCCATGCAGGTTCTCATGGCGCTCAGCGACAAATATGGCGGCGTGATACCCATCAATCTCAAGAACCAGCGCATCATGCTGCTGTCGGAGCCCGCGCATGCCGAACGCGTGCTGGTGACCAACGCCGACAACTACGTCAAATATTTCGACGGGCTCCGGCCGATCTTCGGCAAGAGCATGATCACGGTCGACGGCGCGCTCTGGCAGAAGATCCGCGCGCCGCAGCAGCCCGCCTTCCATCCGAATATGTTCGAGGCTTACTTCCCCTATCTGATGTCGGCCATCGACTCCAAGATGGCGCGCTGGTCGAAATTCGCCTCGACCGGCGAGACCATCGAAATGGTGGAGGAGACCTGGACCTTGGCCGCCGAGATGGTGTGCAAGGCGTTGTTCGACCGCGAAATGCCCTTCAACCCGCATTTCGTGTTTGGTCAGGTCAAGACCTATACCGACGTGATGAACCACAAATCGCTGCGACTGAAGAACGTGCGCGGCCAGCTCGAGGCGATCACCCATGACGACGCCGCCAAGGCCATGGAGGTCTGGGGCTCGATCCCCGAGACGGTGATGGGCGCCGGCATCCTCGAACATCGCGAGAAGACTCTGCTCAAGATGCTGGAGGCGGCGGAGGCCGATCCCAGTTTCCCGGAATTCGATCGTCAGCAGGTGATCGACGAGATGAAGCAATATCTCTGGGCCGGCACCGAGACCACGGCGCTGACGCTCGCCTGGTCGCTTTATCTGCTGTCGCAGCATCCCGAGGCGCTCGAGCGTATCAGGGCCGAGGCGCGCGCCGTGTGCGGCGAGCGCGATCCGGTGTGGAACGAGGTGCAGCAGCTCAGCTACACAAAGATGGTGATTCAGGAGACCATGCGGCTGTTTCCGCCGATCTGGGCCTTGATCCGCATCGCCGCCGGCGACGACGACATCGGAGGCCATAAGATCAAGGCCGGCGACAAGGTGGTGATCCTTGCCTATGTTATGCATCACAGCCCGAAATTCTGGGAGTCGCCGGAGAAATTCGATCCCGAGCGCTTCGCGCCGGAACGCGCCAAGAAGCGGGTGAAGTACAGCTACCTGCCCTTCGCCGCCGGCAAGCGCTCCTGCATCGGCGGGGCATTGTCGCAGATCGAGAACACGCTGGCGCTGGTCCAGCTCCTGCGCCGCTACACGCCGGAATACGCCGGGCCGGTGCCGGCCAAGATCCACGCCACCGTCACCCTCTGCCCGAAGGGTGGCCTTCCCTTCCGCATCCGCGAATTGAGCTAGCCCGGCAAGCGCGGAGGGACCCCATGCCGATTGTCGTACTGCTGCTGCTTGCCGCGCTGGTCGCCACGTTCGGCTTCTGGAGCACGCTCAAGGCGATCCTCGGCGCGATCGGGGTGATCGTCCTGCTCTGTCTGCTCTTCGTCGCGCTGGTGGCCGGCGTGCTGACGCTGCTGTTGCGCCGCTAGCGCCAGCCACCCATTAGAGATTTCGCTCAGTCGTCGTAACCGTAGAGCAACTCTCCCGTCGCCGGATGAACATGCGCTTCGATCTTCACGCCGTTCTTGTCGATCATCTCAACCTCGTAAGCGCCGTCGTCCGACTCGATCTCGACGACCCGATAGCCTTTTTCACCGAGTTTCGTCGCGATCTCGCTGGGCGACAGCCACTGGTCCGACGGCACGTTCAGGCGGGCCTTGAATAGGTCGTCGCCGGCAGACGCTCCGGTCGGCGCACTAACTGCCAGCGCGAGCGCGATGACGGCAAAAACAGCAGTTTTCCTCATTGCCGGTTGCTCCTTATCGTTGTGAGTTATGATGGCGACGGCTCGACGCCGCGCCCGAGCAAGACCATCGCATAGCGGCGCTGACACTAGGCTGATACCCGCCGTCAGGGAGTTGTCAGGTCCTTGGCCCCAAAATGAGAGCGATCATGCGCCATCCCTTGCCATTGATACTCGCCGCCGCGCTTGTGGCCACGGGCCCGGGAACTTCGTTCGCAGGCGACGACGATCACCTCCTGGCCCGGCGCGCCTTGGAGGAAGGCCGCGTTCTGCCGCTCACCGAAGTTCTCGCCAAGGTGAAATCCAAGGTGCCCGGCAAGGTCATCGAAGTCGAACTGGAACTCGAAGACGGAGTTCTGGTCTACGAATTCAAGATCGTTACGCCCGGCGGGCGTCTGATGGAGGTGGAGGCCGATGCCGCCACCGGCGAGATTCTAAAGGTTGAGGACGACGACTGATGCGCATCCTCGTCGTCGAGGACGAGACGCGGATTCGCGCCGATATCTCAGCGGCGCTGTCGGCGGCAGGCTTCGTCGCCGACCTGACCGGTGACGGCGAAGACGCATGGTTTCGGGGCGATACCGAACCGTACGACCTTGTGATCTTGGATCTCGGACTGCCCCGCATGGACGGGCTCTCGGTGCTGCGGCGCTGGCGTGAGGCGGGACGGCATGTGCCAGTGCTCATTCTTACCGCCCGCGGCTCATGGCCCGAGCGGGTCGAAGGGATCGATGCGGGCGCCGACGACTATTTGCCCAAGCCCTTCCGCATGGAAGAGCTGGTTGCCCGGGTCCGCGCCC
>JAWOJH010000100.1:0-16571 GCA_046481725.1 Methyloceanibacter sp. | reverse complement strand
CAAGTCGGCGTGAAGGCACCGGGGACGGCGAACAACACCACTTTCTTGCCGCCGAACACCTCTCCCGTGCTCACGGTCTTGATGCCGTCATCCTCCATCACCCTGAAGGTCGCCTCGGGTAGGCGATCACCTATCGCAATAGCCATCGACACTCTCCTTGGGCTTGGCTTTCGGGCGGCACCATAACGGGTCCGCCCCTCACGGCCAAGCCGGGGCCTATTCGGCCGTCCAGACCGTCTCGGTGGCGCCCTGGTCCGATACCAGGACGAAAGACAATGGCCTGCCCTTGATGGCGGACACTTCCTCGGCCGAGGCGAAGGTGACCGCGAAGCGCTGCTTGTCGCCTTCCAGGGGGCCAAGCGCTTTAGGGATAGGCACGAAAACCTCGCCCGCATCGATGAACAAGTCCGTTCCGGTCGCGCCTGGCGGGAAGGCGGCTTCGATCACAAGCTCCGGCGCATTGCCGTCCAACCTCACGTCGACCTTGGAGAGTTCGGGGAACACGCCTGGAGCCGCAGCTTTCGGCACGCGCGCGAGGAAGCTCTCGATCAGGCGCGCATCGCCCTTGCCTGTGTCCGGCTCGACGATCAGGCCGAGCGTCACCGCGTTCGGAATGCAAAGGTCCTTGCAGAGGCCAAAATCGAAAGCGAGCTGCAATTCGACCGGCTCCCCTTCCCGCTCGGGCGTGACCTTGACCGGGAAGACGATCTCGTCGACATAGCCGATCGCCCAGCCATCTGCTTCGACGAAGCGATGCGGCGCGGGATAGAGCACCTCCGCGCTTTTCAGATTTGTGGAGCCGGACCAATCGAAGGCCGGCGGCACGCCGGAATCCCCAGGATTCTTCCAATAGGTTTTCCACTGCGGATTCATGCGCAGCTGTACGCCGGCCATGGGCGCTTGCTTGCCGTCGCGCTCGACGAGGCCGGAAACGATTCGCACCTTGGAATTGGTCGAGTCGACCCAGTGAGACGCGCTTGCATTGGCGGCGACGGCAATCGGAGTGACGTAACTGCTCGGCACCACCGCGACGGCAAGTCCGATGGAGAACCGCGCCGCGATTCGCGAAATACGGGTAAATTTCATTCGAATGTTCCCTGGTGTCGGGTGACGCAACTCTAACGGCAACGAAGCCGCGGCGCGACTTGCAGGACGGCGAAACACCTCACTCTTTCGTGAGTCACGATGCGACGAAAATGCCCCGTTCGGAGTTAATCCAGCAAGGCACCTTCACAAGCCGTAGAACTGCTATAGTCTGGAACGATGGCAACTCGCAGCGCAAAGAGCCGATCATCGCAACGCGGCGCTTATTTGGACGGTCAGCTTCTCATCGCCATGCCCGCCATGGGCGATCCCCGATTTGCCCGCGCCGTGATCTATATGTGCGCGCATTCGGCGGACGGCGCGATGGGGATCATCATCAACCAGCGCGCGCCAAACATCAGTTTTACCGAGTTGCTTGAACAACTCAACATCGTGCCGCCGCAGGATCGCATCAGCTTGCCGGCGGGTCTCACTGCGATGGCCGTGCATCTCGGCGGACCGGTGGAGACCGGGCGCGGCTTCGTGCTGCATAGCGCCGATTACTTCAAGGCCGAGAGCACGCTGCCGATCGACGAGAGCGTCTGCCTCACCGCGACCATCGACATCTTACGCGACATCGCCAAGGGCGCGGGCCCAGACAAGGCGCTGCTCGCGCTCGGCTATGCCGGCTGGGCGCCGGGGCAACTGGAAAGCGAGATCCACGCGAATGGGTGGCTGAATTGTCCGGCGGACGCCGAGCTGATTTTCGACCAAGAGGTCGACCGCAAATATTCGCGCGCCCTGGATAAGATCGGTATCGACCCGATCCGGCTGGTGAACGACGCGGGCCACGCATGATTCTTCCGCTTTCCGATCACTGCACCGTGCCGGGTCCCGGCAGCGCCGGCAGCGGCGTGACGTTGCCGACTTGCACGTCCAGTCCTTTCGGCGCTGGAGGCGGTGTCGCCGGCGCGCGCGCGCGCTCGCGTTCGCGGCGCTTGCGGTGACTGGCAAGCGCGGCCAGCAGGCTAGCCACGTCTTTCGCCGACATCGGCTCGCCATAATAGAAGCCCTGACCGTATTCGCAGCCGATCGAGCGAAGATAAGCGGCATCGGCCTGGGTCTCGACCCCCTCGGCAACGACCTCCTTGCCGAGCTCGTGCGCCAAGGCGATGACCGAGCGGAGAATGAGCGGGGTCGAGCCATTCAGCCCGCTATCGCGCACGAGCGAGCGATCAACCTTGATAGTGTCGCAAGGGAAGCGATGCAGATAGCTCAGGGAGCTGTAGCCGGTGCCGAAATCGTCGAGCGCGAGACTCGCGCCGAACGTCTTGAGCCAGGTGAGGATCTCAACCGCCCGCTCCGGATTCTCCATCACCAAGGACTCGGTGATTTCCAGCTTGAGCGTTCCCTTGGGCACCGCTTCGCGGGCGAGCATCAGCCTGATTTCCTGTACCATGTCCTGGCGGAACAGCTGGCGGCTCGACACATTGACGCTGACGAACAGCGGATCGCGGTCGCGCGGCAGGAGCTTGTGCCAGCGGCTGGCTTCCTCGAGCGCCTGGCCGAGCACGTAATTGCCGAGCTCGACGATCAATCCGCACTCCTCGGCGAGCGGGATGAAGTCGTCGGCGCCGAGCCGTCCGCGGGTCGGATGATCCCAGCGCAGCAGCGCCTCGAAACCGGCGAGCTGGTTCGACGCCAGCCGGGTGATCGGCTGGTACAGCACGGCGATTTGCTGGCGTTCGAGCGCCTTGCGCAGCTCGCTCTCGAGCGGCAGCTTGCTGTCGTCCTCGCCGCGCATGGCGGGATTGAAGATCTCGATGCGATCCGCTCCGCTCCGCTTGGCTCTGAGCATGGCAAGCTCGCCCTCGCGCAGCATGTCCTGAGCAGTCTCCTGGGTGCCGTCGTGCACGACAATGCCGATCGAGGCGGTGAGGATGATTTCCTTCGAACTGATCTTCATGGGCGTGCGCAGCGCGCGCCGGACCCGCTCGGCCAGAGTGGCCACATGATGCGGGTCGGGGTCGGAGATCAGCAAGATCGCGAATTGGTCGCTGCCGAGCCGGGCCAGCGTATCTTGCGGGTTGAGGTGGCGGCCGAGCCTCCGGCCGAGCGTAAGCAGCATGCTGTCGCCGATCACAAGGCCGAAGCTCTTGTTCACATTCTTGAACCGGTCGATGTCGATGAATAGCACGGTCGGGCGGTTCGCTTGGCCTTCGCGGGCCCGGGTGATGGCGCCTTGCAGGCGGTCCATGAACAGCTCGCGATTGGGGAGACCCGTCAGGCTGTCATGCACGGCGTCGTGAATCAGCCGCTCATAGGAACGCTTCAGACTGGTCACGTCGCGCATCAAACCGGTACAGCGGAGCAGCCGTGCGTTCTCCGATGGCGCCGCGTGGGCGCGTAAATCGTACCAAAGATAGGTGCCGTCATGCCGCCGCAGGCGGAAATCGGTCTGGAGGTCGCCGCCGTTCTTTTCCTGTAGCGACCACAGCATCAGGCGGAAGCGCTCGCGGTCGGCGTTGTGCATATGCTGAAGGAAATCGTCCACCGCGACATTCAGCGCGCCCGGCTCGAGCCCGAGTTCCTGTTCGACCTCGTCTGCGACGCTGATCTGGTCCTTGCCGGCATGCCACTGGAAGACATGCGCGCCCGACCCGTCGACGGCGAGCGACTTCATTTGCACCAGGCTCGGCGGCCCCAGGCTCAGGGGCGATGCGCCCGAGCGGAAGGCGAACTGAGTTACGGTGAAGCCGAGCAGGACGAGGATCAGCACCAGTCCCGCGACCAGTCCGGAAACCGCGAGATCGCCGGACAGCTTGCCGAGCACGATCATCGCCGCGCCGAACAGCCAGACGATTAGCAGCATCCAGCTCGGGATCAGCGACATTGCGCGATCCTGGCCGCGCAGGGCGAAATAGGCGATCAGCCCGGTTCCGACGCCGGCAATGCCGAGCATGGAGGCGCGCGCCAGCCCCGAGGCGAAGGCCGGGTCGACGATGGCGACGAAGATCAGCGCGGCCTGCGCGGCGATCCAGCCCCAGAATAATGTCTTGATCCAGCCATGCCACAGACCGATGCGGAGGAAAGTGTAGAGAAACAGCACGAGGCTGGCGGCAAGCCCGGCCTCGGCCGCGGCGCGGTACAGCGCGGTGCGGTCGGGGCCCACCGGGAACAGCTTATTCCAGAAGCCGAAATCGACGCAGAAATAAGCCAGCGCGGCCCAGGCGACGAGTGCGGTGGCAGGAAAGATGGCGCGGTGGTTGGCGGCGAAGATGGCGGTGAGGAAGATGGCAAGCAGGCCGGTGATGCCGAGCAGCACGCCGTTGAACAGCATGCGATCCTGCTGCTTCGCCTGATAGGCGTTGGGATCCCATAGATTGAGCCGCGGCACCATCGCCGAACTCATCTCGGCGGCGAAAGTGACGGTCTGGCCGGGTTCGAGATTCAGCCGGAACACGTCGGCGCGGTCGCTTTTGAGCGTCTCGGGGCGAAAGCCGAGCGACGGCGTCACCGCGGAGATGCGCGGCGCATCCAAGGTGGGCCAGAATACGCGCGAGTTCGCCAAAGTGTAGCGCGGCGCGACGAGCCAGCGGACGATGCGCTCCGAGGTCGGATTGGATAGGGCGAAGACCAGCCAGTCGGGATTGGTCCCGGGGATCGACGCCGAGACCGCCATGCGGCCGATATACCCGTCGGGGCCCGCCGCGGTTTCGATCTGCAAGCGGTCGCCCCGGCCCTCATAGAGCTCACCCTTGGCGGTGATCTCGATCTTGTCCTGGCTGGGGTCGACCGGGATCGCCTCGATGGCGCTGGCCTGGGACACGCAGAAACCGATGGCGACGGCGAGGGCGCAAGCAAGCGCGGCCGTCCGGCCGGCGCGATGCCAGGAAGGCGCTGCTTCACCTCCTGCCGAGGCGCTCAACTCCGCCATTCCTCCCCCGTCTTCCTACCGCTTGCGATCGGCGCGCTACTGGCGCGGATCGGTGTCAAGCAGCGCGTATAGCAGATGGTCCTGCCAAATCCCGTTGATCCGCAAATATCGCCGCGCGAGGCCCTCGCGCTTGAAATAAGTCTTCTCCAGAAGCTTGATGGAGGCCGCGTTGCTTGGCAGGCACGCCGCTTCCAACCGGTGCAACTCGAGCGAATCGAAGACAAAAGGGATAACAGCGCGGACCGCCGCCGTCATGAAGCCTTGATTGGCGTATTTGGCCCCAATCCAGTAGCCGAGGGTGCAGGATTGAGTCACCCCGCGCCGCACATTGCACAAAGTCAGCCCGCCGACCATGCCGCCGGTCGCGGCGGCAAAGATGAACAATGCATAGCCCACGTCCTCGCGCAAATCGCGCTGATAGTGCCGTACGCGACGGCGGAATGAGGCGCGCGACAGCTCGTCATTGGCCCAAAGCGGTTCCCAGGGAGTCAGGAATTCCCGACTCTGCGCCCTCAGCTCCGCCCAGGTCGGATAGTCGGACATTTGCGGCGTACGCAGGGTCACCAAGCCGGACTCGAGGACCGGCCCAACATCGCTCGGGGAAGCGGCGCGCAACAGGGCCATGGACTAACGCATCCCTCTCAAGCGGCTTTAGAAGACGGAATTGCGAATTTTTCCGCCACCCGGTCGAATCTTGCAACATGAAGAATTGGCCCAACAGTGGCAAGGCTGACCGGCGCGGCGAGCATGTGCACAACCAAGGCTTGCAGGTCGGCGGCCTCGACCCTTTCCACCTTTTCGAGCAACTCGTCGGTAGTGAGGGGGCGACCATGGATCAGGATCTGGCGGGCAAGTTGCTCGGACCGGGCGCTGGAGCTTTCGAGCCCGGCCAGCAGGCCCATTTTCAACTGGGCCTTGACGCGGGCGATCTCGTCGGCGCGGAAGCCGCCTTCGGCCGCCTTGACCAGCTCGTCCCGGATCACCGCAAACAGCTCATGCGCCCGGTCGGGACCGCCGGCGGCGTGGATATTGAACATGCCGCTGTCGGTCAGTCCGCTGGCGAAGGCATAGATGGCGTAGCAGAGCCCGCGCCGCTCGCGCACCTCCTGGAAGAGGCGTGAGGACATGCCGCCGCCGAGCGCGCCGGCGCAGATCTGCGCGGTGAAATAATCGGCATGGCGATAGGCCGCGCCCTCGAAGGCCAGAACGAGATGCGTCTGCTCGAAATTCTTCTCCGAGCGCCGCACGCCTCCAGTGTAGCGCGCCGTCTCTGGCGCCGCCGCCGCCTCGGGATTGAAGCTGCCGAGCCACCGTTCGGCCTCGGCGAGGAGCGCCCGATGATCGATGGCGCCGGCGGCCGCCAACACCATGTTGGGACCATGATATTGCGCGGCCAGGTAGGCGCCGAGATGGTTGCGCTTGAAACGGCGCACGCTCTCGGCGGTGCCGAGAATGGGCCGGCCGACAGGCTGATCGGGAAAAGCCGCCTCCTGGACCAGGTCGAAGGCGATGTCGTCCGGCGAGTCCAGGGCGGCGGCGATCTCCTGGAGAATCACGTCGCGCTCCCGGGCAAGCTCGTCTCGATCGAAGCGCGGGGCGACAATGATGTCGCTCAGAATATCGAGGGCGAGCGGCATGTCCTGGCGCATCACCCGTGCGTAATAGGCGGTTGAGTCGACGCCGGTGGCGGCGTTCAGTTCGCCGCCGACCGCCTCGATCTCTTCGGCGATCTGAAGGGCGCTGCGCCGGGCGGTGCCCTTGAAGGCCATGTGCTCCAAAAAATGCGCCACGCCATGCTCGCCCAGCGCCTCGCTCCGGCTGCCGGCGCCGATCCAGATGCCGAGAGAGACGGTCTCGACCCCGGGCATGGCGTGACTGACGACCGTCAGGCCATTGCTCAGCTCTGAACGCTCGACACTCACGCGCGCACCTCGGCCCGGCCCGGCGCGGGGGTCTTGCCGCGCGCATGCGCCGCGATGAAATCGGCGACGGCTGCGTAGTCGTTGGGAAGGGCGGCGCAGCGCTCGTGCTGGCCGAGCCTCAAGCGCAAGCGCTCGGGCTGTTCGGGCAGGCGCCCGCAAGCACGTTCGACCGCTTCTGGGAATTTGGCCGGATGCGCGGTCGACAGCACCACCATCGGCCAAGGCCCGAGAGCCGACTCGGCGCGCGCGGCGGCGACGGCAACCGCGGTGTGCGGGTCGGCAATCACGCCAGTTTCTTCCATGAGTCCCCTGATGGTCATCTCCGTCTCATGCTCGCCGATCGAATGCGCCGCGAACAGTTCGCGCAAGCCGGCGAGCTCGATCTCACTCAGGCGGAACGCTCCGCTCTCGCGGAGATTCTGCATAAGGGACCGCACGCGCGCGGCATCGCGGCCGGCAAGCTCGAACAGAAGGCGCTCGAAATTGCTGGCAAGCTGGATGTCCATGCTCGGGCTTGACGTAGCGATCACGCCTTTGGGCTCGTATAGTCCCGAGCCGAGAACGCGAGGCAAACTGTCGTTTAGGTTCGTGGCGATAACGAGGCGCGCGACCGGAAGGCCCATCGCTCTCGCCGCGTAACCCGCGAAAATGTCTCCGAAATTTCCGGTCGGCACGGTGAAGGCGACCGGCCGGTGCGGCGCGCCGAGGCTGACGCCCGCGGTGAAGTAATAGGGGATCTGGGCCAGGATGCGGGCGAAGTTGATCGAGTTGATCCCGGTCAGTGCGAGCCGGTCGCGGAGCGGCGCGTCGCCGAACAGCGCCTTCACCAGGGTCTGGCAATCGTCGAAGGTGCCTTCCACGGCGATGTTATGCACGTTCGCCTCGGTGACTGTCGTCATCTGGCGGCGCTGCACGTCGCTGATGCGTCCCTTGGGATGCAAGATGAAAATGTCGATCGCCTCCAGGCCGCGAAACGCCTCGATCGCGGCGGCGCCGGTGTCGCCGGAGGTCGCGCCGACCACGGTGGCGTGCACGCCCTTGCGCAGCAGCGCACGGTTCATCAGCCGGGCCACCACCTGCATGGCCAAATCCTTGAAGGCGAGCGTCGGTCCATGGAACAGTTCGAGGATGAAGCTGTTCGGGGCGATCTGCCGCAACGGCGCGACGGCCGGGTGATGGAAGCTGCCATAGGCCTCCTCCAATACGGTCTCGAGATCCGGAAGGCAGGGGTCGCCCTCGAGGAAGGGCCGCATGAGACGGTAGGCGGCATCGGCATAGTCGAGCCCTGCCAGCGCGGCTATGTCGGCGCGCTCGAGCCGCGGCCAGGCCTTAGGCATATAGAGGCCGCCGTCGCGCGCCAGCGCGGTCAGCAGCGCCCCCTCAAAGGAGAGAGCCGGCGCTTCACCGCGCGTTGAGACGAACTTCAAGACAGGCCTCTTGGAGCAGGAAATGGGGGCGTTATGGGGCGGACCCTAACGGCCGCGGCGGCCATCCGCAACAGGACCTGGGCATCATTCGGAAGGCTCCGGGCGCCGGTAGTGGCCGCGCACATAGATGCCATAGACGACGATGAGCCCGGCCGCGAGCAAGAACCAGGTGAGCGCGTATTGTAGATGATTGTTGGGGATATCGAGCCGGGTCTGGCCTCCCTCGGGCCAGCCGCCAGGTACGGGGGCGGCGTCGGCTTCGAGAAAAAAGGGCGCCACTTCGATCAGCCGCCGCTGGAACATCGAGCGCGCCATGGCGTGCAGGTCGCGCCAGAACCAGCGATTGGCCTCCTGCTCGTTGTCCGGGATGAACAGTCCCTGCTTGTCGGGGGCCCGGACGATACCGGTCACAGCGGTCACGCTCTCGATCTGCCCCTCGGGGCGCTTGGCGGGATCCTTCAGCGCATCCGGCACAAAGCCGCGATCGACCAGCACCATTTCGCCGTCGGCGGTTTCGAGCGGGGTAATGACATGCCAGCCGACCCTGCCCTCGGATACGGCATAGAGATAATGCTCTTTGGCGTGATGAAAGCGGCCCTCGGCCATCACGCGGAAATAGCTCGGATCGCGGCCTTCCCGCGCCACAGCCTCCGCCGCCTTCAGACTGATCGGCGCGCCGGTGGTGCGCGCCTCGATTTGCGCGATCAGGTCTTGCTTCCACTGCATCCGGCTCAGTTGCCAGAAGCCGAGACCGAGCAGCATCGCCAGCGCGGCAAGCGTGAACGCGGTGAGCCCGATCAGGCCTTTCGGCTGCATGGCGGCCGGCTCTAGCTGGAGGCGAGCTTGCCTTCTTCGGCCTTGTGTCTGAATTGGAGCGCGATCAGCGCACCCTTGAAGGACCGAAGCAGGACGAGCGGCAACAGGATGGCGAGCGGGCCCCATAAGGCTGCATGCAGCCAGTAAGGCGGGGCATAGAAGACTTCCGTGAGCAGTGCGAAACCGGTGACGATGAAGCCCGCAATGAGGATGACGAAGACGGCGGGCCCGTCGCCGGCATCGGCGAAGCCGTAGTCGAGCCCGCACAGATCGCATTTGGGCGCCAGGGCGAGATAGCCGTCAAACAGCTTGCCGCGGCGACAGGATGGGCAGCGTCCGGCGATCCCGGCCCAAAGCGTGGCGCCGAGGGAGGGTTTGTCGGGTTCAGTCTCTTGCTGCGCCATTGCCTTCCTCAAAACGAAAGAGGGCGGCCTCGCGGCCGCCCCCAGAACCGGTACGAACCCGTCGCTAGTGCCCCGGATTGGCGCCCGCGCCCCACACATAGATGCAGGTGAACAAGAACAGCCAGACCACGTCGACGAAGTGCCAATACCAGGCGGCGGCCTCGAAACCGAAATGCTGCTTCGGCGTGAAATGGCCCTGCAGCGCTCGAAACAGGCATACCGTCAGAAAGATGGTGCCGACGATGACATGGAAGCCGTGGAAGCCCGTCGCCATGAAGAAAGTCGAGCCATAGATGTGATTGGCGAAGCCGAAGCCGGCATGCGTGTATTCAAAGACCTGGAGCGCGGTGAACAACACGCCGAGCACGATGGTGCAGGCCAGGCCGAGAATGAGGCCCCGGCGGTCGTTGTGCAGCATCGCATGGTGCGCCCAGGTGACCGTGGTGCCCGACAGCAGCAGCACGAGCGTATTGACGAAAGGCAGACCCCAGGGATCGAAGGTATGGCCGAAATAGCCAAGCCCAGTCACGCCGGTCTCTTTGCTCGGGATCGGCGGCCATTCGCCGCCGAGCACCCTGGTGCGGGCGTAAGTGATGGCTTCGTCGGGGTAAAGCGCCGCATCGAAATAGGCCCAGAACCAAGCGACGAAGAACATCACTTCGGAGGCGATGAACAGGATCATGCCGTAGCGCAGATGCAACTGCACCACCGGGGTCTCGTGACCCTCGTGCGCCTCCTTGATGACGTCGCGCCACCAGCCGAACATAGTGATGATCACCAGCAACAGGCCGGGGATCACGTACCAGAGCTGCGGATCGCCGGCCTTCTTGGAGATGAAATACATGACCACGCCGACGGCGAGCGTCAGGCCGCCGATAGCGCCTACGATCGGCCAGGGGCTTGGATTGACGAGATGGTAGTCATGTTCTTTGGCGTGCGCTTCAGCCATGGTCCGCTCCTGTTCCTCCCAATCTCTCCGAGGCGGCGCGCCGCCTCGCGTCAATCACGATCCCGATTTTTCTGCAGCCACTCCCGCGGCAACGCCGGGTTCCTTGCCGGTGTGGTAGAACGTATATGACAAGGTGATCTCGCCGATATTCATGGTGTCCAAATCCTCGACGATCTTCGGATCGACGAAGAAGGTGACAGGCATCTCAATGCTGGCGCCCGGCTGAAGCGTCTGCTCCTTGAAGCAGAAGCATTCGATCTTGGCGAAGTAGCGCGAGGCAAGCTCCGGCACCACATTGAACACGGCCGTCCCGGCGACCGGCTGGTCCGATTTGTTGGCCGCCTTGAAGAACGCTAATCCGGTCTCGCCGATCTTGACCTCGACCACGCGCTCCACCGGGGCGAAGCTCCAGGGCAAGTTGCGATCGACATTGGCGTCGAAGCGGACACGGATGGTGCGGTCGAGGATTTCGCCCGGCGCCTGCTCGGCGCGCTGTGGGATTCCGCCATAGCCGGTGACCTGGCAAAACAGGCGGTAGAGCGGCACCGCTGCAAAGGCAAGGCCCGTCATGCAGGCGACCAAGCCGACCAAGAGGAGCGCCACCGGGCCGTGGCGGTGCTTCTTGCTGTCTTGTCCGGCGCCCGTCATGGCACTTGCCTCAGCTTAAAAGGTCCGGTCGGCCACCTGGCCGCCGAGCCTGACGATAGTGACGATAAAGAACAGCACCACGAGCGCCGCCAGGACCCAGGCAATGGCCACGGATCGGGTGCGTTGGCGGCGTTTGCGCTCCTGCTCCGCATCTTGCATCACAACGCCCAGAAGGACGGCACAGCGCCGCCGCTAATACCGAAACCCTGCTCCACGAGAATCACGGCGAAGAGCAGGAACAGGTAAAGCACGGAATAAGCGAACAGGTTCTTGGCGGCGCGGTCGGCCGCCTCCCCTTCCCGCTTCCAGTAGCACTCAAGCGCCATCACCACGAAGAGGGAGCCGAGCACCGAGGCGGTGACCATATAGAGCGTGCCGCCGAGGCCGACGACCGCAGGCAGCATGCCGAGTGGCGCCAGGACTAAACTGTAGATCAGGATCTGCAGCCGCGTGGCGTCGGGACCGGCGACGACCGGCAGCATCGGCACCCCTGCCTTGGCATAGTCGCCCGTGCGGAGCAGGGCCAGCGCCCAGAAATGGGGCGGCGTCCAAATGAAGATAATCAAAAACAGAATGAAGGATTCGAGGCTCACGCCGCCGGTCGCCGCCGCCCAGCCGATCATCGGCGGCACGGCGCCGGCAGCGCCGCCAATGACGATGTTCTGCGGCGTCAGCCGCTTCAGCCACATCGTGTAGACGAAAACATAGAAACCGATGGTGAGCGCGAGCAGCGCCGCCGCGAGCCAGTTCGCCATCAGCCCGAGGCAGAGCACCGAACCGATCGCCAGCACGGCGCCGAAGGAGCGCGCCTCTTCCGGCGAAACGCGTCCACGCGGCACGGGCCTGGCCGCGGTGCGTGCCATGCGCGCATCGATATCGGCGTCGTACCACATATTCAGCGCGCCGGCCGCGCCGGCACCGGCGGCAATGCAGATCAGCGCCGCGATAGCGAGCACCGGATGCATCGAACCGGGCGCCGCGACCAACCCGGCCAGCGCGGTGAACACGACGAGGAACATGACCCGCGGCTTCATCAGGGCGACGTAGTCGGCGACGTCGCCGCCGGCATCGGCTTCGACCATTCCGGCCGTTACGGGAATTGCGACGTCAGTCATGTCTTACTCACTCAAGTTCCGGAAAGATCGAGCCGGAACGCCCGAGCCTCGATGTGGCCGGTCCTCATTTGATGCGCGGCAACGTGTAGAAGGTGTGGAACGGCGGCGGAGACGGCAGCGTCCATTCCAAGGTCGTGGCGCCCGCCCCCCAAGGATTGGCTGCGGCACGCTCCTTGCGCGCAAAGGCGTAGGCGATGCCGAACAGGAACACCAGGAAGCCCGCGAAGGAAATGTATCCGCCGATCGAGGAGACGAGGTTCCAGCCCGCATAGGCGTCGGGATAATCCGCATAGCGGCGCGGCATGCCGGCAAGGCCGAGGAAGTGCTGCGGGAAGAACAGGATGTTGGCGCCGATGAACATCAGCCAGAAATGCAGCTTCCCCAACGCCTCGTTGTACATGTAGCCGAACATCTTCGGGAACCAATAATACCACCCGGCGAAGATCGAAAACACTGCGCCGAGCGACATCGTGTAGTGGAAATGCGCCACGACATAATAGGTGTCGTGCAGCGAACGATCGACGCCGGCATTCGACAGCACCACGCCAGTAACGCCGCCGATGGTGAACAGGAAGATGAAGCCGAGCGCCCACAGCATCGGCGTGCGGAAATTCAGCGAGCCCCCCCACATGGTGGCGATCCAGGAGAAGATCTTGATGCCGGTGGGCACGGCGATGACCATGGTGGCGAACACGAAATAAGCCTGCGTGTTCACATTGATGCCGGCGGCATACATGTGATGCGCCCAGACCACGAAGCCGATCACGCCGATCGCGACCATCGCATAGGCCATGCCGAGATAGCCGAACACCGGCTTGCGCGAGAAGGTCGAGACGATCTGGCTGACGATGCCGAAACCCGGAATAATCAGAATGTAAACCTCCGGGTGGCCGAAAAACCAGAACAGGTGCTGCCAGAGCAGCGGATCGCCGCCATGCGCGGAGTCGAAGAACGCCGTGCCGAAATTGCGGTCGGTGAGCAGCATGGTGATGGCGCCGGCGAGCACGGGCAGCGACAGGAGCAGCAGGAAGGCCGTCACCAGCACCGCCCAGACGAACAGCGGCATCTTGTGCAGGGTCATGCCCGGCGCGCGCATGTTGAAGATGGTGGTGATGAAATTGATGGCGCCGAGGATCGAGGAGGCGCCGGCGAGATGCAGCGCCAGGATGGCGAAGTCCATGGCCGGACCCGGCGTGCCCGAGGTTGAAAGCGGCGCATAGATGGTCCAGCCACCGGCGACGCCATGCGCGCCGGGCGGTCCAGGCACGAACAGGGATACCACCAGCAGAATGAAGGCCGCGGCCAACAGCCAGAACGAAATATTGTTCATGCGCGGGAAGGCCATATCCGGCGCGCCGATCATCAGCGGCACCATCCAGTTGCCGAACCCGCCCATGGTCGAGGGCATGACCATGAAGAACACCATGATCAGGCCGTGCGCGGTGACGAAGACGTTGAAGACCTCGGGGTTGCCGAAGTACTGCATGCCGGGCTCCATCAGCTCGGCGCGCATGGCCATCGACAACAGACCGCCGACGATGCCCCCGATCAACGCCAGGATCAGGTACATCGTACCGATATCCTTGTGGTTGGTCGAAAAGAGCCAGCGCCCTATTCCGGACGGATGTTCGTCGTGATGGGCTTCGGCATGGGCGCTCTGTGCCATGGCTGTCTTCCTCGTATTCTCTTGTTCTCTATCTCACCGTCGTCGCTTGGTCCCGGACGGTCTCGTCCGCCAGGTCGAGTTGCTAGTCCTCGGCCGTCGCGACCTTGCTTTCGCCGTCGCGCGCGGCGCTCGCCTTGTGCTTGGCGAGCCATTGCTCGAATTCCGCTTCCGAGACGACCCGGACGGCAATCGGCATGAAAGCATGGTTACGGCCGCATAGCTCCGAGCACTGGCCGTAGAACCAGCCCTCGCGCTCGGCCCTGAACCATGTCATCTGCAGCCGGCCCGGCACCGCGTCGAGCTTGACGCCAAAGGCGGGCAGCGCCCAGTCGTGGATCACGTCATTGGCCTTCACGCCGACGATCACGTTCTTGTTCACCGGGACCACGACCTCGCGATCGACGGTAAGCAGCCGGGGCTGGCCTTCCTTCAAATCGGCCTCCGGCACCATGATCGAATCGAAAGAGATGTCATGGTCCGGATATTCGTACGTCCAATACCATTGGCTGCCGGTGGCGGTGATGTTGAGATCCGCCTTGGGAAAATCGTATTGAGCGAACAGCAGCCGGAACGAGGGAATCGCGATGGCGACCAGGATGAGCACCGGAATGACCGTCCAGGCGATCTCGAGCGGCGTGTTGTGGGTTGTGCGGGAGGGATTGGGATTACGCCGCTCGTTGAAACGGACCATCACGTAGACCAGCAAGCCGAGCACGAACAGCGCGATCAGCGTGATGATGATGGTGACGAAGGTGTGGAACGATTCGATCTGCGCCATGATCGGCGACGCGGCAGGCTGGAAGCCGAGTTGCCACGGAACCGGCTGACCGTCTTTGGCAAAGGCTGCGCCGCACAAGCCAAAGCTCGTCGCAGACAATAGGACTGTCTTGATTCGATCGAAGAGCGCCATTCCTTCCACTCCTAAAGCCTGCTTCCCAGTCCGTCTCTGATCTCCGTCAGGAGCCGGCGGCGGACCTTCCATTATCGGGCGTGGCGAAGCGAAAGACGCTACGCCGCTTGATCGAAGCAAGGGCGGCGCGAAACTTCAATAGCGCTATTAAGGCGTCGCCCCCACCGTGATCTTGTTTGCCCAGGCGCCTGCGAGGATTCGCAGGGCTGGAGGCTCTTTTCTGACGTTCAAATCATAAAGAAAATCGATTGGCAACACTCATGATTCACGGCGGCGCTGCGGCATATGTACGCCCGCCTCCCAGAATTTTTGCGGCGGCGAAGGTTTAACACGCGCCATCGCGTCGAAATTTGGCCCCAATACTCGGCGAAGGCCATTTTCTATGTTGCGCAATTCCGCTTCAAGCCGCGCTTCCTCAGCTTCTAGTCTCCGGCGAGACGATTCGCGCTTGAATATGCGGCCGCGCCGGTTTCTTTAGCAAAAATGGCAAGACCGCCCAACCCTCTCTCTTCGGTCTCGCGGGCGCTCGGCCTGAGCGGCATGGCATTTAGCTTCGCGCTTGGCCTGGCGGCCAGCGCCGCGGCGCAAGAGCCGGCGGCGGTGCACGGTCCCGGCAGCATCGTCAAGGGGACGCACGGCGCATGGCAGGTCTCCTGCCGCACCCCTCCGGGTGCCAAGGAAGAAAAATGCGCGCTGGTGCAGAGCGTCACCGCCGAGGACCGGCCGAATGTCGGCCTCACCGTGGTGTTCTACAAGGCGATCGGCGAGGACAAGAAGCTGCTGCGCGTGGTGGTGCCCCTCGGCGTGCTGTTGCCGACCGGACTAGGCCTCAAGATCGACGGTCAGGATGTCGGCAACGCGCCCTTCCTCAAATGCGGCAAGCGTGGCTGCGTAGCGGAGGTGGTGCTCCAGGACGAGGTCATCGACAAGATGAAGAAGGGCCAGACGGCCATGTTCATCATCTTCGACACGCCGGAGGCCGGCATCGGCATCCCGGTCGCCCTGCTGGGCTTCGGCGACGCGCTGGCCAATCTGAAATAGCGGCAACATCGAGCACAAAAA
Source organism: Methyloceanibacter sp. (assembly GCA_046481725.1). Taxonomy (GTDB): domain Bacteria; phylum Pseudomonadota; class Alphaproteobacteria; order Rhizobiales; family Methyloligellaceae; genus Methyloceanibacter. The sequence goes on along the minus strand of JAWOJH010000100.1, from coordinate 692 downwards.
AATCGGCGACAGAGAAAGGAGACTCTGTCGCCGACACATCCGTCTTTGGGGGACGGACTAGCGTCCCTCCGTGCAGGGTAGCGGAAGGGACGGTGACTTGGGTGCTATATGGTTACCTGGCAAAGGCCGTTCAAGCCTCGAAGGGCTCACAGCGACTGCGTCTCGAATATCCGGTCGATGTCGCGCTCCCAGGGGCCGTGATAGGCCTCGAGCAGGCGATCGGCCGGCGAACGCCCCTGCTCGGTCGCATCGATCAACGGCTTGAGCGCCTTGCGCTCATCCTCGCCCTCGCGGTCGAGACACGCGCGCCGCTCCAAGCCACCGAGCGCCAGACCGACCATCTCGCGGCCGACCTCGCGCAAGCTGCGCCCGCGAAACGGCGTCTTCAGTCCAAGACGTGGCACCTGGTCGCGCAAGGCCTGGCGCTCCGCCAAGCTCCAATCGGCGGTCATGGCAAGCGCGCCGGCAAGCGCCTGTTCGTCGTAGAGCAGGCCGGCCCATAGCGCGGGCAGCGCCAAGATCTGAGCAAAGGAACCAGCATCGGCGCCGCGCATCTCCAGAAAGCGCTTCATGCGCACGTCGGGAAAGAGGGTGGTGAGATGGTCGGCCCAATCATCCATGGATGGACGCTCGCCAGGCAGCGCGGCGAGCTTGCCTTCGAGGAAATCCCGGAACGACGCCCCGGCCACCTC
>JAWOJH010000201.1:0-5640 GCA_046481725.1 Methyloceanibacter sp. | reverse complement strand
CACCCATGTCATCGAGGAGCGGCTGCGGCGCCTGGTCGAGGAGCACCACCCTTTGGCTCAGGTCCATTTAACTAAGCGGAGCTAGACTGAGCCGCGGAGTTTGGTTGACAGGGAAGCGCCCCAAGGCCACTTACAACCACCTTCCCGTTGCCTTTATTGCCAGTTGACTGCCGGACAGAAGTCCAAAGGGCAAAACCAAGCCGGATGCGCACTTATCTCGATTTCGAAAAACCGATTGCCGAGCTGGAGAGCAAGGTCGCCGAGGTCAAGGCGCTCGCCGCCGAGCAGCGTTCCGTCCCGATCGAAGAGGAACTCGCCAAGCTCGAGACCAAGGCCAGGGATGCCTTGGTCGAAACCTATTCCGACCTGACGCCCTGGCAGAAAACCCAAGTGGCCCGCCATCCCGAGCGGCCGCATTTCAAGCACTATATCGAAACCTTGGTCGAGGATTTCACGCCGCTGGCCGGCGATCGCTATTTCGCCGAGGACCAGGCCATCATCGGCGGCATCGGCCGGCTCGATGGCCTGTCCGTCATGCTGATAGGCCATGAGAAGGGCTCCGACACCGAAGGCCGCATCAAGCACAATTTCGGCATGGCGCGCCCCGAAGGCTATCGCAAGGCGGTCCGGCTGATGGAAATGGCCGATCGGTTCAAACTCCCGGTGATTAGCCTGGTCGATACCGCGGGCGCCTATCCCGGCATCGGCGCCGAGGAGCGGGGTCAGGCGGAGGCGATTGCGCGCTCAACCGATTGCTGCCTGGCCCTCACCGTGCCGATCGTTGCGGTGATCATCGGCGAAGGCGGCTCCGGCGGCGCCGTCGCCATCGCCTCCGCCAACCGCATCTACATGCTTGAGCATTCGATCTACACGGTCGCGTCGCCGGAGGCGGCGGCCTCGATTTTGTGGCGGGACTCGGCGCGCGCCGTCGATGCCGCCACCAATATGAAGATCACCGCCCAGGACCTCCTCAGGCTCGGCATTATCGACGGAATCATTGCCGAGCCGATTGGCGGCGCGCATCGTGACGGGATCAAGGTGATGCGCGCCACGGGGGACACGATCCTCCAGGCGCTCGCCGCCTATGAAAGCCTTACTCCGGCCGAAATCCGCGCGGAACGGCGCGAAAAATTCCTGTCGATGGGGCGGGCGAGCTAGGCCGGCGCCTAAAAATGCGCCTTTTTTTGAGTCCAACTGCGCCGCAAGCAGGCTTATACTACCGTCCAAATCGGGGGAGCCGAGGGCCGAAAGGGCGCTAACTTCGATTTAACCTCCCAGCGTCGATCTTGGCCGAGGTGCGCAAGGGGCACTGCGTATGCTTCGTTCGAGTTTTGTCACTGCCGCGATGATCGCGAGCGTGGCGGTTTTGACCGCCGCGCTGATGGGCTGTGGCCAATTCTCGCCGGCCTACATGAAGCCGCTCTCGGCTCAGACCCGCGCGCAACTCGCCGAGAAGGGCATGACCGAGGAGCAGCCCATCCTCATTCGCATCTTCAAGGCGGAATCGGAACTCGAAGTGTGGAAGGCGCGTGACGACGGCCGCTTCTACCATTTCAAGACCTATCCGATCTGTGCCTATTCCGGCGGCCTCGGCCCGAAGCTGAAAGAGGGCGACCGGCAAGCGCCTGAGGGATTTTATACGGTCAACTTCGACCAGATGAATCCGCGCAGCAAGTATCATCTCGCCTTCAACATGGGGTTCCCCAACACCTACGACCGGGCCTATGGCCGCACCGGGAGCAATCTCATGGTGCATGGTGACTGTACGTCATCCGGTTGCTACTCGATGACCGACGCTGTGATGCAGGAAATCTACATTCTGGCGCGCGAGGCGCTCTCTGGCGGGCAGTCCGCTTTCCAGATCCAGGCCTACCCGTTCCGCATGACCGCTGCCAACATGGCCGCGCACAAGAACGACAAGTGGATCGACTTCTGGAAGAACCTGAAAGAAGGCTACGACTATTTCGAGATCAGCCGCCTGCCGCCTAAGGTCGCCGTCTGCGAGAAGCGCTATCTCGTCAACGCTTCGTTCAACGGAAGCGTCCGGCCGGATCCTGCCGGGCCCTGCCCCTCTTATCAGAAGCTGCCCATCCCGCGCGCTCCGGCGATGCAGGAGGCCTCGCTCAAGCCGAAGAAGAGCTATTCGAGCCTGACCAAGCCGCTCGGCAGCGTGCTCGGCCTGACCTTCGGGCCCTCCAAGAACAACTACCGCGCCTTCACGCTCGGGCCTGCCACGCCGGGCCGGTAGGCGGGAGCCAGAATCCAGCAACAGAACCGGCGCGTGAGGCTATAGTTGGCGCTGCAACGCCCATCTCTGGTTTGTGGCTCGTGAGGTCCCGGTTTCTGAAGCATGCGGATCATCGTCGCCATACTGGTCGTCGTGCTGGCCGGCATCGGCTACTACCTGCTCAAGCCGGAAGGACGGCAGTTGCTCGACCGCGCGAGCATCAATGCCACGCGCGCCGAATACCAGGCGTTGTTCCGCGCCGGAAAAGGACTGCCCGGCACCCCTGATCTTGCCCGTCTCGACGAGCGACTCAAAACGCGCGGGGTTTCGCTCGGCGCGCCGATTTTCATCCGCGTGTTCAAGCTGGAATCCGAGCTTGAGCTTTGGGTGCAGAAAGACGGACGTTTCGTCCGTTTCGCCACCTACCCGATTTGCCTCTGGTCGGGCCGGCTGGGGCCAAAGCTGAAAGAGGGCGACCGTCAGGCCCCCGAGGGCTTCTACACGGTGTCCGCCGAGCAGCTCAATCCGAACAGCCGCTGGCATCGCTCCTTCAACCTGGGTTACCCGAACGCCCTCGATCGCAGCCATGGTCGCACGGGGTCCTTCCTCATGGTGCATGGCGGCTGCCAATCGGTCGGCTGTTTCGCCATGACCGACCCCGCGGTCGATGAGATCTGGCGGATCGTCACCGCCGCGCTCGAAAATGGCCAGGTGAGATTTCCGGTGCATGCGTTTCCATTCCGCATGACCGATCGCAATCTGAGGCTCAGGCGGGGGCAGGAATGGTCGGGCTTCTGGAGCGATCTGAAAGAAGGTTTCGACCTGTTCGAGCGGACTAAGCTGCCGCCGGCGGTCAACGTCTGCAAGGGCCGCTATGCGTTTGAGCCGGGCAGCATCGCGACCTATGCCGGCCTGGTCGAGGAACGCTGTCCCCCGGAGGTCGCGGTCAATCCCTGAGCAAGCGGCGATTTAGCTGAAGGCGCCGTGGCAGTGCTTGTATTTCTTGCCCGAGCCGCAGGGACAGAGCGCGTTTCGCTGGACTTTGCCCCAGGTCGAAGGGTCGGCGGGATTGAGCGCCGCCGCCGCCGCCTTGCGTGCGCGAGCGGGTTTGGCGTCTCCGCGCGCAGGGCCGCCGGCATCAGCCGTCTCCAGCGCGAATTCGTCCTCGCCGGTAATCGGGTCCACATGGTGCGCCTGCATTGGTGGAAGCTCGGCACCCTCGAGCGGCGGAATCTCGTCCTGCTGCGCCAGTTCGACATGCATCAGCTGGCCGGTCACCGCTTCGCGCAAGCGCGCGAGCATGTGCTCGAACAGGGTGAAGCTCTCGCTCTTATATTCGTTCAGCGGGTCGCGCTGGCCATAGCCCCTGAGCCCGACGACCTGGCGCAGATGCTCGATCATGACCAGGTGCTCGCGCCACAGATTGTCCAGTGTCTGGAGCAGCACCGCCCGCTCGATTTGCCGCATGATCTGCGGCCCGATATTGGCGGCCTTCTGCGCGAATTTTTCGTCGGCCGCCTTGACTAGGCGCTCAAGCAACTCCGCCTCGCCGATTCCCTCTTCCGCCGCCCAGTCCTCGAGCGGCACGTCGAGATCGAAAACGCCGTTGATCGCCTGCTTCAAGCCCTCGACGTCCCATTGTTCGGCGTAGGACTTTTCGGGGATATGGATCGTGAACTGGTCGTAGATCACCTGCTGGCGCATATCGGCGATCGTTTCGCTCAAATCGGCGTCGCTTAGGAGTTCGCGGCGCTGCTCGAAGATCGCCTTGCGCTGGTCGTTCATCACGTTATCGTATTTGAGCAGGTTCTTGCGGATGTCGAAGTTGCGCGCCTCGACCTTCGCTTGTGCCTTTTCGAGCGCCTTGTTGATCCAGGGATGGACGATCGCCTCGTCCTCCTTCAGGCCGAGCGCCTGCAGCATGCCATCCATGCGCTGTGAGCCGAAAATGCGCATCAGATCGTCTTCCAGCGACAGGAAGAAGCGCGAGCGTCCCGGGTCGCCCTGGCGTCCCGAGCGGCCGCGAAGCTGATTGTCGATCCGGCGGCTCTCATGCCGTTCGGTGCCGACCACGAACAGGCCGCCGGCTCTGAGCGCCTCCTCTTTCTTCCGGGCAATATCCTCGGCGATCGCTTTGCGCTGCTTGGCGATCTGCTCCGGGGATGGCTCCTCGCCCTTCTTCTCGGTCTCCGCCGCCATCCAGTCGGCGAGCAGCATGTCGAGATTGCCGCCGAGCTGAATGTCGGTGCCGCGTCCCGCCATGTTGGTGGCGATGGTCACCGCGCCGGGCACGCCCGCCTGGGCGATGATCCGGGCCTCCTGCTCGTGATAGCGGGCATTCAGCACTTGGTGCGGGACCTTATCCTTCTTGAGCAGTTCAGACAGGATCTCCGACTTTTCGATCGAAGTCGTGCCGACCAGCATCGGCTGGCCGCGCTTCTGCGCGTCCTTGATCAGGGCGATGATCGCTCGGTACTTCTCCTGTGCGGTGCGATAGACCTCGTCGTCCTCGTCCTGGCGGATCATCTCCATGTTGGTCGGCACCTCGACCACGTCGAGGCCGTAAGTCTCGATGAACTCGTTGGCTTCGGTGGACGCGGTTCCGGTCATGCCGGCAAGCTTTTTGTAGAGCCGGAAATAGTTCTGGAAGGTGATGGTGGCGAAGGTCTGGTTTTCCGGCTGAATCGCTACGTTTTCCTTGGCCTCGAGTGCTTGGTGCAGGCCCTCGGAATAGCGCCGCCCCTGCATCATGCGGCCGGTAAACTCGTCGATGATGACCACCTCGTCGTTCTTGACGATGTAGTCGCGGTCGCGCTGGAACAGCTTATGCGCGCGCAGCGCCAGCTGCACACGGTGCACCACGGTTACGTTCTCGATGCCGTAGAGCGACTCGCCCTTGAGCAGGCCGGCCTCGGTCAGCAAATGTTCGACCCGCTCGTTGCCCGCTTCGGTCAGGGTGACGACGCGGGTCTTCTCATCCAGCTCGAGGTCGCCGGCATTGAGATGAGGAATGAACTTGTCGATGGCGGTGTAGAGGTCGGAGCGATCCTCGACCGGACCGGAAATGATCAGCGGCGTGCGCGCCTCGTCGATCAGAATCGAGTCCACTTCGTCGACGATAGCGAAGTAGTGGCTCCGCTGCACCATTTCGCCGACCGAATACTTCATGTTGTCGCGCAGGTAGTCGAAGCCGAACTCGTTGTTGGTGCCGTAGGTGACGTCGCGGCCATATTGCTCGCGCCGCTCCTCGTCGTTGAGTTCGTGCACGATGCAGCCGACCGAAAGCCCGAGAAACTCGTAGACCGCGCCCATCCACGCCGCGTCGCGCCTGGCCAGATAGTCGTTCACGGTCACGACATGGACGCCCCTGCCGGCAAGCGCATTCAGATAGACGGGAAGCGTGGCGACCAGGG
>JAWOJH010000178.1:0-7113 GCA_046481725.1 Methyloceanibacter sp. | reverse complement strand
CGGCCTGGAGTCACCCGACGATGTCGATTTGGAAAAAACTCGCAGCGGCAACCACCGAACTCGGGCGCCCGATCGGCGCTATGCTCGATGGCGGCGCAACTCAGCCCGAGCCCAGTCATCACGACCAAGCCAGCGGGCCGGAGAACGAAGTGCCTTTCACCGTCGGCGTGATCACGCTCGGAGCCAAGATGGCCAAGGCTGACGGCAGCGTGTCCAGCGACGAGATCACTGCCTTCAAAGAGGCGTTCAGGGTGTCGGCCGGGGAGATGCGGCAAGCGGCGCCCGTCTTCAATTCCGCCAAGCGGGATGCGACGGATTTCGAGGCCTGCGCCGCGCAGCTCGCCGCACTGTTCGCGGGAAACCGGAAGCTGCTCGAGGACGTGCTCGACGGGTTATTCCACATCGCCAAAGCCGACGATGAATTGCACCCTCAGGAGGAGCAGTTCCTCGCGCGCGTGGCCAAGCTGTTCGGCTTTTCCGAGAGCGAGTTCAGTTCGATCAAAGCCCGTCATGTCGCCGCGGCCAAGCGCAATCCATTTGACGTGCTCGGCGTAGACCCGGCGATCGGCGACGAGGACCTGAAGAGCCACTACCTTGCGCTGGTTGCCGAGAACGAGCCGGAAAAGCTGATTGCGCGCGGCGTGCCCAAGGAGTTCATCCTCATCGCCACCGAGCGAAACCTTGCCCTCGGCGAGGCCTATGAAGCGATCGTCCGGCAGCGTTCAAGCTAGATACGGCCTTGGTTATTTGATGAAAGCGGAGCCGTGCCGGCCCGCCACCGGAATGCCGTGTCTCGGCGATGTAGATCGCGGGCCTGCCTTGGCGCTTTCGGGGCGATCCGCCAGTAACGACCTGGCGCCAAGAGACTCGAGGAAGTGGGTGCTCCAAACCGTGCTTCCGTTACGGGCAAGCGTCGCCAGCATGGCGCTGTGGCGCTCACGGCGTTCGGCCAGCGGCATGTCGAGCGCGCGAGCGATGGCGGCGGCTACCGATTCCGGGTCGTAGGGGTTGACCAGCAACGCCTGCTGACATTCCGCCGCCGCGCCGGCGAAGCGGGAGAGAATGAGCACGCCCGGATCGTCCGGATCCTGCGCGGCGACATATTCCTTGGCCACCAGATTCATGCCGTCGCGCAAGGGCGTGACCAGGGCCGCGCGCGCCGAGCGGTAAAGGCCGGCGAGGGCGGATCGGCCGTAGGTGCGGTTGAGGTAGCGGATCGGGGTCCAGGCGACTTCGCCATATTTGCCATTGATCCGGCCGGCGGCGGCGCCCACCGCCTGTTCCAGTTCCGAGTATTCCGGTATTTCCGACCGGCTCGGTGGTGCGATCTGGAGATAGGTCACTTTGGTGCGCCATTCGGCGTGCAGTTCATAAAAGCGCTCGAAGGCGTCCATGCGCTGCACAAGACCCTTGGAATAGTCGAGCCGGTCGACGCCAATCACCAAGGCTCGGCCGCCGAGACTCTCGACCACCTCCCGCACGAAAGCGGACCCGACCGCGCGCCGCGCGCGCCTCTGAAACTCTTCGACGTCGAGCCCGACGGGGAAGGCACCGATGCGGGTTTGCCGGTCCCCGCTGCTGAACACGATCTGATTTTCGGTCGCCTCGAACGCTTGGCTCGTGCCGCGGTGTTCCGACGCGAGATAGCGGACGAAATTCCCGACATCGGTCTCGGTCTGGAACCCGACGAGATCGTATTGGAGCAGTGACGGCAGCAGCCGCTCGTGGTTCGGCAGAACGGTGATGACCTCGGGTGCTGGGAAAGGAACGTGCAAGAAAAATCCGATTCGGTTGGCGTGGCCTCGGGCCCGCAGATCTTCGGCCATCGGGATCAGATGATAATCATGAATCCAGACGAAATCGTCGGGCTCGAGGATTTTCGACAACTCGCGGGCGAAGTAGCGGTTGACCCGGAAATAGCCGGTGAGGTCGCGCCGCGTGAACTCGGTCAGGTCGATGCGATAATGCAGGACCGGCCACAGCACCCGGTTGGCGAACCCGTTGTAGTACTCCTGATAGTCTTCCTCCGACAGGTCGGTAACGGCATAAGAGTGCGCTCCTTGCTGGATGCGCTGCGTCCGGACTTTGTCCGCGTCGACCACCTTTCCGCTCCAGCCGAACCAGACGCTAGTTATGTCTTTCAGCACGGGCGCCAAGGCAACTTCGAGCCCGCCCGCGCGCGGAGCTCCATCGGCGCGCGGAACTGAAACTCGGTTGGAAACGACAATCAGCCGCGCCAATATCGGTCCTCCCAGGTTCGCGACAGACGCATTGCCGTCAGGATGAGACCGGCCATCGAATAGGTTTGGGGGAAGTTGCCCCAGAGCTGGCCGGTCTGCGGATGGATATCCTCCGCCAGTAGGCCATAGCGGTTGCGATATCCCAGGGCGTCGACGAAGAGATCGCGCGCCTCCTCGCGGCGCCCGAGCCACCACCATGCGTCGATCAACCAGAAGCGGCAGGTCAGGAAGGCCGCTTCGGGCATGCCGAAATCGTCTTCGTTAGCATAGCGCATTACGTGGCTGCCTCGAAGTAATTCTCGCTCGATGGCAGTTACGGTTTGCACGAAACGCGGGTCGTTTGGCTCGATCACGCCCGTTTCCGGCAAAAGCAAAACGCTCGCGTCGAGGTCTTGCAAGCCGAAGCCTGCGGTGAAGGAGCCGCGCTGCTCGCTCCAGGCGCCGTCGAGCAGCGTGTGCTGAATCCGGTCTGCGGTCTCGGTCCAGTAGAGAGCACGGTCGTGCAGGCCGAGATGCGACGCGATCGACGCCAAGCGGCTGCAGCCGGCCCAGCACATGGCTGCCGAATAGGTGTGGACGTGGGTGCGGCCGCGATATTCCCAGATTCCGGCATCGGGCGTGAAGGCCAGTTGAGCGGCTTTCTCTCCCAGCGTTTCCAAAAGTTGAAACAAGCCTTGGTTGCCCGGCCGCGGCAAGCGCCGGTCGAAAAACATCGGCATCGCCGCGAGAATGATGCTGCCGAATGTATCGTGCTGGCTTTGAAAGGCGGCCGCGTTGCCAACGCGCACGGGGCCGTCGTTGCGATAGCCGTCGAGGTTGGCAGCGATGACCTCGTCCATCGAGTCCGACGGTACGACGCTATAGACCGGTCGCACCGGATCGTCGGAGGCAATACCAAGAATGAAGGAGATGAAGTCCTCCATGGTCTTGGTGGCGCCGAGGCGATTGAGCGCTTTGACCACGAAATAGGCGTCGCGGATCCAGCAATAGCGATAGTCCCAGGTGCGCCCCGACCCGGGTGCCTCGGGAATCGACGTGGTCAGGGCGGCGACGATTGCTCCCGTTTCCTCGAAACTGGAGAGTTTCAGCGCGATCGCGGCGCGGATGATGGCGTCCTGCCAGTCATAGGCAATCGAGAGGTGCCGTACCCATTCCATCCAATAGTCGCGCGTGCGCGCGGTAAACTCCCGGCACGTCTTGCCGACATCCTCGGGCCAGGGCTCGTCCGGTCCAAACACCATGTGAACGGGCTTGGTGAGGACGAAGGCGGACTCGGAATCGATATAGGACAAAGGGCCGTCAGTGGTGAGGCGCACCGCAGTGCCGTTTCCGCGATAGGTGATGTGGTTGCTGCCGAGCGAGCGGTCTACGACCGGCTTTCCATAGCCGGTTGTGGGCCGGACGCGGATGGTCACGCGCGGCAGCCCGGCCACCGGTTCGACGATGCGGATAAGCTGCGGCGGCCGGTGGATACGGCCGAAGTTCTGGAAGCGCGGCGCGAAATCGGTGACCCGTACCGACGCGTTCTGGCTATTGGTCAGGGTGGTCGAGACGATGGCCGTGTTGCGCTCGTAGTCCGACGTGTAATCGACCATGTCGTCGAGGATGACGTCGCAGAATCCCTTTTCCTCGTTCCCCGCCAGCAAGCGGGAAAACACCGGGTCACCATCGAGGCGGGGGAAGCACCACCAGACAAGGCGCGAACTGGGTTCGAGCAGCGCGGCGGTGTGGCCATTGCCTATCACCGCCAAATCGAGTCCGAAGTCGTTCATGTCGCCCGGCGTCCGGCATGGGAGGAAAGCTCGGTCAGCCACGAACGGACATGTCCGGGCGAGGGGATGACCCCGTCCGCGCCCGCGATGGCTCTCCCGACGGAAAAGCCGGAACCGGAAAGCTCGGGCAGAATGGCGAAAACCGACTCGTCGGTCGTGTCGTCGCCAAGAAAGAGCGGGATGCGGCCCTTGAAAGGCGGTTGAGTCATCAACTCGATGACCGCCGAGCCCTTGGTGAAATGCCTGGGCTTCACCTCGATCACCGCCTTGCCGGAGAGAATCTCCATATGGTCGCCGCCGGCCGAGACGATGTCCGCGACCTTTGCCTTGAGGACGTCTTCGTGCTGGTGGGCGAGCCGGTAATGTACGGCGATCGAGTGCAGCTTGTCCTCGATCAAGAGGCGTGGATCGATCGCCGACAGCGCATGAAGCCGCTCACGAAGCACTTCGCTCAAGTCCGGCAGATGGTGTTTCACGACGGTACCGTCCGGGGCGACCCGCATCTCGGCGCCGTGTCCGCCGATCGCCGGGACTCTTAGCGGCGCGAAGAGGCGGTCCAAGCTGGCGATCGTCCGTCCGCTGACCAGCGCCACCGCGCCGTTCGCGAGAGCGATCAGGTTGCGCAAGGCCGCTTGCAACGTGTCGGGAACTATCACGGTCTCTGGTGTTGTGGCGATGTCGAGAAGCGTGCCGTCGACGTCAAGCAGCAGCGCCGTGCGCCTCAGGTCGATTGCGGCGGGCGAGGGCAGCGGACTTGATCGATGGCGGCGAGGCGCGATGCCTCTCTGCATGCTGTCGTTCCGAATTCAATTGTCGCCAGGGCATTTGCACCCAGCCTTCCATGCCGCAAAGGAAGCGGTTTGTCCCTTGTTGGCAACGGTAAGACCGAGGTTACGGTTCCCAGGGGGCCTCGATTTGCGCCAAATTTCCGGAAAATCGGTCCAACTGGTGCAGAAACGGGGTCTTGGCCCAGACCGCGCCTATCGTCGCAGGCGGATTCGCCGGCACTGTTAGGGATTGATGCGGCTGATCTTCGAACCTTCCAGGGTCAGGTTATACATCAATCCTTTCGGGTCGATGATGAAGCCGATCACGGGGCTCACGATCTTGTCGGTGTCGATCGCGCCGCCCACGCCGACCGTAATCACCGTCACCGACCCGTCGACACCGATTTTCCATCCCGCGCGGCGCTGGAATCCGGCGAGCGCGTCCTCGGTCATGAACATGATGATGATGGAGCGCTGCTGCACGCCGAGCTGGAAACCGAACGAGGCAGAGATCAAATTGTAATAGCCTTCGACTCTTTGCTGGTTGAGCAGGACGCCTTCCCCATATTCCCCGCCGAAGCCGATGCCTGCCTTGACGACGGAGGGGAACACCAAAATGCCGGCCGCCTTGTTGGCCAGTTCGCGGGCGCCGGGTACCTGGCGCACGAAGCTGTGCAAGGTCTCATTGGCCGCGGCGTCGATCTTGCCCGCATTTGCCGTTGCCAGTTCGGGTCCGGCGGTAACCGCATAAATTGCCGCCAGCCCAAAGCAAAGCGTTCTCAGCAGCCTGTCCATGGCCAACTCCTCCCGACGATTCGCCGCTCAGCCTAACACCGACACTGTGGCGGTCTGCGGGCCATCACGGCCTCATGCCACATGGGTTACGCGATCGCCCCTGACCCGGTGGGGGTGAGTGAAGACTTCGAACCCGTCCTTGCGGGCGATGGCGATCAAAGTCATGCCGCAGGCCTCGGCCATGCGTACGGCCAAGGCGGTCGGCGCCGATACGGCAGCGATGACCGGCGCGCCGATAAAGGCCGATTTTTGCACCATTTCGATGGAGACCCGGCTAGTCAGGACCACTAGGCCCGACCGTGCGGTCGCGCCATCGCGGGCCAAGGCTCCGGCGAGCTTGTCGAGCGCATTGTGCCGGCCGACGTCTTCTCTCACCGCAACAAGGCCGCGCTCGGGCTCCCAAAAGCCGGCCGCATGGACTGCCCTCGTTTGGTGATTGAGGACTTGCAGCGGAAACAGCGACTCCACCGCCTGCATAATCTGGGCAGAGGTAAAGACTCGGCCTGGGCTCACCTCGGGTGGCGGCCGCATCGCCTCGATCAGGGTTTCCACGCCGCAAAGGCCGCAGCCGGTCGGGCCGGCCATTTTTCGGCGCCGGCCGAGAAACTCGACCGCCTCAGGCGCCTTCAGCCAGATGCGCAGTTCGATACCCATTTCCTCCTCGACGATGTCGATGCCGTCGATGGCGTCGATCGAGGAAATGACGCCCTCGGTCAGGCTGAAGCCGACGGCGAAATCCTCGAGATCCTGGGGCGTCGCCATCATCACCGCGTAGGACGCGGTGTTGTAGGTGAAAGCGATCGCGGTCTCTTCGGGGATCGCGCGCTCGTCCTCGGCGCTGCCTGAGGCGCGCCAAAGCGTGCGGGAAACACGGACAGCCGGCTTTGGCAAAAAGCTCTCCATCGGGGCTCGATACGCCTGAAAGCTAGTCGCTCGCGTTAGGAGTGACAAGCCGTCGCGCGGACGTTGTTCTGGCGCATTGCCGCCGATTTTCGCTTAGAGTCGGGGAAGGTCGATGGAGAATTGGCGCATGTCCTGGTTCGGTCGCTCGATGCTCGCCGCGGCGCTTGCCACGGCACTCGACGTGGGCACCGCGCCGGCATGGGCCGCCGAGGAAGAGGAGCGCAGTCCCTGCACCGAGGACGCGATGCAGGTGTTCGACGCGTCGGGGTCCATGGCCGGGAATGTCACCCAGGGCATCGGCAAGACCATCCCTCGCATCAATGAAGTGCGAGCGGCGCTCGCCAAGGTGCTGCCGAGCATTACGCGATTTCGACGGGTCGGTCTGATCACCTATGGCCCGGGACCCTACCAGCAATGCAATGTGCAGCTGGCTCTGAAGCCCCTGCCAGACGGGGCTGCACTGATCCTACAGGAGGTGAACGCGCTCAACCCCGCGGGCAAGACGCCGCTGACGGCAGCGGTCGAACAGGCCGCCGAAGTGCTCGATTACCGGAATAAGCCCGGTCTTATCGTCGTGATCACCGACGGGGAGGAGACCTGCGGGGGGTTGCCTTGCAGTCTCGGTCCAAGCCGCCA
>JAWOJH010000142.1:0-5010 GCA_046481725.1 Methyloceanibacter sp. | reverse complement strand
TATAGGCGACGAGCGCGGCGATCCCGAAGATCATGGTCGAGGTCGAGCCGGTCTGCATGCGTGTGCCGTTCAGATCGAGCGCAAGGTCGAGATTTTGCGGATCGGCAATCTCGTCGGTCGTCACCAGCCATGGCCCGAGCGGCCCGAACGTGTCGTAGCTCTTGGCCTTGATCCATTCGCCTGGACCGCCCTTTTGCAGGCTGCGCTCGGAGACGTCATTGCAGATGCAATAGCCCGCGACATGGCCGAGCGCGCCGGCTTCGGCCACATGCTTCGCCTTCGTGCCGATCACCACGGCAAGCTCCACCTCGTAGTCCATGCGCTGGAACGCCTTCGGCGCAAGCACCGGGTCGTAAGGCCCCGAGACGCAGGAACTTGCCTTGGCGAACACGATCGGCACTTCCGGGATCGGCATGCCGGTTTCCTCGGCATGGTCGCGGTAGTTCAGGCCGATGCCGAGGAATTTCGGCACCAGCCCGACCGGCGCGCCGATGCGCGGGTTGCCTTCGACCATGGGCAAGGTTGCGGGATCGAGTGAGGTCAAACGATTCAAGCTTTCGCGGCCGAGCGCGTTGCCTGTGAGATCGCCGATCACGCCGGACAGATCGCGGATCTTGCCGTCGTGCAGAACGCCAGACTTCTCCTGGCCGGCCGGGCCGTAGCGTAGCAGTTTCATGGATTCTCCCCCCGATCCGGCTGTTTCTGCATGATGCAAGAGGCTGCGGCAAGGCCAGTCCGCGCCGCGCTTCGCGGCATATCCGCTCCGCAGCAAAACGCCAAGTCCTTCAAGGTCTTGGTGCTTCGCTATGGGGCTGCTCAGCGCTCCGAGAATCACTTCGCCGCCCGCTTTGGCCGCCCGTGGCCGAACTGCAACAAGGCCGAACAAAGTTGGCCGTCCGCCAGGCACATTGATCGGCAGGCGGAGCATCGCCGCGTCCGCCCAGTTCTCCGCTATCTGTTTGAATTGGCTGCATAAATTGAGCGCGCGGGCGCGCCATGGCATTTGCGCCACAGTCGCGGCGCGTTTTCGGCGGACCGCCTCCCGCAAGGTTGAAGCTTCCCGCCGCGCTGGCTAGCCTCTTGTCACATCACGGGGGACGGGGCTGGGGGGCCTTTAGTTACCCATCGCGCGCAAAACGAATGAGGGACCTGTAGCACTCCGAAAAACGTAGGCTCAGGAATATGATGGGGGGGCGAGCCGAAGCCCGCTATTAAGGCCATGCCTTTGGCGCTCGGCTCGTTTCGCAGGGAAGACCGGCCCGGCTTGTCCGGGCCGGTTCTTTTTTGCCGATCTAGGCCTCCGCCGCGCCATTCGCGCCCTACAAGATCCCATCCGGGCCCTTCAATTCGCGCAACGGCACCTTCAAATCGCCGTGCGGCCCCTTCAGTAACCGAGCCGCGCCAAAGTCGCCTCGATCCCGGCGAGATAGCCCGATCCGAACAGCCGGACATGCACCAGCCGGGGATAGAGATTGTAGATCTCGCGCCGCTCTTCGTGGAAGCCCGGCTCGAGCGGCAGCAGCGATTCGTAGGCTTCGAAGAACCTCTCCCCGAACGTGCCGAACAGCGTGCCGAAGGCGAGCTCGATTTCCGGATGGCCGAAATAGATCGCCGGATCGACGAACGCCGTAACCCGCCCCTCCCGCACCAGCACGTTCCCGGTCCACAGATCGCCATGCAGCAGCGAAGGATGCGCCGGCTCGATCAGATGCGCTTCGATCCGCGCGGCGAGGCGCTCGATCCGCGCCAACAGCGGTGAGGGCAGCGCGCCTTGCGTCTGTGCCGCGCGCGCCATGTGGAGCAGGCGGTGATCGCGGAACATCGGCACCCAGCGATCCGACTCTGGGTTCGGCTGATGCAGCGGCCCGATCAGAGTGTCGCGCGCATAGCCGAAACTTTCGCGCGGCGTGGCATGCAGCGCGGCGATCAACTCGCCGGCATGGCGCTCGACGCTTGCGTCGATGCCGCCGCCGTCGGTTTCGATGAAGTCCATCGCCAGCAGCGCATCGCCGGCATGATGCACGCGCGGCACCGGCAGCTCCGACAGTCGCGCGAGTTCGCCGAGCATGAAGCCTTCCAGCGCGAGATTGCCCGCGCGTGCCTTGTCCGGCGACGCCGCCTTCACCGCCAGCCGCCGCCCGTCGGCGAGCCTGACCGCCGCGCCCTCCAGCCCGAAGCCGACGGCAAGCGGCGCCGTCTCCAGCACGCGCGCGCCGAGCGCCGCCTCGATCCTCTGCTTCAGCGCAGGAGTCATGGATACGACAATGATACGCGCGTCATTCCGGCGAAAGCCGCAATCCAGGGCAACATGCGCCGCACCGACGGCCCTGGACCCCGGCTTGCGCCGGGTGACGGGGAGGGACCCAGTCGAGTTCCGTCCCTCCCCCTGCAAGGGGGAGGCCGGATCGCTAGCCGCTTCGCGGCGTAGCGAACCGGGAGGTGGTGATCCCGACGACAGCGACAGACCCCTACCGGGCGCGCTACCGCACTGTCACCCCGGGGCGGCGCCGCATCAGATGAGCGCGCCCGCCTCCCCCTTGCAGAGGGAGGGACGACTCCCGTTTCGCCCGCCCCCCATTAAATTAACCCTCGGCGCCAATGTCATATCGCTGAAACAAAATCACTTTAAGTGCGCTCCCATCGTGTTGAACACATGGGACGAGGACGACGTGCAGCATGAGCCCGGGGTGAGGCGTTACCGCGCATTGTTCATCTCGGATCTGCATCTCGGCACCAAGGCCTGCCAGGCCGAAGCCTTCCTCGATTTCCTTCGCTGCCACGACGCGCCGCGCATTTATCTCATCGGCGACATCGTCGATTTCTGGCGCATCAAGCGTGGCATCTACTGGCCGCAATCGCATAACGACGTGCTGCAGAAGCTGCTGCGCAAGGTGCGCAAGGGCACCGAGATCGTGTTCATCCCCGGCAATCATGACGAGGCGATGCGCGATTATTGCGGCTCGAAATTCGGCGGGATCGCCTTCGAGCGCAACATCGTCCATGCCGGCGCCGACGGAAGGCGCTATCTCATCATTCACGGCGACGAGTTCGACGTGGTGGTCCGCTACGCCAAATGGCTCGCCCTGTTCGGAGACTGGAGCTACATGGTCGCGCTCTGGGCCAACACCCATTTCAATGTCGTGCGCCGCTTCTTCGGCATGCCCTACTGGTCGCTCTCGGCCTATCTCAAGCAGCGGGTGAAGCGCGCGGTCAATTATATCGGCGAGTTCGAGACGGCGCTCGCCCAGGAAGCGCGGCGCCACGGTGCGCAAGGCGTGATCTGCGGCCACATCCACCACGCCGCCATGCGCCAGGTCGGGGACGTGATCTATATCAATTCCGGCGACTGGGTTGAAAGCTGCACCGCGGTCGCCGAGACGGAGGAGGGGATCTTCGAGGTCATCCGCTGGACCCATCCGGCGGACGGCCTGAGTCTGCCGCAGCCCCGCGTCGAGGAGTTCGAGGCTGCCGCCTGATGCGGGTGCTGGTCGCCACCGATGCCTGGCATCCCCAGGTCAATGGGGTGGTGCGCACCTATGAGCGGCTGGCGGTCGAGGCGCCGAAGCAGGGCTGCGACATTGCCTTTCTCTCGCCCGCGCTGTTCCGCACCCTGCCTTGCCCCACCTATCCCGAGATCAGGCTCGCGCTGGCGGGCCCGCGCGCCATCGCGCGCGAGATCGAGCGTGCGCGTCCCGACTTCATCCATATCGCCACGGAGGGACCGATCGGGCTCATGACCAGGCGCTATTGTCGCAAGCGAAAATGGCCCTTCACCACCAGCTATCACACCCGCTTCCCGGAATATGTCGCGGCGCGGCTCCCCGTTCCGGAACGCTGGTGCTACGCGCTGCAGCGGCGATTCCACAACGCCGCGGCCGGCACCTTCGTCGCCACCAAGTCGGTCGCCGGCGATCTCGCCGCGCACGGCTTCGAGCGGTTGATGTCCTGGTCGCGCGGCGTCGACACCGAGCTCTACCGGCCGCGGCCGGTGCGGCTGTTCGGCGAGAAGCCGGTCTTCCTCTATGTCGGCCGCGTGGCGATCGAGAAGAACATCAAGGCCTTTCTCGAGCTCGATCTGCCGGGCCGCAAGGTGGTGGTCGGCTCCGGCCCGCAACAGGCCGAGCTCCAGCGTCTCTACCCGGACACGCTGTTCACCGGCCATCGCGAGGGCGAGGCGCTGGCCGAAGCCTATGCCTCGGCGGATGTGTTCGTGTTTCCGAGCCTGACCGATACGTTCGGCCTGGTCCTGCTGGAAGCGCTGGCCTCGGGCGTCCCGGTCGCCGCCTTTCCGGTGAGCGGACCGAAAGACGTGGTGACTGACCCGCGCGCGGGCGTGCTGAGCGACGATTTGCGGGACGCGGCCATGCGCGCGCTGGCGCTCGACAAGGAGGCGGCGCGGGCGCATGCCCTGACCTATAGCTGGGAGAATTCGGCGCGGCAGTTCATCGAGAATGTGATGGTCGCCCACAATCTGGGCCTGCCCAAACGCAAGGCGCTGATCCGGCGCTGGCGCAACAAGACAAGTGCGCAAAAGAAAGCGGCCCGGTTGGGGGGAACCGGGCCGCTTTACTTTCATGCGTCAGTTTGGGGGACGCTTTGGGGGAACTCGCGTCTTCCTTGAAATGGTTAGCACCCCCTTTGGCGTCAAGGGGCCGCGCCAGACGGGCCGCAAATTTTCTGTAAGGTATTGATTCAGGGCGTAAAAAGGGCAGCTAGCCGAACAGGGCGACGCGCTTGATGGCGTCAAGATCGGCCAAGGTAAGGGCCTCCGGCCGCTCGAAGCCGGGCTTCGCTTCCGCCGCCCCGGCCGAACCATTCGGTCGATGGGCCAGACGAGGAGGACGATCCCAGGGCCCTTGGGCTCGGGGAGGAGCTTTCCCAGGCGGAAGACGACGGCTCGCTCGTACTCCGTGATGACCTTGACGGAGAGCAGGAGCCAGAAGATCACGGCGCCAACGGCGAACATGACGATTTGCTGCATCACGCCTCCTTTTGCACGCGAAGGAGGAG
>JAWOJH010000139.1:0-8411 GCA_046481725.1 Methyloceanibacter sp. | reverse complement strand
GTACAGGCTGGTCCAGAACATCAAGCTGGCCGAGGCCAAGGTCGGCCTGGGCACCGAGCATGTGCGCGCACCGCGCTTGCCGCTGGTGGGCGAGGAACGAGCCCGTGTGGAGGCCGTGATCGACGCCGCGCTGAAACGGCGCCCGAGCCTGCCGAAGCTGGCGGCGTAACTTTCGGGATCAGGGAAAACGGGGGGATCAGGCGGACGCCGAGGCGGCGGCCTGTTCCTTCTGTTCCTTGAGGACCTGCGAGCGGCGCTTCTTCTGGCTGTCGCTCTTCAACTGGCCACAGGCGGCAAAGATGTCACGGCCGCGCGGCATGCGGATCGGCGCGGAATAGCCGAGCTCGGCCATGCGGTCGGAAAAGGCCTCGATGGCCTCCCACGACGAGCACTCGTAGGACGTGCCCGGCCAGGGATTGAAGGGGATCAGGTTAATCTTGGCCGGAATGTCCTTCAGGATCTCGGCCAAGCGCTCGGCTTCCTCGAGGGAATCGTTCACGCCGTCGATCATCACGTATTCGAAGGTGATGCGCCGGGCGTTGTGAACGCCGGGGTAATTGCGGCAGGCGTCCAGCAGGTCCTTCAACGGATACTTCTTGTTGAGCGGGACCAGTTCGTTGCGTGTCTCGTCGTCGGTGGCATGCAGGGAGACCGCCAGGTTGACCCCGATCTCCTCGCCGCAGCGCTGCATCATCGGCACGACGCCCGAGGTGGACAGCGTGATGCGCCGGCGCGAGAAGGCCAGCCCATGGGAATCGGTGGCGATCTTCAGGGCCGTGGCCACGTTGTCGTAGTTATACAGCGGTTCGCCCATGCCCATCATGACGATGTTGGTCAGGCGGCGCCCTTCCTTGGGCGAGGGCCACTCGTCCAGGGTGTCGCGGGCCAGCATGATCTGTCCCAGGACTTCGCCGGCGCTGAGGTTGCGCACCAGGCGCTGGGTGCCGGTGTGGCAGAACGAGCAGGTGAGCGTGCAGCCGACCTGGCTGGAGATGCAAAGCGTGCCGCGATCCTCTTCGGGGATATAGACGGTCTCTACCTCCTTGCCGTCGGCGAGGCGGAGCAGCCATTTGCGCGTGCCGTCGACCGAGACCTGCTCGGTGACGATCTCCGGCCGCGCCAGCGTGTAGGCCTCCGCCAATTCGCCGCGCAGCTCCTTGGCGATGTCGGTCATGGCGGCGAACTCCGTCGCGCCGCGCACATAGAGCCAGCTCCAGAGCTGGCTCACCCGCATGCGGATCTGCCGCTCCGCCACGCCGAGCGCGCGCAGCTCCGCCGCAAGCTCGGCGCGGCCGAGCCCGGCCAGGGTCGCCGGCGGCGGGTCGGTGCGCGGACGTGAATCCTCCGCGCGCGTGAGTGGAGACAGGGTCATGGTCCAAAGGCCTCGCGCCGCAAATCCGCGGCTTTCGCCGTCATATCACGGGGTAGATTGTGCCGGAGGCCAAAAAGTCACGTCGAAGCGCTATCGGCCAGGTCTGAAGCCCGCGAATGACCGGATGGAGCCGTTAATTGGCGCACTCTTTGGCGGCTCGCTCCAGCGCCTCGGTGAGGCCCTTCAGGGAATAGGTGTCGGTCGTATTGGTGCCCCGTGCCGAGCGCCCCGCGATCTTCATGGTGCTGCCGGCCTTCATCGCCTCGATCAGCGCGGTCTCCGCTTCGGGCTTCTCGATGAACGCCCCCTCTTCCTTGGTGAACAACTCGAATTTGTTGCCGCCGATGGTTGCCGTCACCTTGGCGCCCTCGGCGAAGGGGTAGCCCATCTTCACGCTGATCTCGTCGACCACATTGTCTCCGGGCCAGCGGGAAATATAGAAGAAGATCGGCCCGCGCTTGACGGCCTTGGGCTGGACGCCGCTGGGTTTGGCCACGGCGAAGCAGACTTTCGGGCTGCCGGTCGCGGCATAGGCCGACCAGTCGTTGAACTTCTCCAGCAGGGCGACCTCCTGCCCGAAGGCAGGCGTGACGCTTATTGCGGCAATGACCAAAGCGGCTCGAACGGCTCGGCGCATCCCGTCCCCGATTCGTACGCAGTCGTGATGTGTTATGGCTGATTTTCTTTTTATAACAAAGCCCGGTCAACCCCGCCGCCGCTTTTTCGGCGCACCTTGCACATGCGGTGCGGGCGGTTCGGGCAGCGCCTGTTCCGCCACCGGACGCGATCCGAACCGTCCGAGCGAGCGCAGGCGGTCATACATGACGATGGCGCCGGCGGTGGCGAGGTTGAGGGAAAAGGCCGCAGGAATGCGCACCAAATGCCGGCAGCGCGCCGCCAGTTCGGGCGACAGCACGCCGCGCTCGGGTCCGAGCACATAGGCCGCGCGCAAGGGATGCGGGAAGCTCGGCAGGTCTTGCGCCTCGTCGAGAATTTCCAAACCAACCAGGCTGCAGCCCCGGGGCAGCCTCATTTCGCCGAGGCCCTGCCAATGATAGAGCGGCATATGCGTGCAGGCGTTGGACGTATCGGCATGGATGTGCAGCGCACGCGGGTCGGCCCCGATCGTGAACACGAAGCTGGCGCCGAAGGCGTGCGCCGAGCGCAGCAGGTTGCCGAGATTGACGGCTTTGGATATGCCCTCGACGCCGATGGCGAAATAGCCGCGCATGGGGGGAAGCAGGGTTTTCACGGATCTTGTCTGCCACAAGCGGCGGCCAAACCAAAGCCATGCGCCCGGCCTAACCTAGGGTCGCATGCTGTGGCGTGTTCCGGTTGCAACCTCGAGCCTAGCGGTTTCGCGGTTGTCTTGGCCGGAACAGGCGAGCGGCGAACGCGGTCCTATCAACGGGAGTGGAAAAAGCGCGATGCGCGTTGTGCAATTCAGGGAGTTCGGCGGACCGGAGGCCCTGCGCCTCGAGGAGGTGGCGTGCCCAGCGCCAGGCCCGGACGAAATCCTACTCAAGGTGACCGCGGTCGGCCTGAATTTCTCCGACACGCTCTTGCTCCGCAACAAGTATCAGATCTCGCCGTCCCTGCCGTGCTCCCCGGGGGCCGAGATCGCCGGGACGGTTGAGGCACTTGGCGGCAATGTGAAGGACTTCAAGCTTGGGCAGCGGGTTGCCGGCTTTATCGGCGGCAATGGCTGCCGCGAGCAGATCGTGACCAAAGCCAAGAATGTCGTTCCGATCCCCGATCGCGTGAGCGACGAAGTGGCCGCCGGGATTGCCGTTACCTATGGTACCGCGCTTTATGGCTTGCAGGACCGGGGCGCGCTGCATCGGGGCGAGACCGTGGCCGTGCTCGGCGCGGGCGGCGGCGCCGGCCTGGCCGCGATCGAGATCGCCAAGCTGATGGGCGCGCGCGTCATCGCCGTCGCCTCCTCCTGCGACAAGCTCGCTTTCGCCCGCGCGCATGGCGCCGATGAAGGCATAAATGCCGAAGCCGAGGACCTGAAGCCGCGGCTGAAGCAGCTTGCGGCACCAAACGGCATCGACATTCTCTACGATGCGGTCGGCGGCGACTATGCCGAGCCCGCCTTGCGGGCGATGGCCTGGGAAGGCCGCTATCTCGTCGTGGGCTTCGCCTCAGGCACCATCCCGCGCATTCCGCTCAATCTGGTGATGCTGAAGGGCTGCGCCATTCTCGGCGTGTTCTGGACCGCCTTTGTCGAGCGCTATCCGGCAAAGCACCGCGCCAATATGCTAAAGCTGCTCGACTGGTGCGCCGAAGGGCGGATCACCCCGCATATCCACGCGAGCTATGCGCTGATCGAGACCGCCACGGCGCTCTCGCTGATCGAAGCCCGCAAGGTCACCGGCAAGGTGATCGTCAATCCGCAGCTTTAGGTGGCGGCGGGCAGTTCCTTGTCCAGAGCGCGCGCCGCGGCGGCGCGGTGGGTCGGCGTGATATGCGAGGCGACCATGCCGACCACGGCCGTCAGCAGCGCCATGTCGTCGGCGAAGCCGAGACCGGCGATCATGTCCGGGATCAGGTCCATGGGCAGAATGAAATAGGCGATCGCGGCGAGCAGCATCCCGCGTACGCGGATCGGTGTTGCCGGATCGAGCGCGCAATAATAGGCGGCGACCAGATCCTCGGCGAACGGAATCATCCCTGCCACACGCTTGAGCTTGGCCCAGAAGTCGCGCCGCACCTTGCGTTCCCGTTCGCCGAGCGCGGCAAGCGTCACCCCGCGCCCGAGCGCCGCGTCCCTGAGTTCGCCAGCTTCGTTCCAGGTCACCATCTTCGCCAAGCCTCGCCAACAGAGTCTAAGTCCAAGACCGCTAGGCGAAAATAAGGTTGCCGCCGCCCCGCTGCAAGGATTTGGCAACCACGCCTGCCGCCCGTGCTCGCACCTTTTGCCGGAATTTCAGCTTTTCACCGGCATTTTGCCGCGTCGATCCCCCCGACCAGGGCCCGGGTTGACTCCAAGTCGCCTTCCCCCGCTCGTCTTGGCCGCGCTGGCTCTGGCGCTTGCCGCCCAGGCAAGCGGCAGTTCTTCGTCCTCAGCCACGATCTACAGCACTTCGGCCGGACGACGGGCAGAGGCCGCAAACGCCAAGCCAGCAGCGCCGTCCGGGTCCGCTTCCGCAGCCGCTGCGCAACATTCGCGCGCCCTTGTCGCAATCCCCGCCGCATGCCATCTGAACCGGCATGACTAAACATCGCATCCTGTTTGTTTGCCTGGGCAATATCTGCCGCTCGCCGATGGCCGAAGGCGTCTTCCGCCGCGTCATCGAGGACGCGGGCGTGGCGCATCTGTTTGAGGTGGACTCGGCCGGTCTTGGCGACTGGCATGCCGACCAGGCGCCCGACCGCCGCGCGCAGGGCGCGGCGCGGCGCCGCGGCATGGATATTTCCGGCCAGCGGGCGCGGCAGGTCACCCTGGCCGACTACGACCGGTTCGATCTGTTGCTGGCCATGGACAGCTCAAACTTCGATGAGCTGATTCAGATGTCGCCCCCGGACATGCCGGAGAAGATCCGGCGCTTCCTCGACTACGCGCCGCATGCCGGCACGCAAGATGTACCGGACCCGTTCTTTGGCGGCAGCGAAGGCTTCGATCACGCGCTCGATTTGATCGAGGCGGCGGCGCGCGGTTTGCTCGCCGATCTTCTCGGCGATGCCGCCGCCAGGACGAACAAGGGCGCTCAATCCTCGAGCGGGTAGGCAGCCTCCACCACGTAGGGACCGCCGCCGACGGAGTTGCGCGAGGAGTAGAGCACAAAACGGTTGACGCTGAACGAGGCCGGGCCGATGCCGCCTTGGCACTCGAGATAGGCGGCGACGGTATCGGCCCGTGCGCCGCGAAGCCGTGCCAGCGTCACGTGCGGCTTGAAATTGCGGCCCTCCGGCGGCAGCCCCGCCTCGCGCGCCGCACGTTCGTTGGCGCGCCGCAAGGCCTCGAGCCCCTCCGAGGGCGCGATCCCGGCGAAGATGGCGCGCGGCTTGGCGCCGCCGAAACTGCCAAGCCCATTCAGCCGCAGCTCGAACGGCGCCACCAAGATCCCGCCGAGCGCCTGGGTGAAGTCCCGCGCCGTGGCGCCGTCGACATCGCCGATGAAGCGCAAGGTCAGATGATAATTTTCCGGATCGACCCAGCGCGCGCCACTCAGCCCGGCGCGAAGCAGGGTGAGGCGTTCGGCGACGCTCCTGGGAATTTCGATGGCGGAGAAGAGTCTAGGCATCTTCGTCACTCACCGGAGTCTAAGGTCACGGGCAGGGGTTCGGAGTGTCAAGGTGGATCTGCTCGATATCCGCAAGCACGTCCTCCGAGAGCGTGAGATAGGCGGCATCGACGTCGGTCTTGAGCTGCTCCATGGTCGTCGCGCCGATAATGACGCTGGTGACGAACGGCCGCGACACCGCATAGGCGATCGCCAGCTGCGTCGGGTCGAGCCCGTGCCGTCTTGCCGTTGCTATATAGGTAGAGATCGCGCGCGGACCATTTCCCTTCTCGTAACGGCCGAGCCGGTTGAACAGCGTCTTGCGCGAGCCGGGCGGCAACGCGCCGCCTTCATATTTTCCGCTGAGATAGCCCTGGCCGAGCGGCGAATAGGCGAGCAAGCTCACCTGCTCGCGATAGGCGATCTCAGACAGACCCATCTCGAAGGCACGGTTGACGAGATTATAGGCGTTCTGGATCGAGACGATCCTCGGCAGGCCGTGCCGCTCGGCTGCCCTGAGGAAGCTCATCACGCCCCAAGGCGTTTCGTTCGACAGTCCGACGAGCCGCACCTTGCCGTCCGCCACGAGCCTCCCAAGCGCGCCGAGGATCTCGTCGATGGGATGGCTCGCGCCCTCAAGATGCACGTAGTCGAGTCCCTCGAAGACGCGCATCGGCCGGTCCGGCCAATGCAACTGATAGACGTCGATGTAATCCGTTTTTAGACGCTTAAGACTTTGCTCGGCGGCCTCCATGAGCTGAGTCGCGTTTTGCCGGCTGAGCGAGCCGTCCTTGCGGAGCCAATCGAACTTGGCGCTCCGACCGGCGGCCTTGGTCGCGATTAGCACCCTATCACGACTCTGGCGCGCGGCGAGCCACGTGCCGATAATGGATTCTGTGCGCCCTTGCGTCTCCGGTTTCGGCGGAATGGGATAGATCTCGGCGGCGTCGAAAATATTGATGCCGCGCGCAACCGCGTAATCCATCTGCGCGTGGCCCTCGGCCTCGCTGTTCTGCTGACCGAAGGTCATGGTGCCGAGGCAAAGCCTGGAAACCTTGACGCCGGTGCGGCCGAGTTCGCGATACTTCATGCGCTGTATTGCCTCGGCGAACGAATCTCGCCGGCTATGCGTCTAGCCGAGCGTCGCGCCGTCGAGAGTGATCGCGCCCTGCTCGATCTGCTGGTCGGCCTCCTCGGTGGCGAAGAACGTGGTGGCGATCAGCCACAGCACGAACGCGGCCACGGTGATCAGCGCGACGGCCGCGAAGACCTTGCCAAAATGAAGAGGCATGTATTGCGTCCCGTGTCCCTGGCTGGAGCAAGGACACTAGCCAAGTCGCATGCCTCGATCAATCAGCGGCTTGGCCGGCGTGCGGCCGCTCTTGCGGACTCACGGGATGGACGATGATTTAGGCGCTGGGGATCTTGGTGGTCATCATGCGGTCGATGCTGCCATAGCCGACCACCACCGCTTCGGTGTCGAGAACGCAATGGGCCGCCGTCAGGATCCATTCGGCCGCAATGATCGAGCCGCCGCAAAAGCCGATTGATCGTCGGCGTAAAGGCGCACTTGCCAAGGATATTTGCCTTCCGGCTTGTCCCACCGAGCTGCACCGATGAGTCGAAAGGGCCAAGGACCCGGGTCCGCTCCTGCCCGGCCTATCAAGTTCCGAGGCTCTTCGGCGTAGCGGGCGCAAGGTTCCCCCTCCTTGCGCCCGCATATTTTTGCTTTAGTTGAAGGGAGCGGC
This sequence comes from Methyloceanibacter sp., assembly GCA_046481725.1. Lineage (GTDB taxonomy): Bacteria > Pseudomonadota > Alphaproteobacteria > Rhizobiales > Methyloligellaceae > Methyloceanibacter. The sequence continues at coordinate 1,062 of JAWOJH010000139.1, read as the reverse complement.
TTGTCCACGGACGAAGACTGAGACCATGACCAACTTTCCTGCCAGCCGGCGCTCTTTTTTGACGGGTGCGCTTGCCGCGGCGACCGCCTTGTCTCTGCCGGGTCACCGCACAGCCGCCGCGCAGCCTGAGCGGAAGCACCTCGTGCTTCTCGGCGATTCGATCCTTGCAAATGGCGCCTATGTCGGCAAGGGACCCGACGTCACCGCACAACTTAACAAGATCTTGCCGCCGGGCAGCCGCGTGACGCTCGAAGCCATCGACGGCGCCTTGACCGCAGGCGTCCGGCTCCAACTCCAAATCGCGCCACAAGACGCCACGCATTTTGTCGTCAGCGCCGGAGGCAACGACGCGCTGCACTATTCGAGCCTGCTCAGCGAGAGGGCGGCGTCGGTGGGGGACGCGCTCGACAAGCTCGCCCACATGCGCGAGGCCTTCACCAAGGAATATCGCGCCTCGCTCGACGCCGTCATCGCTCGCGGCCTTCCGGTCGCCGTCTGCACCATCTACGATGCGCGATTTCCGGACCCGAATCAGCGGCGGCAGGCCTCGCTCGGCCTCACCATCTTCAACGACTGCATCACCCGCGAAGCCGCCATGCGCGGGCTGGCGCTGATCGATCTGCGCCTGATGCTGACCGCGAAGGAAGACCTCGCCAATCCGATCGAGCCGTCGGTCAAGGGCGGCGCCAAAATCGCCGCGGCGATCGCCGCCTTCGCCGCCGAGTTCGACTACGGCAAGGGGCGTTGCAAAGTGTTCACCGGAACCGGCGCCAAGGCCTGACACGGGCTCGCGTCCGCGCCAGTTGTACTGTGTTCTGCGGGCGGCCGAGCTTGATGCAAGGGTGGAGTTCGCGTCGGCATGGCTCACCGTGCTGTATTGCAGTTGCTGGTGCTGGCGGGCGCCTGGCTGATTTAAAGGTTAAAGCCTTCGCGCACGCCGGAAACCAAGAGCCCGGGAACTCTTCAGGCGCCATTGCGCTTATGGCGCAGCGCCTATATATCCCGTGCATAACAACGCGGGCCCCTTTGGCCCGCGTCTAGCATTCAGGTCCCACATGCAAT
>JAWOJH010000130.1:0-14985 GCA_046481725.1 Methyloceanibacter sp. | reverse complement strand
CACTGGTCCAAGCCGCTGCGCGCTGGCAGCCGTACCGAGCACGATCGGCAGCAGCGGCAATACGCAGGGTGAGAGGACCGATAGTCCCCCCGCGACCAGCGCCAGTGCGAGTGTCGCGATCATCGCCGGTCACGCTTGGCCGTACTAGAGGGCACTGTCTAGCAGCGCCTCGATCGAGCCGGGGCTGGTCTCGCCTACCGAGCGGCCGGTTTCCTGCTCGCCCTTGAAGACGATCAAGGTGCTCTGCCGCTGCGCCTTGAGGGCGCGAAGCGCGTCCTTCTGGGTGTCGAAGTCCACCTTGAAAACGATCATGTCTTTGAACTTCGGTTCGCTCGTCAGCTTCGTCAGGACCGGACCCTGCGCGCGGCAGACCGGACACCAGGCGGCGAAGACATCGATCAGGATCGGCTTGCCTTCCTTCTGCGCTGCGGCGAAGGCAGCCGCGTCGAAAGCCTTCCAGTCCGCAGCCGAGGCGGGGAGCGACCAAGCGAATACGGCGGCAAGCAAGAGAGAGCGAAGAAGGGTCATGCTGAGCGATCCTTTCAAAGCGGAGACCGTGCAACGCTAGCAATTAAGCCCCAGCGCGCCCAATCACCTCGCTTGAAAGAATCGTGAGCGGCCTTAGCGCGGCCTGGACGCGCCCCATGCGGCGGCGGCGGCGAGAAAGGCGGAGATCGCCGCATTCCAGCCGGCGAAGGAAAGTCCGAAAAGGCGCCATGGCGCCTCGTCGCAGCGGATCAACTGCGCGTTCTCCAGCTCCTGGGCGAGACCGCCCTCGCCCCAGGTAATCGGCGTCTCGCCGGCGCAGGTCGACGGTCCCTCCCACCATTTCCACTCGATGCCGGAATGATAGATCCCGGCCACGGCATTTGCCGCGAAGGCGACGGCAATCAGCACCAGCAGAATGCGCGCGAACCTGGTGGACGAACCTTGTCCCAGCAAGAAGGCCGCAGCGCTCGCCGGCACCGCGAAATAATAGGCATAGCGCTGCTCCAGACAGAGCGGGCAAGGCGCGTAACGCCCGAGATACTCGAACGCGAGCGCGGCGAGAATCGTGGCCGTGGCGATGAGAAAAACTACGGCGCTCGCCGTCATGACGAGCCTTGGGGATTTTGCCGCGATCGTCATCTCAGAATACGTAGCGCACCAGGACGAATCCGCCAAACAGCAGCACCACGAAAATGGTGAAGAGCGTGCCGAGATAGCGCTCGATGAAGTCCTTGATCGGCGGCCCGAACCAGTAGAGCAGCCCGGCGACCACAAAGAAGCGCAAGCCCCGCGCCGCTACGCTCGCCAGCATAAAGACCATGAAATCGAGCTGGGTCACGCCGCTGGCGATGGTGATGACCTTATAGGGGAACGGCGTGACCCCGGCAAAGAAGACGATCCAGGCGCCATATTCGTTGTAGCGGCGGGCGAAATCCTCGAAGGCCGCCTCGTAGCCGTAGAGCCGCAGGATCGGTTCGCCGAGCGATTCGAACAGGAAATAGCCGATCAGATAGCCGAAGGCGCCGCCCACGACCGAAGCGACGGTGCAGATGGCGGCATAAAGCCAAGCCTTTCGCCGCTCCGCGAGCACCATGGGGATGAGCATTACATCGGGAGGGATCGGGAACACCGAGCTCTCGATGAATGACACGCCCGCTAAAGCCCATGGAGCGTTGCGATGAGCGGCGAGCTCCATGGTCTTGTCATAGGCTCGCCTCAGCATGGGGCCCTTGCTTAGCGGGAGCCGGGGCGCTTGTCTATTGGGCTCAGCGGAACCAGGCGCTCCGGCGCGGCTTACCCCAGGCAGGTGACCCAAGATGACGTCCATGACACTGACTCGCCGCGGTTTCCTCTCCGGTCTGGCCGCAGCCGGGGGCGCTTCGCTTCTCGGCCCAGGGCCCACGCGGGCGCAGGCCGCGCTGCTGACCAAGCCGATCCCCTCCTCCGGCGAAGCGTTGCCGCTGATCGGGCTCGGCAGCTGGATCACCTTCAATGTCGGCGCGGACCCGATCGCGCGGGACAATTGCGTGCACGTGATGCGCGCGTTCTTCGCCGATGGCGGGCGGATGATCGACTCCTCGCCGATGTACGGCTCGGCGCAATCGGTGATCGGCTACGGCCTGAACAAGCTCGGCCATCCGCCGTCGCTGTTCTCGGCCGACAAGGTGTGGACTTCCTCGGGCGACGACGGGCCGGCGCAGATCGAAGAGTCGCGAGCGCATTGGGGCATCGTCCGCTTCGACCTGCTTCAGGTGCATAATCTCCTCGGCTGGGAGGCGCATCTCGCGACGCTGTTCGCCATGAAGGAGGCGGGCAAGCTCCGCTATGTCGGCATCACCACCTCGCATGGCCGCCGCCACCGCGAGTTCGAGCACATCATGCGCGATCATCCGCTCGATTTCGTGCAGCTGACCTATAATGTGGTCGACCGGGAAGTGGAGCGGCGGCTCTTGCCCCTGGCACACGAGAAGGGCATCGCCGTGATCGCCAATCGGCCGTTCCGGCAAGGCGCGCTCGTCCGACGCCTGGAAGGGCGGCTTTTGCCGGACTGGGCGGGCGAGATCGGCGCGGAGAATTGGGCGCAGTTCCTGCTCAAATTTATCGTCTCGCATCCGGCCGTCACTTGCGCCATTCCGGCGACGTCGCAGGTCCCACATTTGCGCGAGAATATGGGCGCCGCGCGAGGGGCCCTGCCCGACGAGACGCTGCGGGCGCGGATGATCGCCTATGTCGAGGAGATCGCATGAGCGAGTGGTGGAGCTACCGGCTCTCCGACATTCTCCCGTTCTCGCCGCAAACCTATTTCCGCCTGTTCGAGCTGCACAACGAAGCGCTCTGGCCGGCGCAGCTCGTGTCGCTCGCGGGCGGCCTGGCCATCGTTGCGCTGATGCTCACGCGCAGCCCGTGGAGCGGGCGGATCGTCGCGATGCTGCTCGCCGGGGCGTGGGGCTTCGTGGCGTGGGCCTATCTCGGCACGCGCTATGCCGGGCTCAACTGGGCCGCGATCTATTTCGCTTATGGGTTCGGCGCGCAGGCCGTGCTGCTGGTCCTTGCGGGCGCGCGCGGCGAACTGGGCTTCACCGCGCCGAAATCGGCGGTGTCGAGAGCCGGTCTCGGCCTGGTGCTGTTTGCGTTGTTCGTGCAGCCCCTGATCGGCCCCGCTCTCGGCCGCGAATGGAGCGGGATGGAGCTGTTCGGCATTGCGCCAGACCCGACCGTCCTCGCCACGCTCGGCGTGCTGCTGACGGCCGACCGCCTGCGCCCGGAACTGCTCGTCATTCCGCTCTTGTGGTGCGGCGTGACCGGCGCGGTCCTAAGGGCCATGGACGCGCCCGACGCCCTGCTGATGCCCGCCGCCGGGTTCGCGGCGCTTGGGCTTATGCTCTACAGAGCCCTTGCGATACGCGCGGAGCAAGGTTGACCGGGTGCTGAGCTTACCCCATGTTCCGGCCCTAAGCCCCAGTGGCGGAATGGTAGACGCGGCAGACTCAAAATCTGTTGCTCGCAAGAGCGTGCTGGTTCGAGTCCGGCCTGGGGCACCATTTCCTTAAAGACTGAAATCTCAAAGACGACGCTTGAAGCTCGACCGCGAAACCGAAGCGCTACTCCATTGGGCGTCCGCCTCCACGGCCACGCCGCTTTGGATGCTCCCGCCCGAAGCCGCGCGCAAGGACTACGCCCGCGGGGTCGCCAAGACGGAGATCGCGCCGCCGTCCATCGGCGAGGCGAGCGAGCTTGCCGCGCCGGGTCCCGCCGGGGACATGCGGCTGCGGCGCTACACGCCCGCCGACCCGGACCCACGCGCCGAGGCCGCAATCCTCTTCATGCATGGCGGGGGCTGCGTGATCGGCGATCTCGAGACGCATGACATTCTCTGTCGCACGCTCTGCCACGACACCGGCGCGACCGTGTTCGCGCTCGACTACCGGCTGGCGCCGGAGCACCCCTTCCCCGCCGCGATCGAGGACAGTGTGGCGGCGCTGACCTGGCTGTCGCATGAGGCGCCCTCGCTCGGCATCGATCCGCGCCGGATCGCGGTAGCGGGCGACAGCGCAGGCGGCGGCTTGGCGGCGGTGGCGCTGCACGAGGTCAAGGGCAAACTCGCCGCGCCGGTCCGTGGTCAGGCTCTGATCTATCCCGCGCTTGATCTCCCCGGGCGGCTTCCCTCGCGCAAGGAACTGGCCGATCATCGCTTCATCCCGCGCGAGATGATCGAGTGGTTCTTCAATCATTATTTCGGCACGGCGTGGCCGATCGCCGACCCGCGCGCGAATCCCGCTCTGTACGACGACCATACCGGTCTCCCGCCGGCGCTGATCCTCACCGCCGGGCACGATCCGCTGCGCGACGAAGGCACGGAGCACGCCAGGCGCCTGAGCGCAGCCGGCGTTCCGGTCGAATATGAATGCCAGCAGGGCTCGGTCCACGGCTTCATGAATATGGGGCGGGTGCTGCGCGGAGCGCATGGAAGCGGGCGGCAGCGCCTTGCCCTTTGGCTTGGCGAACGTCTGCACGGCGCCTAGGGCGCTCACCTTGCCGGGGCCACCGCGGCGCTCTATCAAGTCGTGGGCAACGGCAACAGCGAGGCATTCGATGCGGGCCGGCGTACTCCCATTGACCTTTTTTTTATTGGGCGGAGCGGCCCTCCAGGCGGAGCCGGTGGTGACGGACGACGCGATCGAGGGGGTACGGAATGCCCACTATTGCGAGATCATTCCCGTCGTGAGGAAAGGGTTTCGCCTGATCGCTACGGTCTACAACACGCTCGGTCATAACGACTGTCCGCCGGCGCTGTGGAACGCCATCACCGAGGACGCCATGAAGCTGCGTTTCGGCACAGATTCCGTGCTGCTCAACGGCCCCCGCTTTTTCATTATGGATTCGATCGAGGCGGGCGGCGACACAAAGGTGGGCGAGACCATCGACGTCGGCGGACTTGAGCTGACCGAGCGCCACCGTCGATCTCGGTCTGCTCGATCTCTTGCACAGGTCCTATCGCGAGATCGGCGTCGATCGGGTAACGCTCTATACGTTCAAGGCGGGACGTCCGGTCTTCATGCTCACCGCCGCCGACCGATCGCGCTATGCGATGCAATCCTACGCGCAGATCGTCGACAAGACGCTGAGCTATGACGACCTGCCCAAACTTGGCGAGCGCTTAAAGCTGCCATCGGGCTGGCGCTATAGCTCAATCGTGCCGGACAGCGACTTGGTGCTCGGAGCAAACGGCTCGGCGACCGTGGTTCAAGACGAGCTGGAAAACACCTATCAAAAGCTCGATTGACGTGTATGCAGTAAGGCAAGTTTGACGCTTGGGACCGAACGCGTTGATCGAAATGGCGCTTTACCGCTCCGCACTCGCCGCCCTGACCGGCCTGCTCTGGCAGGCCGCAAGCATTCCGGCGTGGAGTGCGCCGGCGGCGCCCGAGGCAGTGATTGAAGCGGTCGAAGCCGCGCCATCGCCTGGTCCCGAGAAGGTGATCGTCGGCGCCTATATCAACGATATCCAGGAACTCGACTTCAAGGCGAACAACTATGTCGTCGATCTCTATGTCTGGTTCCGCTGGAAGGACCGGGAACTCGATCCAGCCAAGACCATGGAGTTCATGAACCGCTTCGCCTCCGACGACAATCTGCGCGAGGCGCTCTATGACGAGCCGAAGGTGATGCCCGACGGCAGCCTCTATTCCATCATCCGCTATCAGGGCCGCTTCTCGACCAAGTTCCCGCTCGAGACCTATCCCTTCGATACGCAACATCTCCGCGTGGTGATGGAAGATACGCTCTCGGCCGACGACAGGCAGATCTACGTCCCTGACGTCGCCGGCGGCGTGAATCTCAATCCGCAAATCACGCTGCCCGGCTTTCATGTGGGCAGGCCGGCCATGAGCATCACAGCTAACGCCTATCCCACCAATTTCGGCGATCTCTCGGAGCCGGAGGCGACCGCCTATTCGCGGTTGACCCTGTCCCTGCCCGTGACGCGCCCGATCGTCGCCATGTCGATCAAGACCTTCGTGCCGATCTTTCTGATCGTCGTGTGCGCGACGTTGGTGTTCTATGTCCGGCCCCGCTATATCGAAGGCCGCATCGGGCTCGGCATCACGGCGCTGCTGACCTTGGTGGCGTTGCAGCTTGCCTCCGGCTCGTCGCTGCCGGACGTCGATTATCTGATGATGCTCGACAAGATCTATATCCTCGCTTATCTGTTTATTATCATAGCCTTAGCAAGGGTCGTGGCCACCTCCTGGGGGAGCGCCGACGAGCACGCCGAACTGGCGATCTCGCGCGCCGACCGGCGCTTCGTGGTGGCGCTGATCGCGCTCTATCTCGTCGCCAATATCGCCGTGGCCTGGACGACGCTCGCCTGAGAAGCTGACTAAAACTTGGGCACCCAACATCTGTGCTTACGATGGCGCCTTGCGCCTGTCTCGGCTAGTCTCACGCTCCTTCGCGGATCGGGCTTTTCGCCGTTTGGCGGTCTGCGATCGGGTCGAGGAAAGGTCCCTCCATTGTCGTCCCCAAACATCGCGACTCTCTTTGTCTGTCTGCTTGCCGGCATCTCGTCATTGCTTCCCGCGGCATGGCCGAAGACAACATGAAGTGGCAATTCCACGAGACCAGCGATCCCAAGGCGGCGCGCCTGGTCTACGGCGTGCCCGAGACCGACAAATGTGCAGGTGAGCGGCATCTGCGAGCCGGTGTCCGGCGCCGGCGCGAAGGCTTCGAGCATAACGTTCGGGACCGATATCGGCGATCTTGAAAATGGCAAGGAGGTGACCTTGCGCTTCTCGGGAGGCGGGTTCGACCATGCGCTTCCGGGGCAAATTCATCGTGCATCCGGCGAGGAAGGGCTGAGCGGCGTGCTCGTCGCCGTCGAACATGGCGACCCCCTCTGGACCGCGATGGATGAGAAGGAGTCGCTCGATTACCTCGTCCCCGGCTACCGAGCCGCGTCGCTCGACCTCACTCGCGGGCGCAGCAAGATCAAGGAGTTTGTGCAAGCCTGCCGCTCCTCGGCAGAGACGCAGACCATGGCGGAAGCCGGCGCCGCGCCAGCCAAGAGCGACGACGACGAGAAGGAGGCCTTCGAGAGCGCCAAGGAACTTGGCACGGTCGAGGCCTGGGAAGCGTTTCTCGCCAATTATTCTTCCGGGTTCCGCGCCGATCTTCCCCGGGCCCTGTATCAAGAAGCTCGGCGACCAGCCGCAGGCTCCCTCCCCGGCCGCTCCGCCCGAAGCGGCGACCGCGACGCTCGACGATTTCCCGATGACCGCGGCTTCGTGGGGCGGCATTGTCCGCTCGGGTCCGGGGCGAAGCTACGCCAAGGTCGGCAGCTTGACGGAAAACCAGCCGGTAACGCTGCTCGCGCGGACGGATGTCGTCGAGGACGGCTATCCGTGGTTCAAGCTCGACTTTGGCGGTAAGACCGGCTTCCAATGGGGTGGCATATTGTGCTCAACGGGCGCCGAGCGGCCAGACTTGTTCAAGACCTGCACGCCGGCGGCCGCCAAACCCGCGCCTACCAAAGCCGCACCTGTCAAGGCAGCACCGCCGCCTGCGGCGAAGAAGAAGACCGTGACGCGTTGCGGCAAGAGTCAGGTGCTGATCGAAGGCAAATGCATCGCCAAGCGGGATGCTGCCAGCTATTGCGGACCCGGCTATCGGCTGCAAGGAAATAAATGCGTTCAGGGCTACGCCAAGCCGAAGCCGCAAAAACAACTGCCGACTTGGCAGCTCGAGGCGATCGCCAAAGGGTGCAGGCCCGGACAGGGCTGGAACCCGCAAGAAGGCTGTCACGAGAACGACTGACCGCGGGGGGCCTTCTTGGCTTTTAGTTCAGCTTGATGCTGCCGAACAGGCGCACATTGGCGCCAGGCTGGAGTACGCCGTCGCGGCGCTGGAACGACGCCGAATTGAGCACCTCGTCGTCCAGCAGATTCTCGCCCTTGATGCCGATGGTCATCACTGGAACCAGTCCCTCTCCACGCCGCACCTGCTTGACGTAGCTCAGCTCGGCGTTGAGCAGCGTATAGCCCGGCGTGGTCAATTCATCAGGCGCGACCTGATCCTGTTCGAAGGCATGGAGCACGCCGACCCGCCCGAACCAGTTCTTGTCGCGGTAATAGAGGCCGCCACCAAGCCGGTGCGGCGGTATGCGCGGCACGTTCTCGCCGTTGTCGAAGCGCGCGCGGACGAAGTCGTATTGGCCATCGATGCCCCAGGTGCCGCGCCAGATCGATCCCACGTCGTACTCGCCGAGCAGCTCGACGCCGTAGAATATAGCGTTTCGCTGCTGGAATAGCACTTGGTCGAACGTCTCCTCCTCGTCGAGAGCCGCCGCACAGGAGTCCAAGGTGCCACCGCAAACGAGCCCGGTGAGTTCACGAAAGATGAAACCGTCATAGTTCGTATAATAGCCGTTGGCGTCGTAGCGGAACTTTCCCGTTGCGCGCTTCACCCCCAATTCCAGCGTCTGGGCCTTCTCTTCGTCGAGAAAGGGGTTGCCGATCTCGAAGGTGCCGGTCGCTTCGTGAAGTCCCTTCGAGAAGAGCTCGGGACCTGCTGGCGCTCGCTCGACGGCCTGACCATTCAGCCGAAACACCGTGTTGTTGCCAAGATCGTAGAGCGCGCCGAGGCCGCCGCTCACGGGCACGAAGGACCGCGTGCCGTTGAACACGACGGGAGCTTCCGGATCGGCGATGCTGGAGAAGCCGGTGCCGTCCACCGACGCTCCCTCAACGCGCAAGGCAAGCTGAAGCCGGAGCCGCGCATTTGCCTCAAGCTCTTCGAACCAAAACCCGGCAATGCTCTCCGCATTATAAGGCTCCAGAAGCGAGTCGGCTTCGAAGGCGATGCCTTTGGTGTCGGCGTGATCCCATTGGACGCCGATGGCGCCGCTCAAGGGGCCGAAGTGGCTGGCGACGGGGCGGTGCTGGATCTCCAGCCGCGCTTCCTGCTGCCTGTTGGTGAAGGTTTGGCCGACGGAGAAGCCGGCGACTTCCTCTTCCTCATGTTCCTCCTCGCCATGTCCGTGTTCGCCGTGCCTGGCGAGCTCGTCATGCGCATAGTCGGAGGCGCCAAACCAGACGCGCACCGCTTCGATTCCAGAGGAGTCGGGACGCCACTCGCCCCTGACGAGAACCTTGTCCTGTTCGAGGTCGATGCGCGGCAGCACGCCCTCCTCGGCCTCCTCGCCAGGAATGCCATACAGGCTTTCAAACCGCGCGAAGGAGACGCCGATGAAGCCGTTGCGCCAGACATGCGAGATGCCGACCGAACCGCCGCGGCTGTTCACGAAGCTGTTGAGCTCCTCGCCGAGCGGCGTATCGTAGTCGTTCACATCGCGAATGAAGCCGTCGGCATGAAGCACGATGCCGTCCGCGCCGCCGGTCACGCTGAAGGCCCCGTCGCCGCCGTCATCGACCGTGTTGCCACCACCCTTGATCATGGCTGAGAAGCCGCGTTCCGGCAGATACGTCGGCACGCGCTGGTTCTCGACGGAGACGACGCCGCCGATCGCCTGGGAGCCGTAGCGCAAGGTCGAGGGGCCGCGCACCACCTCAATCTTGTCGGCGTCCGACGGATCGATGGGAATGGCGTGATCCTCGGAGATCGCCGAGACGTCCTGCGTGCCGATGCCGTTCTCCTGGATGCGGATGCGGTAGCTGTCGAGGCCGCGGATGATCGGGCGATTGGCGCCGGGGGCGAAGGTCGTGCCCGAGATGCCGGGCTTGTTCTGCAAGCTGTCGGTGATAGTCGCCCCGGGGTTCGCGAGGATCTCGCGCTCTGTCACGACCGTCACCGGCACGAAAGTGTCGTCGGCGACGATCGCGGTGCCGGCGGGCAGGTCGAGATCGAGCACCTCCCGGAAGGCGAGCGGGTCGGGCGGCGGAGAGATTTCAGCCTGAGCCTGCGTGGTCCTCAAGCCGGGACCGGATCTCGGTTTCGCCTGCTTCGGCGGACTTACCACAGGGCTTGCCGTCGTGATCTCGATCGCGGGCAGTTCGATCGGCTCTTCGGCCAGCGCCACGTCCCCGACGCCGAGCGACAAAGCGAAAATCGCGGCCCGCCACGCGTGCCGTGCAAACTGAACCCCAACCATCCCCCAACCCCTTACGTTATAACATGCGCTTTGTTGACGTTATAACATTTCATTCCTGGGCCGCAAGTAGGTTAGGACCGAAATTGCGTGGGGCATTTGATCGAAGGGGGTCCCAATGCGAAGCGGCCCGAGCCAGCTCGGGCCGCTTCGCCAAGCATCGGCAGTTCGCCGTTAGCGCATCAGATCGCGCCAGCTGTCCTCCTGGACGTCGACGCCGTAATAGGACGCCGCCGCCTTGATGTTGGCGAAGGCGAGATCGCGGTCCGCGTCGGAAACGCCTTCGACCTGGTCGAAGCGGGCCAAAGCATTTCTGACGTGATCCGCGTCGGTCAGCGGTTCCTTGCGCTGGCGCGGGAAGGCGAACACGCTTTCGGGAAGTTCGGCGCGGTTGTGGATCACGCCGCTCTCGGTGCTGGGCATCCAAGTGGTTTGCATAACTTCATTCCCCCTTGGTCGATGCAGTCTGCCGCGCTTTCCCCTTGCCTTTTTGGGATGTCAGCTTTTGCGCTTGCGCAAGCGGCTGACATCCGGAACCTCCTCGCCGAGAGCGGTGGCCAGATCGATCTGGTGATCCTGCTCCTGGACGAGAATCTCGCGAATCTGCTCGGCCATGGCGAACTCGCCTAGAGCCTCGCATTGGCGAACCCGCTCCCGGTAGTTGAGAATGGTTTCATTCTCGTTATCCAGGTCGAATTTCAGCATGTCGCGTGCCTTGGCCGAGGTCTTGACCGGCTTCGGCGTGACGCTCGGCATTTTGCCGAGATAGTCGATCTGACGCGAGATGGTGAGAGCGTGCTGCAGCTCCTGATGCGCATGCTCCTCGAGCTGCGCGGCGATGCTCATATATTCCGCCCCCTTCAGCACTTGCGAATAGACCACATAGGCGATGATCGCCTGATACTCGCGGGAAAGGTCCTCGTTTAACAGATCAGCCAATTGCTCGCGGGTAACTTGCTGCCCAGCCATAGGTTTCCTCCTCTGCAAAGCGTTGCCTCCTGCGTCTCTACGTCTAATACCAACGGTCATAATGATTGACCGACGTGGGCCCAGTCGCGCATTCCGATCGATGTAATCGTGTCTGGTTGAGCGACCAGCTTTTGCCAAGCCTCGCATGCGGCGTCGACGATGGCGTCATAGCTGTCGAAGACACGGTTTGAGAGCCAGTTGGCGCGTAGATATTGCCAGACGTTCTCGACCGGGTTCAGTTCTGGCGCGCGAGACGGCAGGAAGATCGGCGTGATGTTCTTGGGAACCTCGAGCTTCGCCGTCGTGTGCCAGCCGGCGCGGTCGAGCAGCAGCACGGCGTGCGCGCCTTTTGCGACATGGCGGCTGATCTCGTCGAGGTGGAGCTGCATGGCCTCTGTGTCGGCAAACGGCAGTGCGAGGGCTGCGCCGGTTCCGCGCGCCGGGCAGATGGCGCCGAACAGATAGGCGCTCTCGTAGCGCTGGTCGGCCGGCTGTCTGGGCCGGGTGCCGCGTCTGGCCCATTGCCGCACGAGACCGTTCTTCTGCCCGATCCTGGCTTCGTCCTGGAACCAGACCTCGACTGGCGTCCCCTTAGGCAGATCGGCCAGATGCGCGCTCAGCGTGCGCGGGAAGTTTTTTTGTAAGCCTCGACGGTCTCGCCGTCCTGCGCGGGATGGCGTGGCCGGGCGCTCATGTGGGAGAAGCCGAGCTGCTTCAGGAGCGTCGACACGTAGCGCTCGTGGTAGGCGACGCCGAAGCGCGCCTTGATGACCTTCTGGAGATCAATGCGCCGCCAACGCACCACGCCGTCAACGGTCGGATCCGGCCCCGTTTCCACGATCTCGGCCAGTTCCGCCTTCTGCGCTGGCGACAGCCGAGGTGCAGGTCCGCTCCACCAGGCGTCCTTCAGTCCCTCGAGCCCCGACGCATTAAACCGGTGCACCCAATCCCTGAGCGTCTGCCGGTCCATGCCGCCGATCTTCGCGGCCTCCTCACGGCTCCGCCCGTCCCTGATCGCCGCCAGCGACAGAAGCCGCCGGCTCTGGTTGGCCTCCTTCGAGGCCTTGGCCAGCCGGCGAAGCGCCGCCGCCGAATAGTCCGTCCGCATCTTCACCGCTGATCCCATGGCGCGAATCCTCCCCGCGCCAAAGAATCACAAATAAACCCGGCCGGGAATCCCAAGAGCCAGCCGTCAAAGCCATTGGTATAAGCCGTTGGGGAAAAATGAACGGCCAGCCAGATCGTCGGCGGATCGCGTTCGGTCCAGGTGACGCGATGGCGGCAATGGGCGGGGAGCAGCAGGTAGTCGCCGGGGGCCAGCGCACGGTCTTGCGGCTCGCCTTCGATGCGGAGCCGGGCGCCGCCCCGGACCAGGAGGACCCACTCGTCGGTGTCCTGGTCGTACCATTGGCCGTCAGGCGTGGCTTGTCCGGTCGAGACGATGCGCTCGATGCGGGCGCCCGGCTGCCGGCACAGCGTCTCGACCAATTCTTCCGGTAACGGCAGCGACGGCAGGCCTCCGAGCAGACTGCCCGCCGCCACCATCGCCGCTCAACGCGCTCCGACGCGCTGGGCGGTGATCGCGAATTCGCGGCCATCCATCAGCGCGGCTTCCGCCAGCGGATCGCCGCCGAGCGGCAGGAGATAGAGGGTGGCGGTGCCGCCAATGGTCTTGCTCGCGCCGTCGACGGTCAAATCGAAATCGAGCCGGCCGATGCCGCCCTTGGGGTCGCCCGCCGCCGGCGCGGTGAAATCGAGCGTAGTGCCTTTGATCTTGAGCGCATCGCCGTCGCCCGGCTCGCAATACCAGCTGCCGCGCCCGTCGGTGAACGGTGCGAACCCCGCCTCACCACTCTCGCCGGAATCGGTGAACAGCATGAGGTGGCCGCTGCCGAGCGAGAGCAGGCTGCGGCTGGTGAAGCCTGCGCTGCTTTCGCCCTTCGGCCGGTTCTCGGTGAGATAGGTCCCGATCAGGGACCGGCATCCGTGCCGTTTGTGCTTGCCCATATGCTTGCCGGATCCGAGCGCGGTGACTTGATAGAAGCGCTCGAGCCAGGCGCCGTCCTGCTTGACCATGAGCTGGGTGACGAAGACGTGCCGGGGCAGCGGCCGGCCCTGGAAGCTGCCCTTCTGCTTGGCCTTGAAGGTCCGGAGCGCGGCGTCATTGCCGAGCAGCGCGACATGGGCTTCGCCGGCAATCTCCTGCGCGAATTCGAGATCGGCCAGCGAGGCGATCTGCTCGTCCACGTTCTGCGCGCCTGGATAATAGGGGGTGACCGCGACATGATCCGACGTCATCAATTTTTTGATGGCTTCGGCGTCCTGCCGTTCGAAGGCCTGATCCAGCGCCGCGGCGGCTTGGTTCACCTCGGCGATCATCCCAGCCTCGCCGGCATACGCTTCGGCCAAGGCGGTTGCGGCGAATACCGTCAGAACAAGGAAAGCAGCGCGGATCGGCATCATTTCAGGGCTCCAAGGTCGTCACTTGATAGAATCGCTCGACCCACTTGCCATCGCGCTTGACCAGTAGCTCGGTCGCGAACACGCGCGACGGCAGCTTCTTGCCCTGGAAGGTTCCTTGCAGCACGGCGGTGAAAGTGCGCAACGCCACGTCGGGCGCGAGCATCGCTACATCGGGCTCGCCGACGATGGTCTGGCTCCAATCATACGCATCGAGCGAGGCGAGCTGATCGTCGACGGTCTGCGCGCCGTCGTAGTAAGGCGTGACGGTTAGGTGGTCCGGCGTCATCAGCGCCTCGATGGAGGCCGCGTCCTTCTTGGCGAAGGCCTCGTCGAGGGCGTTGGAGGCGGCGTTAATGGCGGCGAGCGTGTCCGGGTCCGCCGCCTTTGCCGCGGAGAATGCAGCACCAACAGCGATCGCGAGCACGAGAGACAGGGCGGCGGCCGAACGGAACATCCGGGTCTCCTTTCCGCTTGGTCTTGCGAGACCCTATCATGCCCGACAACGCGGCTTCGTCCACCCCCTTGCTGGCAATAGCACAACGGGCCGTTAAGTCTGGCACGCCTCAGGCGGCGCGTGTGGTCCTGGACAAATGCCGCCGCAACGGCTCGTTGGCGTTGGCGACGAGGTCGCCCGACAACGCCCGGAGATCTTGAGCTTGGCTGAAGAAGGTCTCCAGGCAGTCGTGCCAGAATTCCATCTGTAGGCGCATGATGCGGAGCGGAGTACGGGCCGCGGCGAGGTCCTTCACGTGGTCGAAGCCGGAATTGACATTGAGCTGGGCGAAGTCGAGCAGCATGTAATTCACCGCCACGGCTCCTTGTCCGGCCGCCTTGAAGGACTGCTCGATCAGATCGACGGCGCTCTCCAGCCGCGGCTGCGGTGCTTTGACGACCTTGGCGGGCAGGCTCGCCGCCGGCGCAGGTGCTGGGGGCTCCGGGTGTGGCTTGGCCACGACCGGCTTGTGTTTGGCCGCAACCGGCTTGAGCGCGGGACGCGCGGCTCGCGCCGGAGCAGGCGTGGCGGGGGTTGGACCGGTTTCACGCTTGGCGGGGGCAGGCGCCGGGGCGGTTGCCTCCGCCCGCAGCACCGGTGCGTCGATCTCGGCGGCCACGGTCTTGCGCGCCGTTTCCTTCTTGGCAGTGATCGCCTTGCCGGGCGCCGACTTGCTGGTTACCGACTTGCCGGTTACCGACTTGCCGTTTGCCGCTTTGGCGGTTCCGGGCTTGGCGCGGGCAGGTTTGCGAGGATTGCTCATGATACTCCCCTGGTTAGCCGCAGCGGGGGCAGCGCCCAAACTCTAGCCAATATGCCGCCGGCTTGGACGGCAGACCAGGGCGCCATCGATCCGGACTAGACGCACCTCGCGGCCTTTTTGCGGCGGGCGCGCCCGAAAAGGATCGGCCAGAACAATAACTTGCAGGATGCGTGCCGGGTCGCGCGAGCCGCCGCCGGCCCGGCACAG
>JAWOJH010000110.1:0-9678 GCA_046481725.1 Methyloceanibacter sp. | reverse complement strand
TTTGCCGCGGCGGCAACCGGGCCGAGCCACTCGATCCGGCACGGCTCGCCGCGGCAAACCGCGCCGCGAAAGCCGAGCAGGTCAGGCTCGAGCGCGAGCAGCGCGGGGACGTGCCTCGCTTTGAGCGATCCGGCAAGTCCCACCGTCAGGTTGAGCGCCTTGGCGGCGGCAAGCTTGGGGGCAAGCTCGGCCGGGCTGAGGTGGTCGGGCAAAGCCCCCGCACCTTTCCCAAGCGTATCGAACATCACGCCCGTCGCGCCGATTTCCGCGGCAAGCCCAATCGCGTCGAAGGGCGGCAGCGCATCGGCAAATAGAACGAGGATCAGCTTCGTCTTTGCCGCTTCGGGCTTGAGCGTCAGCAGGCAGCGCTCCGCTTCACCGCCGGGAAAGATGCCGAGCTTGACATAGTCGACGCCGAGCGCGGCCATCCGCAGCAGCGCGTCGCGGACCGCTTCGCCTTGCAGCTTCAGGTCCCCGATCGTGGCGCTCACCGGCGCGCGACCGGCAACGTCCCGCATACAGGCGGCAATGATCTCCGGCGAGAGCGCCCCGAGCGCGCCTTGGCTCGGATCCTTCAGGTCGACGATGTCGGCGCCCGTATCGAGCGCCATCGAGGCCTCAGCCGGCTCGCGCACGCTCGCGAGAAGTTGCGTCATAGCCAGGCTGCGGCGGGCATTAGCGAAACAGCCAGTTGAAGATGCCGGGGCCACCGCTCTCGCCACCACCGCCACCGCCTTGGCCACTGCGCCGGGCAGCACGCCGGCTTTGCGGCTCGCCACCGCCCTCGGCCGACGGGCCAAAACCCCAGAAGTCGCTGCGCGCCGGCGGCGGCGCCGCCTTCTGTCTCACCGTGCGCAGTTGAATCTCGTTGGCGTTACCATCGGGATCGGTGACGACCACCGACACCGCCTGCCAGTTCCACTGCGCGGTCGCCGGGCCCCAGCTATGAGGCTCGATGGAGACGATCTTGTTGGCACGGGTATCGACGATGGCGACATATTCGCTGTCCTCGCCGTCGCCGAAATCGCCGGCATAGTATTTCAGCAGGCCGATGCCGGACAGAGCGTCTTTCAACAGCTTCCATTCGACGATCTTCGGTTGGCCGGTGCCGAACATCTCCAGCTCGGGTTTCAAGTTCGGATATTTCGGATTGCTAGCGAGATAGCGCCCCGGCTGCGTCTCGACGATCTCCCAGCCGTCGACCGGCTCGCCGACGATCCGAATCTCCGGATCCCCCACTTCCACGCCGAGGCGGCGCAGAGCCTCGCGGCTCTCGGTCTCGGACTGATCCAGCGCCAGCGCCTTGCGATAGTCGGCGATGCCCTCATCGGTGCGATTCAGGGCCTCGTAGATCGTCCCCCTGATGCGCAAATATTGCGGATCGTCGGCGGCGATCTGGAGCGCCTGGTTGATGTCGTTGAGCGCCGGGTCGTAGGCGTCCCAATTCTCCACGGCATTGGCGGGCTTGCCCGCCCCCTGGAGCCGCGCCGCGGCGCGCATGGCGTAGGCCTTGGCGCTTTTCGGGTCGAGTTCGATGGCGCGATTCAGATCGCCGATGGCGTCATCGAAGCGGCGGGCCTGGGTGAAGGCCACGCCACGCTCGATGTAGGCCTCCACCAGCTCCGGTTTGGCCTCGATTGCCTTGTTGAAGTCCTCCAACGCGGGATTGAGCTTCTTGTCGCCGGCATGGGCACGGCCGCGCAGCAGCAGTATTTCCGGATTCGGCATATCAGGCTCGAGCGTGAGGACTTGCGTGGCGTCGGCGATGGCTTCCCGGTACATGCCCAGCGCGAAATACGCCTGGGCCCGATGCTGATAGGCGACGGTATATTTCGGGTTGATGCCAATGGCGCGGCTGAAGTCCCGAACGGCGGCGTGATAGCGCTTCAGCGCCGCGTGCGCCTTGCCGCGTCCATTGAACGGGATGGCACTGCGCGGCATCAGTTCCACGGCCTTGCGAAAATCGCGAAAGGCGAGATCGAAATTACCGAGCGCCACATGGGCGTTGCCCCGGTTGTTGTACGCCACGCCGTAATTCTGGGAGAGCGCGATGGCCCGCTCGAAATCCTTCAAGGCCTCCTCGGGATGGCCTAGATCCATCAGCGCGTTGCCGCGGTTGTTGTAAACCGCGCCATTCTCGGGCGAGAGCTGAATCGCCTGGTTGAAGTCCTCGATCGCCGCCTTGGGCTGGTTCAGACGCCAGTGGGCGACGCCTCGATCGCTATAGATGCTGGCCTTGACGAAGTCGGCGATGTCGGGAGTTTCCAGCGCCTCGTCGTAGGACGCGATGGCCTTGTCGAACTGGCCGCGCATCAAGGCGGCCGCTCCTTCGCGAGCGCGGAGCATGGTCTTGTCCTGGGCCAGGGCTTCCGTGCCGAGCGAGGCCGCAGCCAGAACCGCCAGCAGCCAACCAGCCCTGTTTCGTGCAGCGTGCATCGCCAATCGAGAGGCCTTCCCTCCGGCTCTTTGGTTCATGTCTCCCATAAGGCTGGACTATGTCAACAAAGGGTCACGGTTGCCGCAGGTTATGCAGCACTTCCGGCAGCATTTCCGGGAGATCCTCGGCGATCAGGCCCGGCCCGAAGGCCCTTGCCGCGGCCCCATGCAGCCAAACCGCGGCGCTTGCCGCCTCGAAGGCGGGCATGGCTTGCGCGAGCAGGCCCAGGATCATGCCGGCCAGCACGTCGCCGGTGCCCGCTGTCGCCAGCCAGGGGCTCGTCGCCGCGTTGATCAAGGCTCTGCCGTCAGGCGTTGCCACAACCGTATCGGGGCCTTTTAGAACCACGATCGCGCCGGAGCGGGCGGCAGCCTCGCGGGCCCGCTCAAGTTTCGGCAGCGCCGCCAGATCGCCGAACAACCGCGCGAACTCGCCGTCATGAGGGGTCAGAACCACCGGCGCAGCCCGCGCGGCGATGGCGCCGAAAAGCCGGTCCGGCTGTTCGGCAAAAGACGTCAGCGCATCGGCATCGAGCACAAGCGCCACGCCAGAGCCAAGCACCGTCAGCACCATCTCCCTGGTGCGCTCGCCAACCCCCACGCCGGGCCCGATCAGAACCGCATTCTTGCGCGGATCGGCCAGCAGCGCGCCGAGCCCGCGGGCATCGTCGGCCTCGCGCACCATGATGCCTGTGAGTTGGGCGGCGTTGACGAGGATGGCGTCGCGCGGCGAGGCCACCGTCACCAGGCCGGCGCCGATCCGCAGCGCCCCACGGGCACCGAGCCTGGCCGCACCCGTGCTGTAAGCCGGACCCGACACGACCACCGCATGGCCGCGCGCATATTTGTGGCCGTCTTCCTTCGGCCAGGGATAGTGCTGGAGCCATAGCGGCGGCTCGTTGGCGAAGGTTCTGGGACCGATCTCCGCAAGCACATGGTCGGGGATGCCAATAGCGGCGAGGCTCAGGTCGCCGCAATGCAGTCGTCCCGGCAACAGAAGATGCCCAGGCTTCGCGCGAAAGAAGGTCACGGTAGCGGCGGCCCGGACGGCAACGCCCCTCACCTGACCGGCGGTGCCATCGATCCCGCTGGGTACATCCACGGCAACCACCGGAAGCCCCGAGGCGTTGACGCTCTCGATCAGCCTGGCGAGCTTGCCCTCGACCGGCCGCGTCAGTCCGGAGCCGAACAAGGCATCGATTACGACATCGGCACCGGCGAGGAGTTCCGGGCGCAGCGCCTCGCGCGGTCCCGGGAAGCGCTCAGCCATGACGCGCGCATCTTCGGGAAGCCGGGTCTCCTCGCAGTCGAAACCGAGCCGGACCTTGTAGCCGTGCTCCACGAGGTGACGCGCGGCGACGAAACCGTCCCCGCCATTGTTGCCGGGACCGCATAGAACGACCACGGTCTCGCTTTCGGGAAAGCGCCGGACCACCTCTTCGGCGACGGCGCGGCCGGCATGCTCCATCAAGCTCAAGGAGGCGACGCCTGCCGCAACCGCGAGGCGGTCGGCGCGCGCCATCTCCTCCGCGGTCAGCAGCTCGAGCATCGATGGGGCCGGCTGGCGGGTCATAACTGCTTCTGTAG
Organism: Methyloceanibacter sp.; assembly: GCA_046481725.1. Classification (GTDB taxonomy): domain Bacteria; phylum Pseudomonadota; class Alphaproteobacteria; order Rhizobiales; family Methyloligellaceae; genus Methyloceanibacter. Next base: position 5,655 of record JAWOJH010000110.1, on the reverse strand, counting down.
AGCAAAGGCGGCGCGGAAAGACAGCCCAAGACATCGGCGAGGAAATCTGATTAATTCTTAGGCACAACGATTATCGAATAGGCAGCCGTTCCGCCGAACGCGCCGCCGAGCTCCGTCAGACAGCCATAACACATTGAAAGTTCTTGTAAACTCGTCGCCTATGGAATTGGCATAGGGCGTGCTTTGGCAGGTGGCCAGTCTACCGGAATCACGGACGGAAGCGCGCGGCTAAGCGTCATTTTGCGTCCATGGGAGGTGCAGCGAAGCAATGAAAAAGATCGAAGCGATCATCAAGCCGTTCAAGCTCGATGAGGTGAAGGAGGCACTCCAGGAAATCGGCCTCCAGGGCATCACGGTGACCGAGGCCAAGGGCTTCGGGCGTCAGAAGGGCCACACGGAGCTCTATCGCGGGGCCGAGTATGTCGTCGACTTTCTGCCCAAGGTGAAGCTGGAGCTCGTGCTCGGCGACAACATGGTGGAGAAGGCCATCGAGGCGATCATCGCCTCGGCGAAAACCGGCCGCATCGGCGACGGGAAGATTTTCGTGTCGAATGTGGAGGAGGCCGTGCGCATCCGCACGGGCGAAACAGGCAACGACGCCATCTAAAGAAGGATGGCGAAAGGCCGGCTTAGGATAGATTTTTTGCCGCCAACCGAGAAGACGGCATGACGATGTCAAACGACAGGGGAGTACGATGGCAGACGCTAAGAGTGTGACGAAGAAGATCAAGGACGACGACATCAAGTTCGTGGACCTGCGCTTCACCGACCCGCGCGGCAAGATGCAGCATGTCACCATGGACGCGAGGATGATGGACGAGGAGGCGTTCACCGAGGGCGTCATGTTCGACGGCTCCTCGATCGCCGGCTGGAAGGTGATCAACGAGTCGGACATGAAGCTCATGCCCGATCCGGACTCCGCGGTGATCGATCCGTTCTTCGCGCAGAGCACGCTCGCGGTATTTTGCGACGTGCTCGAGCCGCTGACCAACGAGCCCTATGAGCGGGACCCGCGCTCGATCGCCGGCAAGGCGGAAGCCTATCTGAAGCAGACCGGCCTCGGCGACACCGCCTCGTTCGGCCCGGAAGCCGAGTTCTTCGTGTTCGACGATGTCCGCTTCTCCGCCGACCCGTTCAATTGCGGCTTCAAGCTCGACTCGACGGAACTGCCAACCAACACCGGCACCGAATACGAGATGGGCAATCTCGGCCACCGGCCGCGCACCAAGGGCGGCTATTTCCCGGTGCCACCGGTCGACTCGGCGCAGGATCTGCGTTCGGAGATGCTGTCGGTGATGAGCGAAATGGGCGTCGTCACCGAGAAGCACCACCACGAAGTGGGCGCCGCGCAGCACGAACTCGGCATCAAGTTCGGCCCGATGGTGCGAACCGCCGACCACATGCAGATCTACAAATATGTGATCCACCAGGTGGCCCAGGCCTATGGCAAGACCGCCTGCTTCATGCCGAAGCCGGTCTACGGCGATAACGGCTCGGGCATGCACACGCACCAGTCGATCTGGAAGGGCTCGACGCCGGTGTTCGCCGGCGACAAATATGCCGATCTGTCGGACACGGCGCTCCACTACATCGCCGGCATCCTGAAGCACGCCAAGGCGCTCAACGCCTTCACCAACCCGACCACCAACTCCTATAAGCGCCTGGTGCCGGGTTACGAGGCGCCGGTGCTGCTCGCCTATTCCTCGCGCAACCGCTCCGCCTCGTGCCGCATTCCGCTCGGATCTGGACCGAAGGCCAAGCGCGTGGAGGTCCGCTTCCCCGATCCCGCCGCCAATCCTTATCTCGCTTTCGCGGCCATGCTGATGGCCGGCCTCGACGGCGTCGAGAACAAGCTCAACCCGGGCGATCCGATCGACAAGAACCTCTACGATCTGCCGCCGGAGGAGTTGGAGAAGGTACCGACGGTGTGCGGTTCGCTGCGCCAGGCTTGCGAGGAGCTCGACAAGGATCGCGCCTTCCTGAAGAAGGGCAACGTCTTCACCGACGACGCGATCGACGCCTATCTCGAACTGAAGATGGAAGAGGTGGAGCGCTTCGAGATGTTCCCCCACCCCATCGAGTTCGACATGTATTACAGCGTGTAGCGAACGCCCGATAAAGATGGGGCGACCGCGCGCCGCGGCCGCCCCACTTTGGCCCGGCCTGCCGAACCTCGCGCTTTCGCTCGCGTTCCCCCGTGGACGCGGGATCGGCGGAGGTTCCCGCCAGGCTCCCCCAAAACTCGGATTCGAGCCGGCTTACATCAAATAGAACACCCCATAGAGCAGCCCGCCACAGGCGAGCGTGTAGATCCACTGCTTGCGCTCCTGGTACCACCCGCCGAACATCGACGGCAGACCGAAGAGCACGAAGCGGGCGAGCGACAAGGTGATGAGGGTCGCGACAGCGGCCAGCAGCCAGAAGGCGACCTCGTTGGGCGCTCCGGCCGGGGCGGAAGCTGTGTGGCCGACATCGACCAGCAGCCACTTACCGTTGTTCGCGCTCGCGGTGATCACGGCCCAGATCGAGGCCACACCGATTGCTGCCAACATGGCGTAACGCATCACCATGACGCTCTAAATCCCGTTGCTTTTGAGACGAAGTTTAGGGTCCGCCCGTAAACAAACGGGTAAGCGATAGGCTTAAGCGGGCGTTAAGTGCGTTCCCGTTGCGGGATCGAGCGCGCTTACGCGGCCTTCCACTTGATGGAGCAGCCAATGGAGGGAATTTGCTCGCGCGGGCCCTCGCCGGTCGCGGCGATCTGGTGCATCGCCTCGAACAGGTCGCGGCGCACGCTCTCTGGCGCCGCTTCTTTACGGCTTTCGTCGAGGCGGCCGCGATATTGCAGCTCGAGATCGGCGTTGAAACCAAAAAAGTCGGGCGTGCAGGCGGCGTCATAGGCGCGCGCGACCTCCTGGCTCTCGTCATAGAGATAGGGGAAGCTGAAGCGATGCGCTTGGGCGAAGCGCTTCATATTGTCGAAGGAGTCGTCGGGGTAGTGCAGCACGTCGTTGGAGGAGATGGCGACCGCGTTCACGCCGAGCGGGCGCAAGTCGTTCACGTCGCGCACGATCCGATCGATCACCGCCTTGACGTAAGGGCAGTGATTGCAGATGAACATGACGAGTGTGCCATTCGGCCCGCGCAGCTGTTCGAGGCTGTAGGTCTTGCCGTCCACGCCGGGCAAAGTGAACGATGGCGCCTTCCAGCCGAAATTGCAGATCGGTGTGTGCTCTGCCACTGTTTCCTCTTCGCAAATCTGTCACCGCGCGGCTCTAAGCTCGGCGTCACGTTTCCGCTCCTCGATAGACTCCGGATATGGCGAAAAAAGACGAGTTCTGCAACAGGGCCGAGGCCTTCGAGGCCCACGACGACACGCCGCTGAGCCCGCCCGCCGGCGACACGATCGGTGAGATTATCGCGCGGCGCTACAGCCGGCGTGAAATGATGCGCGGCGCGCTCGGCGTGGCGGCCGCCACGGCCCTGTTCGGGCCGGCGCTGCTGGCCGGCAAGAGCGCCCAGGCGGTGGACAGGCCCGATCGCTTCGACTTCCCCGAAGTGGAAGCGGGCGTCGACGAAACGCATCATGTGGCGGAAGGCTATCGCGCCGACATCCTGCTCCGCTGGGGCGATCCGCTGTTCCCCGACTCGCCCGCGTTCGATCCGCTTCAGCAAAGCGCCACGGCGCAACTCAAGCAGTTCGGCTACAACAACGATTATGTCGCCTTCTTCCCGCTCGGCGAGAGCGGCGACCGCGGCCTGCTCTGCGTCAATCACGAATATACCAACGAAGAGATCATGTTTCCGGGCCTGGTCCGGCAGGACACGATCTGCTTTCCGGACATGACGGCCGAACTGGTCGAGATCGAAATGGCGGCACATGGCGTCTCGATCGTCGAGATCGCGCGCGAGGACGGCATATGGCGGCCGGTGCTGGACAGCAGATATAACCGGCGCATCAGTCCGGCCAATACGGAGATGACCGTCGACGGTCCCGCCGCCGGGCACGACCGCATGACGACGAGCGGCGATCCGGCGGGCACGCGCATTCTCGGCACGCTCAACAATTGCGCCGGCGGGGTGACGCCCTGGGGCACCTATCTGACGGCGGAAGAGAACTTCCACGGTTATTTCTGGAACGACCTCTGCGTGACGGGCGGCAAGCCGCCCAAGGGGCTCGGCGGCGATCAGGCCAAGAGCTATGCGCGTTACGGCGTGCCGGGGCTGTGGCAGGCCTGGGGCAAGTTCGTCGACCGCTTCAATGTCGACAAGGAGCCGAACGAGCCGAACCGCTTCGGCTGGATCGTCGAGATCGATCCGTTCGACGCGAACTCGGTGCCGGTGAAGCACTCCGCGCTCGGCCGCTTCCGCCATGAAGGCGCCGAATGCATCGTCAACCAGGATGGGCGCGTGGTCATCTATAGCGGCGACGATGCGCGCTTCGACTATGTGTATCGCTTCGTCTCGGAGGGACGGTACGATCCCGAGGATCGCGCGTCGAACATGAAGCTGCTGGCCGAGGGCATCTTGTCGGTGGCGCGCTTCGACGCCGATGGCAGCGTGGCATGGCTGCCGCTCGTTTTCGGCAATCCCTGGCTCACGCCGGAGTTCGGCTTCAAGTCTCAGGCCGACGTGGCGATCGACGCGCGCATCGCCGCTGACTTGCTCGGCGCCACGCGCATGGACCGGCCCGAGGACGTGCAGCCGAACCCCGCCAATGGCAAAGTCTATGTGCTTCTCACCAACAATAAGGAGCGCCCCATCGGCGAAGAGGACGCAGCCAACCCGCGCGGCGAGAATACATTCGGTCATATCATCGAGATGACTCCTCCCGGGGGCGACCACGCCGCCGAGCGTTTCACCTGGGACATGCTGGTGCGCTGCGGCGATCCGGCGGTGGCGGAGGTCGGGGCGCTGTGGAATCCGGCAACGTCGGCCAATGGTTGGTTCGCCTGCCCCGACAATGCCGCGGTCGATGCGGAAGGGCGCCTCTGGATCTCCACCGACCAGGGGGAGCCCTGGCCGACCCGGCGCGCCGACGGCCTCTACGCGCTCGAGACCGAGGGCGAGCGCCGGCGCAGCTCCAAGCTGTTCTTCCGCTGCCCGGTCGGCGCGGAGATGTGCGGGCCCTGTTTCACCCCGGACCAGGAGACCTTGTTCGTGGCCGTACAGCACCCGGCTGCCGACGGCGTGGACCGCTACAAGGGGTTCGAGCGGGCCTCGAGCTTCGCCGACCCCGCCACTCGCTGGCCGGATTTCAAACCCGGAATGCCGCCGCGGCCCTCGGTCCTCGCCATCACCAAGATCGGCGGCGGCAAGATCGCCTGAATTTCAGGCGTCGCGGGACTCTTGAAAAAACCGCGAACGCGTGCGAGCTAGGTCTATTCCTGTGCAAAGAGATTCGTGGAGCCGTTGGTGTCGAAGAGACCCATGCGCACATCCGCCGCATCGTCGCGCGACCTGTTCGCCAGGCTCGATGACGAGCTGAAGCGGCCAGTCAAAAGCGGCAAGCCGGCGGCGCGCGGCAAGTCTTCAGCCCGGGGCGAGGAGGCCTATACCGCGGCCGACATCGAGGTGCTGGAGGGCCTGGAGCCCGTGCGCCGGCGTCCCGGCATGTATATCGGCGGCACCGACGAGAAGGCGATGCACCACCTG
>JAWOJH010000025.1:0-4115 GCA_046481725.1 Methyloceanibacter sp. | reverse complement strand
GATCAAGCTCGGCCGGGTGGGCGAGTCACGATCTTGGACTTAGCGTTGCCTGGACTGACAGGAGAAGATCTTGTTCTAAAGCATCTCAGCAGAATGGGCACCCTCATCGTCGCTTCGGCGTTTCCTGAGTGTAGCAACTTCGCTTGCGAGAAAGCGATGTCCGTTCCTCAAAGCCCTTGGCAATGGTCTCGACCGTCACTCTTAGCAGATCAAGATACGCCGGCACCAGACCGTCCGCGGCGCTCAGCGAGTCGACATAGAGCACGCCGCCATAGCGCGCGCCGGTTTCCTTGGCGACCTGCTTAGCGGCGCGGTCGGAGATCGTGCTCTCGCTGAACACCACGGGAATGTCCTGCTCGCGCACCAGGTCGATCACTTTGCGCACCTGCTTGGGCGTGCCCTGCTCGTCGGCATTGATGGGCCAGAGATAGGCTTCTTTGAGGCCGTAGTCGCGGGCGAGATAGGAAAAAGCGCCTTCGCTCGTCACCAGCCAGCGCTGGCTTTCGGGGATGGCGGCCAGCCGCTTGCGCAGCGGCTCGTCGAGCGCCTTGATCTTGGCGGTGTAAGCCGCGGCGTTGCGGTTGTAGGTCTCGGCGTTGGCGGGGTCGTGCTCGGCCAGCGCCCTGCGGATATTCTCGACATAGACGAGCGCGTTGGCCGGCGACATCCAGGCATGCGGGTTCGGCTTGCCGGTATAGGGCCCCTCGCGAATCCCCATCGGCTCGATGCCTTCGGTCAAGACCACGCTCGGCACGGCGGCCACGTTCTGGAGAAATTTCTCGAACCAGCGCTCGAGATTGAAGCCGTTCCACAGCACGAGGTCGGCGTCCTGCGCCTTGACGATGTCGAGCGGGGTGGGCTGGTAGTCGTGGATCTCGGCGCCGGGCTTGGTGATGGAAACCACATCGGCTTTGTCGCCGGCGACGTTCTGGGCAATGTCCTGGAGCACGGTGAAGGTCGTCACCACCTTGAGCTTGCCGCCCTCCGCCGCCGGCTCGGCCAGGGACAGCGAGGCCGCAAGTCCCATCGTCGCGGCCGTGAGACAGGCTCCGAGCCGCGCAAACCAATCCATCCTCAAGGCATGCCTCCTAACGGCCGACCCCCAGCCCTCACAATAGATGCTACTGCAAATTATTCGCAAGAAAATAAATGGCAACCCCCGCGCCGCTTCAAGCGCACACTTCCCTCCCCTCGATGGGGAGATATTGGCGAGAGAGCACCTCTGCCTGTCACTTCGCTGAGGTTCGCTGCTTGGCGGCACGCTCGCGGGCGGCCTTGGCGTGGCGCTCGCCCCATTTCATGCCTTCGAGCTTGATCCCGTCCGGATCGAGGAAGAACACGGCGTAATAGTCGTCGTAATATTCGGCCGCCGGATCGACGATCTCCACACCCTCCTTGGTCAGAAAATCATCGAGCGCGTCGACATCCTTCCGGCTCCGGAGCTCGAAGGCATAGTGATGCAGGCCGATCTCGCCGATGCGGTATCTGCGCTTGCGGCTTTGCGGGTAGGCCGGGCCGATCCAGAATCGCGTCTTGCCGTTGGTCCAGCCGATCGCGTCGTCGTATTCGTCCAGCAGCTTGAAGCCGAGAAATGGAAGCAGCTTGCCGTAGAAAGTCTTCGACTTTTCGTAATCCCCGACCCTGATCGAGATGTGATCGATCCCAACCACGCGCACCATGTGGTCCTCTCCTTCGTGTCCTTTGTCATGCCCGCGAAAGCGGGCATCCAGTGACCCCGGTCTCGGCAGACTACCCCGCTTCGGTGGCTACCGGATCGCCCGGTCGGTCCTCGGGTCAAGCCCGAGGAGGGCGATGACAAAGGCAATCATGGCGAGGCTTTTACGGCATTGCGCTTGATCGAAGCCGGGAGACGGCGCGGCGGCTTCCTGATATGCAAGGACCATGACGGCGGCAGAGGGAAGCCCAGGGCCAGCACTTGGCGAGCGCCCGGCGCCGGCGGCGCCGCGCAGTTGGACCGAGATCCTGTTCACCCGGAAGATGCTGACCTGCATCTTCCTGGGTTTCAGCTCGGGCATGCCGCTTTACGTGCTGATTTCGCTGGTGCCGGCGTGGCTGCGCAGCAACCAGGTGGATCTCGCCACGATCGGCCTATTTGCCCTGGTCGGGCTGCCCTATACCTGGAAGTTCATCTGGTCGCCGCTGATGGACCGGTACAAGCTGCCGTTCCTCGGGCGAAGGCGCGGCTGGGCGGTCCTGACCCAGACCGTGCTGCTGCTGTCGATCGGCGCGCTCGGCTTTTTCAATCCGGCCACCTCGATTCAGACGATCGTCGTGATCGTCTTCATCGTCGCCCTGTTCAGCGCCAGCCAGGACATCGTCGTCGATGCGTACCGGCGCGAACTCTTGGCCGACGACGAGCTGGGCACCGGCACATCCATCTTCGTCAATGCCTACCGTCTCTCCGGCCTGGTGCCCGGCTCGCTGGCCTTGATCCTGGCCGACTTCCAGCCCTGGACGGTGGTGTTCTGGGTCACCGGCGCCTTCATGCTGGTCGGCATCGTCACCACTCTGACGATCCGGGAAGTAAGCGACGACGCGCTGGCGCCGCACAGCTTGCGGGAGGCGATCATCGATCCCTTCGTGGAGTTTTTCAGCCGCGATGGCGGGATCAAGACCGGGTTGGCTATTCTGGCCTTCTTGTTTCTCTACAAGCTGGGAGACAACATGGCCACGGCGCTGGCGACGCCGTTCTACATCGATATGGGTTACAGCCTGAGCGAGATCGGCTCCGTGGCCAAGGTGGCCGGCCTGTGGGCCAGCATCGCCGGCGGCGTGCTCGGCGGCATCATCATGCTCAAGGTGAGCATCAACCGGGCGCTATGGCTGTTCGGTTTCGTGCAGCTGTTCACCATCCTGCCGTTCGTCTGGCTGAGCCAGGCCGGGCACACCTTGGTGGGGCTGTTCGTCGTGGTCAGCGGGGAATATCTGGGCGTCGGCCTCGGCGCGATCGCGCTGACCGCCTTCATGGCCAGGGAAACGAGCAGGGCCTTTACCGCCACTCAGTTTGCCCTGTTCTCGAGCTTCATCGCGGTTCCGCGCACGGTGGCCAATGCCTCGACCGGTTTCATCGTCGAAGCCGTGGGCTGGACCCAGTTCTTCGTCATCTGCTTCATCGTCGCGGTTCCGGGCTTATTGTTGCTGTTGAAGGTGGCGCCATGGAGGGAGCGGCGCCCGCGACAGCCATTCGGCAGAGCCGGCGGGTGAGCAGAAGGCGCACTAGCCTGGCTTGCGGAGAGACCTCATGGACTGGATGACCGACAAGACCATGCCGATCGTAGTGGCGGCGCTGGCCGGCTCGCTGGTGGGTGTGCTGCTGGGGCTATGGCTCGGCGCCACCACCGAGCAGAGCGCGCTGGTCGAGATCATCTCCCGCGCCGAGCTCACGCCGCAATGCCGCGACGAACTGAACGACGCGGTCAACGGCATCATCGAGGACTGGGAAGGGCCACCGGCGGAGCCGGCGCAGTAGACGCTAATCCCGCTTGGGGTAGATCTGCCACTGATCGGCGATGTCGAACGCCTCGCCGTCGCAATCGTCTTTCAGCCAATAGGCCTTGAGCGCGAAGGCGCTCCCGTCCCAGGTCCATTGGCCGATGCCGCCGCAATCGCCGAGCCCCCTGCCCTTGTTGTATTCGCCGAGGGTCCTGGCCGCCGGGTCGTAGTCGAAATTGACCAGGATGGGCTCTTTTGCGCATTTTGCCGCCGGTGGGATGGTCGAATTCGAGCAGCCGCGCGTCGTTCGGCGCGGCCGGATCGACGGCGAGGAAGATGAAGCCGGAATTATAGGCGGCGCGCCAGCAGACCAGCGGCACGAGCTTGAGTGCGCCGGCGAGGTCCAGCGCCTCGAGTTCGCCGTCCATCGTGTAGCCTCGCTCGGGCGCTGCTTCGTTGGCGGTATCGCATTCGACCTTGGCGAGCGCGGCCTCGGCCACGTCCTTCGGCACGATGTCATCGCCCGCGGCTTGCGCGGCGGCGGTCGTGGCGGTCAGGGCAAGCGCCCAAAGCAAAGATTTGCAGACCATGCGCGGAGACTAGCACGAAACGCATTCTCCCTCCCCTTGGGCGAGGAGGGAGAATGGTGCCACCGGAAAATC
>JAWOJH010000197.1:0-6341 GCA_046481725.1 Methyloceanibacter sp. | reverse complement strand
CCTCTCGGTGAGGCCGATGCCCCAAAGTGGCGGCGTGCGCCATTCATGGCCCGAGGCGGCGCCTTCGGGCCGGCGATCGGCGAGGCCTTCGCCCATGTCATGCAGCAGCAGGTCGCTATAGGGCCAGATCAGCTGATTTGACAGATGCGGCTGATCGGGCACCTCGCCGGTAACGAATTTCGGCCGGTGACAGCTCGCGCAGCCGATCCCATAGAACAGTTCCTTGCCGCGCAGGACCTCCGGCGCGTCGGGGTTCCGCCGCGGCGGCACCGCCAGATTCTGCGAATAGAAGGTCACCAGCTTGAACAGCTCGTCGCCGACCTCGACGTTCTGATGCTTCGGCGAGGCGCCGCTCGGCGCGTCGAGACATTGCTTCTGCCTCTCGGTGCAGTCGCCCGAATGATAGGGCAGCATCGTGGTGGACAGACCGATATCGCCGGCGAAGGCCTCCGCGGCCTGCTGGGCGATGGTGGGGACGCCCGCCTTCCAGCCGAAGCGGCCGAGCATGACCTTGTCGTGCTCGCGCGACCAGACGCGGTTCGGCCTGCCGGAGATGCCGTCGGCATCGTCCGGATCGGCGGCGACCAGGATCTGCTCCTCTGGCACGGCTTCGAGCAGGCCGAGGCCGATCATCGGCGGCGCGACCCGCGGGGAAAACATTACCTCTTTGTGGATCGGGCCATAACCCAGATCGACGAGCGCGTAGCTGGGCTTCCGCAGATTGACGGTCTCGCCGCCGGCGAGCGTCACCGGCAGGTCTTCATAGTCGATCTTGAGCTTGCCCTCGGCGGCGAAGCCCTGGATGGCGCGATCCTGGAGCTGGCCGCCATAGGTCGGGTCGGAGATCGAATTCAGCCGGTGCGCGGCCAGCATCTCCACTTCCGCTTCGGTCGTCGCCGGCACCGAAAGCCGCACCAGCATCGAGCCGGAATCGTCCGGCACGTCGGGCGAAAGCTGCGGATGACCGCGGCCATCCTTTAGATGGCAGTTCTGACAGCCGCGGGAGTTGAACAGCGGCCCGAGCCCGTCCGAGGCTTTGGTCGAAGCAGGCGCCGACACCCAGTTCCGCCGGAAGATCGAGTTGCCGATCTTGAAGTCGAGTTCGCGGCGAAAATTCATATTGCCGGAGGAGAAAGAGAAGGCGTTGGCGGTCGAGCTGGACCCGCGCGAGGTGGCGCCGCCGCCCGGCTTGTCCTCGCCCGGCTCAAGCTCGGTGAAGTTGGCGGGCGGCGCGAGCAAGCCGGCAGCAGCGGATTTAACCTCCTCGCCATAGGTGGCGAGCGCGCCGGCGAGCAACGGCAAGATCCCGCCGAGGACGATTGCGCCCGCAAGCCATGCAGCGCGCATGGCTTGCGGCGACACTGTCCTGGGCGAGTCGCTTTCGCCGACGCGGAGAGATGAACGGGGTGGGTGCAAGCGTCCTTCAGAAAGTTATGCTGGTGCGGGCCCCCACAACCGTCGCGTCCTTCTGGCCGGCCACATTGCCGCCGGGCTGGAAGAAGTACTGGAAGTCCGGCTGGAACGACCAGCCTGGCTTGACCTCGAAGGTGTAGCAGACCTCGATCAGCGCCTCGTAGTTGCGCGCGACCGGCTCGCCGAGATCGCGGTCGAAGCCGTGAGCCGTGTCCGATATACCGGTATAGGCAAAGCCGATCGCCAACGCGTCGCCAGGCCGGTTGCGGAACATGCCGGTGAAGGTGATGCCGCCGTCGAAGTAGAAATCGACGAGGTTCCGGTCGGCTGGCGCGCCGATGACACGGGCAAAAATGCCGACGCCGTGCGGCTCCTCGCTGCCCGGCACGCGCCAGATGAGCTGGTCGAGAATGCCGTAAAGACCCCAATTGTCATCCAGCGGCTTGCCGTTTCTGCCGGTGCGGGCGATCAGACCGCCACGACCGTCGAACCGCAGATGCTCGAACTTGCCGAAGTCGTTCCAGCCGCCGAACTTGATCGTACCTGCGCGAGCATTCTGGTTGTAGCTGTATTCAGTCTGGGCGAAGACGAGCGGCGGGTCGCCCATCTGGAAATCCAGGCCATGCGGATTGCAGACTTGCGGGTCGTCGTTCGCGCAGTCCGGCGCCGGCTTGCTGTTGTAGACCGCGGTCATGAGGCGGAGATTGTCGGTCGCGTCGATCGCGATCCGAACCGCCGGAGCCGACAAGGGATAGGCCGGACCGCCCTGCGGCAAATCGGAAGCCGAGATCGAAGGCCATCCCCAGGTCGCATTCAGAAAGTTGCCGCCGCCCTGGCTCAGCATGAATTCCGCATCGACGGCAAGCTGCCCCACCCGGACGGCGACTCTGTCGTTGAACATGGTCTGTTCCAGCCAGATCTGAAACAGACGCGTCGTGGGCGTGGCTTCGAGGCCGGACACCGGCATCAGGCCGCCGACATTGTCGGGAGTGAGACCCTTGCCGTGGAACTGGAAGCCGTCGGCGAAGAAGCACAGACCCCGCCAAAAGCCGAGCCGATGCATATCCGCGTTGGTGTAGAGATAGAGGGCGCCAAAATAGTCCCCGCCATCTTTTAGCCCGCCCCAGTTATGAAAGGCTTCACCGAAATAGGTGCCGCCAACACCGATGCCAGCGCGTGCGAGCGCGGCGCGGGCGCCGCCAACGTCCAACTTGAAGGCGACATCCTCCGGGATGCCGTTCGGCGTATCGGGCACCTCGCAAGCGGCGTTCGCCGCGACCGGTGCGCAAAGGCCAAGCAAGATGGCGAGCGCCGCCGCATGCAAGCGGCCGCTAGACTTAAGCCAATTTCCGATGAGGGGCATACTTCCCTCCGCAGCAGGTTGACTGCGATCGCGTGTCAAAGCTTTCGGAGTGCCTCTTTCGAGGTTTCCGACGGCGCTCGAGCAACCCCGCTCGAACCTCAGCCCTGGCACGGCCGAGGGCAGGTCTCCTGGCTCGCGGGTCGTAACCTTTTGCTCGACCTTCCCGGTTGCCCAGTGGTCAGTATTGGCAAAAGGCTCGCCGCTCACAGTTGCGGGGGCAGCCACGGCTTCGATGCTTTCGAGGCATCGCCCGTGTTCCCTTTTGATCCTCTCCGACAAATGCTTCGAGGAACCCTCGACGCAAACACGGTGCAATGCGGTCAGGGGACTGTCAATCGGCGTTTGTGCGCGCCCACATTTTGTTGCGCCGGGTAGGCGCTCCTCGCTTCGCGCGCTGATGGCCCCGCCAAGTTGCTCCGCATTCTTGCGAAACGCTTTCATCGCTTTTGCTCCAGGCAAACCTTATCAAAATCAATGCTCGCTGCTATTCCTCGCCCACGACCTTGTCCGGATCGTCGAGACTGTCCGAGCCCTCGAACTCGATCTCCGTGAGGTTGAGCGCGGCGACAACCCGCTCGATCGCCTTGGTCTGACCGAGCAGCGCCTCGACCACGCGCTGGACCACGGCGTTCCCCTCCTCGTTGTCCTCGCCGATCATCTGATCGTAGGCCTCCACAGTGAGGGCATGCAGATAGAGCGCGCTCATCGCCTCCATGGTGGCGTCGAGCTTCACGCGCATCTCGTCGTCGACTTCGGGGGCCTTGGCGCGGACCAGATCCGACACGCTCGTCCCCGCAACCTGCGAGTTGTCGATGCGGCGATAGGCGCCGAGATAGACATTGCGGATGCCGAGCGCGTCGAAGAAATGCGAGGCATGGGTGTTGTCCGAGAAGCAGTCGTGCTCCTCCTCGGGGTCGTGGATCATCAGGCCCAGCTTGGTGCGTTCGCCGGCGAGCTCGCCATATGAGAGACTGCCGAGCCCGGTCATGATCGCGGTTAGACCTTCCTCATCACTGCCGCCTTCGATCAGCTTGCGCGCCTCGCCGCCAGGCACCCATTGCTTGGCCATCCAGGCGAGGTCGTCGATCAGGAGATCGGTGACGACCCGCAGATATTCGGCGCGGCGGTCGCAATTGCCATTCGTGCAGTTCTTGGTGTCGTAATCGGTGGCAGGCCGGTTGCCGTTGCCGGGGCCGGTGCCATTCAGATCCTGACCCCAAAGCAGAAACTCGACCGCATGATAACCGGTGGCGACATTGGCCTCGACCCCGCCCGCCTCATGCAACGCCTCGGCCAGCAGCTCCTTGGTGATCTTGCTGGTATCGAGCTTCTTGCCGCCGATCACCAAGGTGGTGTTGGCGATCACATTGGCGGCGTAGAGCTCGTTCTCGTCCAACTCGCCGCCATCGGACGTCGCGACGTAGTCGATCAGCCCTTCATCGAGCGGCCAGGCATTCACCTTGCCCTCCCAATCATCGACGATCGAATTGCCGAAACGGTAGGCCTCGGTCTGCATGTAGGGAATGCGGGCGGCGATCCAGGCGGCGCGGGCGGCGCGCAGAGTCTCCTCGGTCGGTGCGGCGAGCAGCGCGTCGATCGCGAGCTTCAAGGTCCGCGCGGCATCGAGCGAGTCGGCGTAACCGGCCTGGGCGATATCGGCGTAGGTCTTCAGCGCGTCCTGGGCCGCGGGCGCGGCCGTCGCGGGCGATGCCGCAAGGCAAAGGCCGAGCGCAAACGCCGCAGGCTTAAATCCAAGACTTGACCGGGAAATCATCAGCACCCCTCGCGATCTTGTTCGAGCGGCACTTCGCGCCTCGCTCGTTATTGGCCGGCATAGCGGCAGCTCCAGCAAGCAAGGAATGCGGTGGCCCTTAGGGCCTTACGACCGTCGGGCCACCGCAAGGTTGAGATGAGGAAGCGTCCGCGCTTTCGCTTGGAGGCTTCAGGCAACCGGGCTGGGCAGCCAGCTGCCTTGTCAAAACCCTAGCGCGGAGAGTAACCTGAACGAAGTGAACTCTTTTCAGTAGAATATTTGCACGCCATGCATTTGAGAGAAGTCGACGCCAACCTGCTGGTGACTCTGGACGCGCTCCTGGTCGACGCCAGCGTCACGCGGGCCGCCGAACGGCTGGGGCGCAGCGCCTCGGCGATCAGCCATGCACTGGCGAAGCTCCGGAAAATCTTCAACGACGAGCTGTTCGTGCGGGCCGGGCAGAAGCTCGTGCCGACGGCCAAGGCGCTGGAGCTGGCGCCAACCGTGCACGTCATCCTGGCCGGCATGGAAAGCCTGCTCCGGCCGTCGAAGCCATTCGATCCGTCGGAGACCTCGCGCGATTTCGCCGTGGCGACGGGCGAGGCCGGCGAGCTGATCCTGGTGCAGCCGCTCCGTCAGCGACTGAACAGGCTGGCCCCATCGGTGGCAGTCGGCTGGATGCCGTCGCACCCGGATGAGACTATCGACGCGCTGCGGCACGGGCGTTGCCATTTCGCGATCGACATTGAAGGAGCCCCGGTGCCGGCGCCGGACATCCGCGTGATCAAGCTGTTCGACGACAGACTGGTCACTCTGGCGCGGCCAAAGCATCCGTTCGCCAAGCGCAAGCCTAAGGCCGCGGCTTTTGCCGCCGCGGCGCATATCGCGGTGAATTCGCTCCCGGCGATCGAGCCGATCGACCGGGCCCTCGCGGCCCAGCGGCTCGTTTGCACGGTCTCCTCGCGCGTGTCCTCGGTGCTGGTCGGGCTGCTGCTGGCGCTGAACAGCGACGCGCTGATCACGCTGCCAGCCTCATTGGCAGCAATTCTGGAGAAAGAGTTCGGTCTGGTTCGGGTCCACCAACCCTCCCAGCCGGCCGGTTTCGCATTGAGACTGATGTGGCATTCGAGCTACGACCGCGACGAATGCCATGAATGGGTGCGGGGCCAGCTCACTGGGCTCGCCCGCGAAATCGAGAAAGCCGGCTTAGGCATGCGTTATGCGTAGTATGCGCCGGAAGCGTTGGTCTGGAGGCTGGCGCGCGGCGGCGATTCTGCTACTGGCCGCGGCGGCTTCGGCGTCCGGCACGCCTGCGATCGCGGTCGACCCTGCCGATTTTGAGCGCGACCTCGACACCGGCGCGCGCCGGCTGGCCGGTCTCGACGAGGCGATGGAGACCCTGGCAGTACCCACGGTCAGCTTCGCGGTAATCGACAAAGACCGGATCGCCTTCGCGCGCGCCTATGGCGAGGACGCGACGCCTGAAACGCTCTATCAGGCGGCATCGCTGTCGAAATTCGCGGCCGCAGTAGGCGCCATGCGCCTCCTCGATCAGGACAAGCTTCTGCTCGATCAAGACGTCAATGCGAAGCTTACCTCCTGGAAGGTGCCGTCCAACGGCGTCGACCAGGATCATCCAGTCACGTTGCGCGGCCTGCTCAGCATGACGGCGGGCGTCGGCGTGCCGGGGTGGATGCCCATCTGGGCCCAGTAACCGCCGACGAAGAGGGCGGGAATAGCCGCCAATTGGAGATATTGCGCTCGCGACATTCGTGTCGTGGCATGACGCGCGGTGATATGAGATATTTCATG
>JAWOJH010000173.1:0-17175 GCA_046481725.1 Methyloceanibacter sp. | reverse complement strand
TGCGATCGTCGACAACTATGCCACCCACAAGCACCCGAAGGTGCGGACATGGCTCGCCAACCACCCCCGCTGGACCTTCCACTTCACCCCGACTTCGGCCTCATGGCTCAACGCAGTCGAGGGCTTCTTCGCCAAGCTCACGCGGCGGCGTCTCAAGCGTGGTCTGTTCCACTCCGTGGTCGACCTCCAGGCCGCCATCAACCGCTTCGTCGAGGAAACCAACGCCGACCCCAAGCCATTCATCTGGACCGCCGATCCCAACCGCGTCCTCGCCGCCGTCAAGCGTGGGAAGCAAAAGTTAGAGTCGATCCACTAGGTCCCTCGCGTCAAGCCCCCGCCGTTGAAGGGTGCGACCGCGGTCCAACCTGCCTCCCAACGCCCGCGGCAAAGCGCGCGATTCTGGGGAAATCGCCCCAAAGGTAGTAGTCAGGGCGCCCTATGCCCGCCGCGGTTGGCGGGCTAATATCAAGGAAGAACAGCGAAATTCGGCGGGTCTTAGAGGGACCGGAGATGGCGAATGGTAAGAAGCAAGCGGAACTCGCCGCCGCTCGCGTGCTGCGTACGCTGGGGATCGCGCCGGGTGACGGCGACCTCCAGGCCGTCGCCGAAATCGTCGAACTTGCCCTGCATGACGCTGCGCGCCAGCACGAGAAGAAAGAACTGGAGCGCATCGCCGAAGTCCAGGCCTCGGCGCACGCGCACCTCTCCCGGCTGCTGAACGCCTCGCCGGCCGTCATCTACTGCCGCGAAGCCGCCAACAACTTTCAGCCGACCTTTGTCAGCGACAGTATCGCCACACTGTTCGATGTCACGCCGCGCGAATATTTCGACAACCCGGATCTCTGGAAAGAACGTGTGCATCCGGATGACATCCCGCGCATGAGCGACTGGATCGACCGTACGTTCACCGGCACGGCGCGTTCGATTGAATACCGCTATCGGCGCAAGGACGGCACCTATCGCTGGGTTCACGACCGCCAGCACATTCTGCGCGACAGTAAAGGCGAGCCGATTGAGATCATCGGTTCGTGGACGGACGTCACCGAGCGCAAAGAGGCCGAGGAAGCGCGTCTGGCGGCGCGGCAACGGCTCGATCTGCTGCTCAATGCCTCTCCGGCCGTGATTTATTGCCGCCGCGCCTCCGGCGATTTCGAACCGACCTTCGTGAGCGAGAGTGTCAACCGGTTATTTGGCTGTACGCCACGCCAATATCTCGACAACCCTTATCTTTGGCGCAGCCGGGTCCACCCGGAGGACGTAGCGCGAATCAACGCCTGGGTTGATCGCATGTTCGACAGCGACAAGCGCGCGCTCGAATACCGCATCCAGCGAGACGATGGCGCGTATTTCTGGGTGAACGACGAACAACACGTCGTGCGCGACAACAACGGTGAGCCGATCGAGATCGTCGGCTCCTGGACCGACATCACCGAGCGCAAGGAGGCGGAAGCGGCGCGCGAGCAGGCTCGCCAACAGCTCGACCTCCTGCTCGGCGCCGCGCCGGTCGTCGTCTATAGCTTCGCCGCCACCGGCGATTTTGCGCCGAGTTTCGTCAGCGCCAGCCTTCAGCCGCTGCTCGGATATCAGCCGGAGGAGTATCTCCAAGACGCCGATTTCTGGCGCTCGCGCGTCCATCCCGAGGACCTTCCCGAGATCGAAGCCAAGCAGGTCGAGCTGTTCCGCCACGGCGAGCACCTGGCGGAGTATCGCTTCCGCAAAAAAGACGGCTCCTATTGCTGGGTGAGCGACGAGCAGCATCTCATCCGCGACGCCGCAGGACGCCCGGTCGAGGTGGTCGGCTCATGGAGCGATATCGATGCCCGCAAAGCCGCCGAGCTCGCTTTCGCCGCAGCGCAGGAAGAACTGGAGAGAGCGACCGAGGCGGCGCTCGAAGCCAACGAGGCGAAGAGCATTTTTCTCGCCAATATGAGCCACGAAATCAGAACCCCGATGAACGCCGTCATCGGTCTGTCGCATCTTGCGCTGAAGACCGAACTCACGCCGCGCCAGCGCGACTATGTGCTGAAGATCAAGAGCTCCGGCCAGCATCTGCTCGGCATCATCAATGACATTCTCGATTTCTCGAAGATCGAGGCCGGCAAGCTGTCGATCGAGAATATCGATTTCGATCTCGACAAGGTGCTGGAGAATGTCGGCAACCTGATGAGCGAGAAGGCCTCGGCCAAAGGGCTCGAGCTGATCTTCGAGGTCGAACCTTCCGTCTCCGCCTATTTCCGCGGCGACCCGCTGCGGCTCGGCCAGATCCTGATCAATTTCTGCAACAACGCCGTCAAGTTCACCGATAAGGGCGAGGTCTCGGTCCACGTCAAGGTCCTGGAAGACAGCGCCGACAACCAGCTGGTGGAGTTTTCGGTCAGCGACACCGGCATCGGCATGAGCAAGCCGCAGATCGAGCGCCTGTTTCAGGCCTTCGAGCAGGCGGACGCCTCCACCACGCGGAAATATGGCGGCACCGGCCTCGGCTTGGCGATCTCCAAGCAGCTGACCGAAATGATGGGCGGCCAGGTTTCGGTCGAGAGCGAACCGGGCAACGGCAGCACCTTCCGCTTCACCGCGCGGCTCGGCAAGGGCACAGCCATCTCGCGGCCTCGTCTGCTTCAGTCGGATTTGAGGGGGCGCCGCGTCCTGATCATCGACGACAACCCGCATGCCCGCGCCGTCCTGGCCAATATGCTGACCAACATGACGCTCGTTGCCGACGAGGCGGCCTCCGGTGCCGAAGCCCTCGGCATGGTGCAGCAAGCAGCTCAAATCGGCGAGCGCTACGAGATCGCCTTCATCGACTGGCAGATGCCCGGCATGAACGGCATCGAAACCGGCCAGCGCATTCTCTCCCTACCCGAACTCGAGAGCCCGCCCCATCTGGTGATGGTGACGGCCTATGGCCGCGAGGAGGTGCTGAAGCAGGCGGAGGAGAGCGGCTTCGAGAACGTCCTGATCAAGCCGGTCACCTCGTCGATCCTGTTCGATACCGCCGTGGTCGCGCTTGGTGCCCATGGCGAGCGCCCGGAGCCCCTCCCCGCGGGGCCGTCTTTCGATATCGACCGGATGCGAGGCGCACGCATCCTGCTCGTCGAGGACAACGAGATCAATCAGGAGGTCGCCATCGGTCAGCTCGAGGATGCCGAGGCGTTTGTCGATCTGGCGGAGAACGGCGAGGTGGCGCTGCGGATGATCCGCGCCAACGATTATGACGCGGTGCTGATGGACATGCAGATGCCGGTGATGGACGGCGTCGAGGCCACGCGCATCCTCAGATCCGATCCGCGCTTCGAGAACTTGCCGGTCATCGCCATGACCGCCAACGCCATGGCATCCGACCGGCTGCTCTGCCTGGACGCCGGGATGAACGACCACATTGCCAAGCCGATCGACCCCGACCAGCTGTTCGGCGTGCTGCTGCGCTGGATCAAGCGTCCCGCTGGCGACGGCCAGGTTGCGGAGGCCCGCACCGCGCCCCGCGCCGCTCCCGAATTCAGCCCGGACGGCGAGTTCGCCATCCCGGGCATCGACGTGCGAGCGGGCTTGCGGCGCACCGGCGGCAACCGCGGTCGCTACCAGACTCTGCTGCGGCGGTTCGCCGAGCAGCAGGCCGGGACCACCGCCGCCATCGAGGCGGCGCTTGCCGCCGGCGATCCGGCGACCGCCGAACGCGCCGCCCATTCCTTGAAAGGCGCCGCCGCCACGCTCGGCGCCAATGCCCTGTCCGAGGCGGCGGCCCAGGCCGAGAGCGCCATCAAAACCGGAGCCGATATCGAGGCCCCGATCCGATCTCTGGCGCTGGCCCTAGAGGCGCTGCTTGCGGCCCTCGGCACCGCGCTGCCACAGGAGCCAGCCTCCGATGGCGCCGGCAATGGCGCGGCCGATCCCGCCGCGGTCACCGAGCCTCTGATACGCCTGAAGCGTTTGCTCGAGACCGATGACGGCGAGGCCGCGGACTTCATCCTCGATGCGGGGCCGCATCTGTCGCGGGTGCTGACCGCCGCGGAAATCAAGATCCTCGCCGACCGCGTCGGCAGCTTCGATTTCGATGGAGCGCTGCGATGCCTCTCCGGCATCGCCTCGCGCCTGTCTCTCAACCTCGAAGGCAAATGATGCCTGACTCGGACCGGAAACTCGTTCTGATCGTCGACGATACGCCCACCAATATCGCCGTGGTGTCCGGACTGCTGAAGGACTCGTTCCAGACCAAAGTTGCCACCAATGGCGAGAAGGCGCTGGCCATCGCCACCGGGGCCGAGAAGCCCGACCTGATCCTGCTCGACGTGATGATGCCCGGCATGGACGGCTACGAGGTCTGCCGCCGGCTGAAGGACAATCCCGCCACGCGCGACATCCCGATCATCTTCCTCACCGCCAAGACCGAGGAGCTCGACGAGGAGAAGGGTTTCGATGTCGGCGCGGTCGACTATATCCACAAGCCGTTCTCCGGTCCGATCGTGCTGGCCAGGGTGAGAACCCAGCTTGCGCTACAGGAGGCGCTGACCGAGGCGCGGAAGGCGCGCATACAGGCGGATCAGCTGTTGCACGCGCTGCTGCCGAAGAAGGCCGCCGACGAGATCCGGGCGATCGGCACGGTAATCCCGCGCCGCTACGAGAATGTCGCGGTGCTGTTTTGCGACGTCACCAATTTCACCGCCTATTGCGACAAGCACGAGCCTGAAGAGGTCGTGTCGCGGCTGGACGCGCTGTTTGTGATCTTCGAACGGATCGCCGCCAAGCACGGACTGGAGAAGATCAAGACCATCGGCGACGGCTTCATGGCGGTCGGCGGGCTCTTGCATAAGATCGACGATCCGCTTGGCTGTGCCGTGCGCTGCGGCCTGGAGATGACCACGACTCTGATCGAAGCTCATCTCGATTGGGAGGTTAGGGTCGGCGTACATGCCGGTCCGGTGGTGGCCGGCGTGGTCGGCCAGGAGCGCTACCAGTTCGACATCTGGGGCGATACGGTCAATGTCGCCGCGCGCATGGTCGGCATGAGCGCACCGGGAAGCGTCGCTGCCACCAAGGAGATCTTCGACCAGATCGGCTCCGCCTTCGACGGCGAGGCGCTTGGCGAGATCGACGTCAAAGGTAAGGGCACCATCTCGGTGTTCGGCCTCCGCGCCCGGGCCAACTAACGCCGGGAGCTACCGGCCGAGCGACAGCAGAAACTCGCGCATCTTCTCCCAAGCGCCGTTGTCGAACAGATCGTTGTGATAGCCTTTGGGGAACACTTCGATCCGCTTCGGGTCGTTGGCGGCTTCGTGAATGCGCCTTCCCATCTCCACCGGGATCACTTCGTCCCGCGCGCCATGCAGGATCAGGAGCGGCGCGGCGACGTCGCGGACATGCCGCTCGACATTGTACTTGTCAGCGATCAGCAGACTGAGCGGCAGCCAGAAATAAACCGAGCGCCCGACGTCGACCGTGGAGGTGAGTGGCGCCTCCAGCACCACGCCGGCGACCGGCCGCTGCGCCGCAAGCCGCACCGCCTGGCCCGAGCCGAGCGACTCGCCATAGGCCACGATTTTTTCGGCCGGCACGCGGAGCCCCGCGACATAGTCGTAGGCGGAGACCGCGTCGGCGACATTGTCAGCCTCGGTCGGGCTGCCGCCCGAGCCGCCATACCCGCGATTGTTGAGATAGAACACGCCGAATCCGTCATCGAGCATCGGCTGCATCTTGGTCGCGCGATTGGCGGCGTTGGCCGCGTTGCCATGGAAGTAGAGGATGGTCGGCCGGTCGGCTTTCGCCGGCGCGTACCAGCCGATCAGCTTGGTGCCGTCGCCGGCGGCAAGTTCGACCTCGCGCACCCCGCTGAGCCCCGCCGCCTCCGGCGATACGCGCGCCGGGTCGGGGAAATACATGAACGTGCGGTTGCCGAGCCACGCCGCCACACAGATCACCAGATAGACCGCGATGAGCCAGGGGAAGATTTCCATGATTTCCCGCGCGAAACCTTGCCGCACCGTCACGGCCAGAACCGTCCGCTTGCGCCCACCGCCACAGTGACGAGGCCGAGTACGAGATTGATGCCGAGGATGCGGCGGATCTGGCCGAGCGCCGCACCGGCCTGCTCGTAGGCCGACGCCTCGACGGCGCGCGCGAACCGGCGCCAGGGGGCGAAATAGAGGTGCAGGAACAGGAGCATCATAACGATGCCGGTGAGCTGCATGACATGGATGTGCAGCCCGGCATTGGCGAAGCCCCCGAGATAGCCGAACAGCATCGCATAGCCGCTCACCAAAAGCGCGATGATGCTGGCCCAGACCCAGGGGAAGAAGCGGGCGAACACGCGGGCCCACAACCCAAACCGCGCCGGCGCCTCGAGCGGCCCGGAAGCGGGACGCAGCACCAGATAGGCGAAGAACATGCCGCCGACCCAGATCACGGCGGCCATAACATGCAGCACGACGAGCACGGTCATACCGGGAGCCTATAGCAAGAAGCGCAGGAATCCATCTCCGAGGGCCGCGACCAGCTTGCCTCTACACTTCTTCCGGGCTTTCAGTTTACCGTAGCCTCGGGGCGCAAACGCACCTGAAAATTTGACGGCACCGACGGTAATCAGCAATGCCCAGCACCGATAATGGCTTCAACCTCGGCGACGAGGATATTGCTCGCTTTCGCGAAGACGGGTTTCTCATCAAGCAGCGCTTCATCGGCGCCGATGAAGTGAAACGGCTGCGGGCACGCTTCGAGCCGATGTTCCGCGGCGTGTTCGATACGGGTCTCTATCCGGACGAGTGGAACTGGATGGAGGGGCGCGACCAGCCCGACCGCACCCGGCAAATCTGCAATGGCTGGAAGTCCGACCGGACCGTGGCGGCGCGCATTCTGAGCGCCGAGATCGGCCGCGCCTGTGCGCGGCTCGCCGGCTGGCCCGGCGCCCGGCTCGGCCAGGACAACGTACTGTGGAAACCGCCGGGGGCCAAATCGCTCGGCTTCCACCAGGACGACGCCTATTGCCAGTGGGTCGTTCCGTCAGGCTACATCACGTTTTGGATAGGCCTAGATGACACCGCGGCCGACGGCGGTACGCTCGAATATGCGCGCGGCTCCCACAAATGGGGCGTCCGTCCGCCGCGGCACGCCTTCCATGCGCCCGACGACTATCGCGCGGCGATGCGCGAAGCAGCCGAGGCAGCGGGCGTCGCGGCGCCGGAGATCGTGCCGGTCGAAGTCCCCGCCGGCGGCTGCGCCATCCATCACGGATCGACTTGGCATGGCTCGGGTCCCAACCGCCTGGAGGTGCCGCGCCGCTCCCTGGTGGCGCATTGCATCAGTTCCGAAGCCGGCTTCCACCCGACGGAAATCAGTTACATCTACAACCGGTACAAACGCGCCGGCGACGACCGCATGGACGAGAGCTTCTTCCCGATTCTCTGGCGCGAGGACGGCTACCGAACCCCGTTCCTCGACACCCATCGCGCCGATGCGCCGCGGCCAGCGGCATGACTCCCCTAGATCAAGGAGCGCGTCGGGATCTCAGCTTTTGACGCGTGCCATCGCCGGGTCGTAGAGCGGGTCGAGGAAAACTTCCGCCGACACCCGCTCGGTGGCGACCTCCAGCTCGTAGCGGCCGGACAATAACTTGTCGCGGTCGACGCCGGCTTCCGGATCGCGCACATAGCCATAGCCGATCGAGCGGCCTACCGTATAGCCATAGCCGCCGCTCGACAGCCAGCCGACCCGCTTGCCGTCGCGATAGACGGTCTCGCGTCCGAGCAGCACGACGGCTGGATCGGCGGTGAAGCCAGCAAGCATGCGCGGTAACGGCTTCGCAAGCTGCGACTCGAGCGCGGCCCGTCCCTGAAACGGCGTCTCCGATTTCAGCTTCACCGCCCAGCCAAGCCCGGCCATGAACGGCGAGTGGTCCGGGCCGATATCGGCTCCCCAGGCGCGATAGCCCTTCTCCAGACGCAGCGACTCGATGGCGCGGTAACCGGCATTGGCGATGCCATGCGGCTTGCCGGCCTCCATCAATGCGTCATAGACGGTTGCCGCAAACTCCACGGGGATATGCAGCTCGAAGCCCAGCTCGCCGACATAAGTGACCCTGAGCGCGAGCATCGGCGCCCCGGCGAGCGTGATGCGCCGGACGCGGCCGAACGGAAAAGCGGCGTTGGACATGTCGTGCTCGGTCAGTGCCTGGAGCACCTCGCGCGCACGCGGCCCCATCACCGACAGCACGGCATTGGCGGAGGTCAGATCGGCGAGCCGCGCATCAAGCCCCTCCGGGATCGAGCGCGCAATCCAATCGAAATCGTGCGTGGCAAAGCCGGTGCCGGTGACGATGTAATATTCGCTCTCGGACAAGCGGCCGACGGTGAGATCGCATTCGATGCCGCCGCGCGCATTCAGCATCTGCGTGTAGACGAGATGGCCCGGCGGTTTGGCCACGTCATTGGCGGCAATCCAGGACAGCGCCTGCTCGGCATCGCGGCCAGAGAGCCGGAACTTGGCGAAGGAGGTCTGGTCGAACACCGCGACCCGCTCGCGGCAGACCTGGTGTTCACGGCCGACCGCCTCGAACCAGTTCTGCCGCTCGTAGCTGTAATCATCCTCCGGTTTCTCGCCGCGCGCCGCATCGGCGAACCAGTTTGGCCGTTCCCAGCCGAGCTTCTCGCCGAAGCACGCGCCCTGCGCCTTGAGCCGTTCATAAAGGGGCGAACGCCGGAGCGGACGCCCGGAGCGATATTCCTCGAACGGCCAGGCCATGGTGTAGTGCTTGGCATACGCTTCGAGCGTCCGCGTGCGCACCCAATTCGTGTCGAGGTGGTTCTTGGCGAAACGGCGGATATCGACCGGCCAGAGATCGTAGGGCGGTTCGCCCTTGACCACCCACTCCGCAAGCACCATTCCCGCGCCGCCGCCGGACGCGATACCGAAGGCATTGAACCCCGCGCCGACGAAGATGCCGCGGACCTCCGGCGCTTCGCCGAGAATGAAATTGCCGTCCGGGGTGAAGCTCTCCGGCCCGTTGAGGAACTCCTTGATGCCGGCGGTCGCCATGGCCGGCACCCGGCCCGCCGCGAGTTCCAGCAAAGGCTCGAAATGGTCGAGATCGCTGTCGAGCAGTTGAAACTCGAACTTTTCGGGAAATCCTTCGATGGCCCACGGGATCGGATTGGGCTCGTAGCCGCCCATCACCAGCCCGCCGACTTCTTCCTTCCAATAGGTGAGCCGGTCGGGGTCGCGCAGGGTCGGCAGGTTCGAGGTGACGCCGTCAATGGCTTCGGTGATCAGATATTGGTGCTGCACCGAAACGAGCGGGATATTGACACCGGCCATGTGGCCAAGCGCGCGCGACCATTGCCCGGCGCAAATCACAAGCTTGTCGCATTCGATGCGGCCCTGATCGGTGACCACGGCGCGCACGCGGCCGCTCTCGATCTCGATGCCGGTGACGGTCACGCCCTCGGCAATGGTTACGCCGCCCATCCGCGCACCCTTCGCCAGCGACATCGTAATGTCGGACGGCGAGGCCTGCCCGTCGGTCGGCAGAAACGCCGCGCCCACCACGTCGTCGACCTGCATCAGCGGCCAAAGCTCCTGCGCCTCTTTCGGACTGAGCAGATGCATCTCCAGACCGAAGGACGTGGCGGTGGTCGCCTGCCGTTTGACCTCGGTCCACCGCTCCTGATCACAGGCGAGCCGCAAGCCCCCATTTCGTTTCCAACCGGTGGCGAGGCCGGTCTCCTGTTCAAGCTGGTCGTACAGCACGACCGAATAGCCGAGCAGTTGGGTGATATTGGCGCTGGTGCGCAGCTGACCCACCAGTCCCGCGGCATGCCAGGTCGAACCGGAAGTGAGCTTGCCGCGTTCTAGCAGCAAAACATCGGTCAGCCCCATCTTGCCGAGATGATAGGCCACCGAGCAGCCGACGATGCCGCCACCAATGACGACGATCTTTGCGGAAGCCGGCAGCTCGCTCATGCGCCGTCCATCGCCGCAAAGGCCGCATAGGCGGCCTCGAAGCGCCGCATGTTCTCCGCCGTGTAGGCGCGATAGTCGAAATCGACCTTGGAATGGATTTCCGAAACCATGCTCCACATGGTCTCGCGCAACAGCGACGCCGCGGTCATCGCCGCAGCGCGCCGCCGCAACGTGTCGTCCGCCTTGCCGAAATACAGCTCGAGGGTCTGCTCGGCCTGTTCGGCAGACAATTCGCTGTTCGAAGCAAGGCCGCCGAGATCGAACAGCGGCGAGTTGAAGCCGGCATATTCCCAATCGACCAGCCACAGCCGCTTCCCGTCATCGATGAAATTGGCGGCAAGCAGATCGTTATGTCCGAACACCACGTCGATTGGGCCGACCGCTTCTTCCAGCCGCACGGCGCGGGCATGAAGATCGGCGAGCAGAGGGATGTGGCGGCTCTTGCCCTCGCTCAGCGTGTGGCCGTAGTCGCGCACGACGTGGAATACCCAAAACATCGCCGCCGGCCCGCGCAGATATTCCGGAATATCGCGGTGGCAGCGCCGCACCATCTCCACCAGGCCTTCCAGTTTGGCCGGGTCGCGAATGTCTTCCGGCGCAAGCGTACGGCCCTCGATGAAATCGAGCACCAGAATACCAGGCTCCGCGTGCACCACGGCGGGGCTCAGCCCGGCGAGATGCGCGGCCCGGCTTGCCGCCAACTCGGTGGCCCGCACAACCCCATGGACCGGGATGTCGTCACCGAGCCGCACGACATAGCGCCGACCCCCGTCCTCGATCTGAAAATTCTGATTGGTGATGCCGCCCGCCAGCGGCTCGGGATCGACGCGCCCCCGCCAGATCGCCAGCGAGGCAACGCGTGAAACAGCATTGTCGTTAGAGCTCACGCGTGCGGCCTCCCTGTTGCGCGGCGAGCCGGCGCGCCCCGGTCTGGATCAACCGGTCGGCGATGATGGCGATTGCCGCAACGCAGAGCCCGGCGACCAGGCCGCGCCCGACATCTGCCTTGGTCAGGGCAATGTAAACCTCCTGCCCCAGATCGCGGGTGCCGACCAGAGCGGTGATGACCAGCATCGACAGCGCCAGCATCACCGTCTGGTTGATGCCGAGCAGGATCACCGGCATCGCCAGCGGCAGGCGAATCTTGGTCAGGAGTTGCAAGGGCGTACAGCCCGCCGCCGTGCCGGCTTCGACCAGCGATGGCTGCACATCGCGGATGCCATGCGCTGTGTAGCGCACCGCCGGCGCCAGCGCGTAGAGAACGATGGCGATCATGGCGGTGAAATCGCCGACCCTGAACAGCATCACCACCGGGATCAGGTAGACGAAGCTGGGCAAGGTCTGGAGCGTGTCGATGACCGCTTCGAGCACCCGCCAGAAGCGGTTCGAAAGGCCGCCAAGAATGCCGAGCGGTATGCCGATGGCCGAGGCGACGATGACCGAAATCCCCACCAGATAGACGCTCACCATCGCCTTTTCCCACAGGCCGTTGAAGGCGATGAACAGGGTGAGCGCGGCGGCCAGCGCCGCGAGGCGCCAGCCCCCAAGCCGCCAGCCGGCGAAGCCGAGCGCGGCGGCCACCAGGAGCCAGGGCTGGGCGACCATGAAGCGCTTGATCGGAATTAGCACGTTGAGCAGCAGCGCGCTCTTGATCGCGTCCAGCGTGTCGAAGAAGTGGATGTTGATCCACTTCACCGCTTCGCTCCACCATGGCGCCGTCGAGATTTGCAGCGATGCCGGATAGACCGCCACCGCCGGCACAAACAGCCCGACGATATAGGCGATCGCGGCGAACGCGAGCAGCGCGAGGGCAAATTTGCGGGCTTCGCCCTGATCGCGCGCGGTTCGCCGGCGCGTGGCATAGGCCTGGCTCATCCGGTCGAGCGCGATCGCCAGCACGACGATGGCAATACCCGCCTCGAGTCCCCGCCCGATATCCAGCCGCCGGAGCGAGGTGAGCACGTCATAGCCGAGACCCCCTGCCCCGATCATCGAGGCGATGATCACCATATTGAGCGAGAGCATGATGACCTGGTTGACGCCGACCAGGAGTTGCGGCCGCGCGGCGGGCAGCATGACCTTGAACAGCATCTGCCGCTTGGTCGTGCCGGCCATGGTGCCGTAATCGACGATCTCGCCAGGTACGCCTTCGAGCGCGGTCATGGTGACCCGCACCATCGGCGGCATGGCATAGATCACCGTAGCGATTAGTGCCGAGACCGGCCCAAAACCGAACAGGAACAGAATCGGAATCAGATAGGCGAAGATCGGCACGGTCTGCATCAGATCGAGGATCGGCTCGATGATCCGCCGCGCGAGCGGCGAGCGATGGCCGAGGATGCCGAACAGCATGCCGCCGGTCACCCCGAGCGGCACCGCGATCGCGATCGAGGCGAGCGTGGTCATGGCGCTCGCCCACTGCCCGAACACGGCGAGATAGAGAAAGGCCCCCCCCGCCAGCAAAGCCAGCCGCGTGCCGCCGAAGCGATAGCCGAGCGCCGCCGCGATCCCGACCACGGCGATCCACGGCAAGGGCGGCGCGAGCTGAACCGCGGTGGAGCCGCTGCCGCGCAGCAAGCCCGTCGAGAACAAAGCCGTCGCAGCAGTCAGCGGCGCGTTGAGAAAATCGCTGATCGCGCGCGTCACCTCCCTGAAGGTGAACAGCCCGAACGTCGCGTCATTCACCAGCCATTTCATGAAGTTGGAGATGGCGGTATCCAGGCCGAGCCGCCATTGCGCCGGCACCTCGCGCATCCAGGCCGGGACCGTGCCGTCCGGCAGCGCGAAGGACGCGACCGCCAGCGCGGCGAAGCCGATCCACACCACGGCCGCTGCCGACAGCTTGGTGCCGGCCGGCCGCTCGTCCACCACGACAGCCGTCGTCATGGAGCCTCCGTGCCGCCGATCAGCACCGACATGACGGCGGCGCGATCGACCACGCCGACCAGCCTCCCGTCCGTGTCGTGGACGGCAAAGGCGCTCGCGGCAGCCTCGACTTCCTTGGCGAACTCGGCAACCTTGCTGTCGGCGGCAATGCTGCCGGCAATCGCCTCGCCGTTCCGCTTGGCACGGGCGATCGCGCGCGCGGAAAGGATCTTGGCGCGCGGTGCCTCGCGGGTGAACTCAGCGACATAATCGTCGGCGGGCGACAGCACCAGCTCCTCCGGCGTGCCGATTTGTTTGATGCGGCCGTCCTGCATGATGGCGATGCGATCGGCGAGCCGGACAGCCTCGTCGAAATCGTGGGTGATGAACACAATGGTCTTGTGCAGCACGGATTGCAGCCGCAAAAACTCGTTCTGCATCTCGCGCCGGATCAGGGGATCGAGCGCGGAGAACGGCTCGTCCAGAAACCAGATATCCGGATCGGTGGCGAGCGAGCGGGCGATGCCGACCCGCTGCTGCTGCCCGCCGGACAGCTCCTGCGGCAGATTGTGCTCGCGGCCTTTGAGACCGACCAGCGCGGTCATCTCGCGGGCGCGCGTCTCGCGCTCTTTCCGCGCCACGCCCTGGATCTCCAACGGGAAGGCAACATTGTCCAGCACGGTGAGATGTGGCAGCAGCGCGAAATGCTGAAACACCATGCCCATCTTGTGGCGCCGGAGTTCGATCAGCTCCTTGGGCGACGCTTTGAGCAGGTCGCGCCCGGCGAACGTCACTTCTCCGGCCGACGCCTCGATCAGGCGCGCCAGGCAGCGCACCAAGGTGGACTTGCCGGAGCCGGAAAGGCCCATGATGACGAAGATCTCGCCGCGCGAGACGGAGAGCGTCGCGTCGGCCACGGCGGTGATATAGCCGCCCTCCGCGATGGCAACGTCGCTTGGCTGAGATCCGTGGCTGGCGAGGAAGCCTTTCGGGTCGGGCCCGTAAAGCTTCCACACATTGCGGCAGGCAAGAGCGGCGTCTTCCACGGATCGAGGGCCCCCGTGCTGCGGGTTGGGCTGCAGCCTGCCAAGTCTAGCAGGCTGCAATGGCCCTAATCGAGGGGCTCGGTGGCTACTGACCGATCCAGCCCTTCCACTTGGCCTCGTTTTCCTTCATCCACTCGCCCACGACCTCCTCGGTCTTCTTGCCTTCGAGGTCGACCTTGGTGATCAGCGCGCCCATCTCATCGTTGGAGATGTTGAATCGCTTGATGGACTCATAGGCGCTCGGCCATTTGTCTTTCACCCCCGACCAGGTCACCTTCCAGATCGGCCCGCGCGGCTTCCCGCAATCATGCGTGGCGGTTTTGTTGATGCCCCATGCCGGGTCGGTGTAGCAGGCCGGCTCATATTCGGGGAACTCGACCCATTCGCCCTCATATTTGATCGGCGCCCAATGCGGCGCGTAGACCCACTGCAGGATCGGCGCCTTGCGCTGATAGGCGGATTCGAGTTCGGCGAACAGCGCCGCGTCGGTTCCTGCATGAACGACCTCGAAGGGAAGATCGAGCGCCGCCACGCGCTCTTCGTCGAAGCCGCCCCAGGTCACGGGGCCGCCGAGATAGCGGCCTTTGGGCTTGGTTTCGGCCGTCGAGAATTGCTCCGCGCATTCCTTCAGGGCTTCCCACTTCGGTAGGCCCGGACATTTCTCCTTCATATAGGCCGGGTACCACCACTCCTCGATCGCGAGCATGCCGGTCTCGCCGAGATTCTCGACCTGGCCCGTGGCGGTCGCCTCGTCCATCGCCTCGCGGCCGGTGGTCTCCCAGATCTCCATGGCCACATGCAGATCACCGGTCTTCAGCCCCGCGAACTGCGCGAGGTAGTCGGCCTGGACATATTCGACATTGAGACCCGCGGCCTTTAATGCCTCGCCCATCAGCTGGGTCGTGATCAGCTGACCGGTCCAGTCATGCAAGGTCAGCTTGATGGGGTCCTTGGAGTCTTCGGCCAACGCCGGAGCGCCCAGCATAAGCATCGACAGCACCGTCGCGACGGTGGTCACTTGTTTCGCCATAGTCCCGATCCCCTGTTCGAGGTTCGGCGCTCCGAACATCATGGCGCGTCTTGCCAATGCTCGGCGGCGCCGCAGCCGCGACCTGCGGCCTGGACCAAGGCTCCCCCGAATGTCTCGGCCTCGTCAACAGAATTTGGCGACGGAGGCCCGCTTTGGTGCGGGCACCAGCCGTGCTACGCAACGTGTTTTGGGGCAGGCTGTGGTAGCTTTTGGACAATTTTCGCGGGTGGGAAATGCAGCACATCACGTCAGCAAGAAATCTTTACGCGGCGATCATCTCGGCCACCTGCATGCTTGCTACAGCGGCGATGGCGGGTGAAAGCAAGTTCGTTTTCGCGCCGCGCGCAGACTCGCCCGGGAACGATCTGCTGAGGCTGGAAAGCACCTCCTTAGAAGAATGCGAACGCAGATGCGACGCTCACGGCGGATGCAATGCGTTCACGTTCAACGAACAGCGCGGCGTTTGCTTCCTGAAATATGCCGCGAACCGGCAACTGACATTTTATACCTTCGCCACCACCGGCGTGAGGCTTTCGCCCTCGACGCGGCCGGCGGGCAGCGCCTCCGGAACCGGCCCCTCTTTCGTAATCCTGCCGCAGGCGGATTCCCCGGGTAACGATTACGCGCAGCAAGATGTGTCGTTGGAGGAGTGCCGAAGCAACTGCGCGGCCGATGCCGAATGCAACGCCTACACCTATAACCTCGCCCGCGGCGTCTGCCTCTTGAAACGAGCCGCCGCTCCATCGGCGAGCTTTCATGCCTGGGGTATTACGGGAATCAAGCTTGCAGCGCCGCCGGCGCCTGCAACGAACGTGCCTGGCCCGGCTGAGACCACGCCTCCACAACAAGAGCAGAGTTCCGGCCCACCAGCCGCGCCGGCCGAGCTACCCGTTACCGCTCCCCCCGACTAGGAGCCCCGCCTCCGCGCCGCAGCCTTCGGCTTTCACTTCGCTCTTGGCATAGTCGGACTTCGCTTCTGGCCAAGACAGGCTGAGTTTCCGCTCTTACGTTCCCTCGAGGCGGTTGCGCACGCTGGGAGGCGCCACGCAGGATCGGGATCGGCTCGGCATGCCAGCGTCCCGTCGGGCCTCGGCAAATCGATGCCTTGCCTCGCGCAGCCATTTGCAGCCTCGATCCCTTCGCACCCTCCTTCCGCCTGTGACCTCAATTGAGATTTCCACCACCTCCACTAAGGTGATGTTACGCTTCCCCGGCTTCGGGTAGGAACTGTACATGATATGGGAAATGGCGGGCGTGCAGCGATTATTGCATTGATGCTGGTTGCCGGCAGCGGCACAGCGAGCGGCGCCGAGGAAGCGAACAAGCCGTGCGTCGAAGACGCCATGATCGTCTTCGATGCATCCGGCTCGATGGCCGGTAGTTTAGCCGAGGGCATCGGAGCGAAGATCAGGCGGGTCGACGAGGTGCGGAAGGCTTTGGCCCAGGTACTGCCAAGCGCCGCGCGTTTTCGCCGCATCGGCCTCATCACGTATGGGCCTGGTCCCTATGAGCAATGCAATGTTGATCTTAACCTGCGTCCTCAACCCAACGCCGCCAAGCCCATCATGGAAATCGTCGAGTCGCTGAACCCCGCCGGTAAGACACCGTTGGCGCAAGCGGTGGAGAAGGCAGCAGAGGTTCTCGATTTCAGAACCAAACCTGGGACCGTCATCGTGCTCACCGATGGCGAGGAGACATGCGGCGGCGCGCCCTGTAATCTGGGCAAGATGCTTGCCGCGGAAGGCGCCCAGCTCACTGTGCATGTGATAGGCTTTCGCATGACCGCCTTCTGGACGGGCGCTCAAAGCGCTCTCGATGTTAAATGTCTCGCAGATGCGACCGGCGGAGACTACATCCAGACAAACAATCAAGAGGAGCTCGTCGCGGCGTTCCAAAAGACGCTGGGCTGCCCGATGATGTCGCGGCGTGTACCATCTGTCGCGGTGAGCTTTGGCCAGACGCAGACGCGACGTGTCGGCCGATTGCCTCGGTGAAAAAGAACGGCCGTTGCGTGAAGGACAACGAGGATCCGCCGGCGCGCACCCGTGTCAATGCAGCGGCGTTGCGAACCTACAGCGAGAGACTGACGCTCTGCGTCTGCCCCCCGGCAAGTCTTTGGTCAACGATATTTGCAGGTGGGTTAAGCCTCAGACTCATAATCCTATGAGGATAAAAGGAGCAACCTGCCGCCGGGTTCGCGCACGACAAGAACGGCAACCTACCGCTGTTGCATACGAGCGCAACTCGTCGGTCGCTACCGCCTCATTTAACCACCACCGCTTTTGGCAC
>JAWOJH010000098.1:0-8578 GCA_046481725.1 Methyloceanibacter sp. | reverse complement strand
CCGAGGCCGAGGCACCGGCGCGCATCGAGGAGTTGCGCCATGCCAAGGAGGAAGGCATCGAATTCTTCTTCCTGCACGGGCCGGTCGAGATCCTGACCAGCGATGACGGCAACGTGCGCGGCATCTTCCACTCGATAATTGCCAAGGGGTCGTTGCAGTCATCGGTAGACACTTCCCAATTCGCGTCCCAGCATGTCATGCCTGGAGTGCGCCAAATCACGATGTCTCTACGCACACCTCGTGTTTTGCGCAGGTTGGGCGGTTGCGGGACAGACACCTCAACGCCTATTTGAGCTGGATCCTTTAACGGCGTTTCAGTGTTGCATGCGTCCACGAGATACTTGAAAGCGAAATAACTAACCCAATTATTCTCCTTCGCGTGCCACTGCCTAACGTGTTTATCCTTTGCCAGGTTAGAGAGGCACTTTCGCATCATGATGTCGAGGTGCGCTATTTCATTCCAGTTGGCCTGCCTGCTGCCGTTCCCGCCCACTCGCGACCCCTCCCGTTATCGTTCACCGATTGGGTCTCCTGTGACGATAGCAGCAGACCCGCGCGTGGGTAATGCAGGCTACCCCTTGCGGGAAGCGACCCAGGTAGTGGTGTCTTGCAGCACCTCGGTGAAGGCCTGGTTCATCGCCGCGATCGCATCGCCGGGCGCATCGGTCTTGGCGGGGACGCGCGAGCTGAAGCCCTTGGTCGCCACCACGCGCCCGGTCGAGGTATTGACCAGCTTGGCGAACATGTCGATCTCGGCGGAGGCGCGGCCGCCGGTCACGTCGATATTGAAGGCGCGGAGCTCGGTCTGCAAAGCGAATTGCCCGGCGGACGGGCTCACCGATTTCACGGCGCCGGAGTTCTGGAAGGTCTCGATCATGCGCGTCTGCACCAGGCGGGGCAGGCGGTCGCTCCAGGCGATGCCCTTATAGTAGGAGACCTGGTCGGCCTTCGGCCGGACCATCAGGCGGCTGGTGTCGAGCGCCGAGTTGGCGGTCGGCTCATGAATCAACAGCTGATAGGGCGCGGGCTTGGCGATCCCGGCAAAGGAGCGTGGCGCGACCAGATCGTAGGTGGCCGGCGCCTTCGAGCCGCCCGCCAAGGCGCACCCCACCAAGCTCAGGCAAAGCAGGCCTGTAGCCAGCGCAGGCGCCGTTCGCGACATTGTCTGATTGCCCCTGGTTTGAGGCACTCCCCGTGGGCCCTCGAGGATACTCTAACGACCACGCGGAGTGTATTCCGGGACCTGGTTTCCACCAAGCAAAAAACCCCGCGGATCGGCCTCAAGTCGCTCCAGAATCCGGTTCAAAGTGACGGCCACGCGGCGTCCCTCGCGCATGAAACTGCCGAATTCCTGGATGCCTTCCTGGGCCTGCCGGGTCAGGCCGTCGACATTGTCCCCGAGCGAGACTTCGAGCTTCTCCGACAATGACTTAAAGGACTGGGCGCCCTCGCTCACGTCGGTGATCGCCTTGCCGATCTCCTCGCGCTTTTCGCTGAGCATGCTGGTGAACTGCTCGACATTGGTCATCGTCGTGTTGATCGACTTCTCGTTGTCGTCGAGCAGAGCGTTGAGCTTGGAAATAAACACATTGGCGTTGTTCAGCGCCGCGGAACCCGCCTCGAACACGCCCTGAC
Source organism: Methyloceanibacter sp. (assembly GCA_046481725.1). Lineage (GTDB taxonomy): Bacteria > Pseudomonadota > Alphaproteobacteria > Rhizobiales > Methyloligellaceae > Methyloceanibacter. The sequence goes on along the minus strand of JAWOJH010000098.1, from coordinate 6,943 downwards.
CGGCGCCTGCCTCGGATCTGATCACCGGCACCGGATCTTCGGCGGTGGCGACCAGGAAGGGCGTTTCCGGCGTGCCGGGCGTGATCTGGATGCCGCTGCCACCGGTCAGCCCCATGGACTGGATCGAGGCGCGGGAATTCTGGCGGACCGGCGTGTCGTCGCGCACGCTGATCAGCACCCGTACCTTGCGGGCGTCTTCGGGGTCGAGCGCGAAGGACTGGACCTCGCCCACCCGGATGCCGTTGAAGCCGACGCTGGAGCCGGTGGTCAGCCCCGCCACCGAACTGTCGAACACGATGGTGTAGCGCTTGCCGCCGCCGCCGAAATTGCTCATCCAGAACACGAAGAGGAAGGCGATCGCCAGCACGCCCAGCACAAATCCCCCGATCATCAGGTAGTTGGCTTTGGTTTCCATCAGACCGGTTCCCTACGACGAGACATCACGCATCAGGCGGGAATCCGCGGCCGTTCGCCGGGCATGGCGGCACGGGCGCGTTCGCCGCAGAAATATTCCTTGATCCACGGATGGTTGGGATGGCGCTGCAATTCGCTCGGCGACCCCGTCCGTACGATCCGCTTGTCTGCCAACACGGCCACCCTGTCGCATACGGTGAAGATCGTATCAAGGTCGTGTGTCACCATATAGACCGTCAGCCCAAGTGTCTGTTGCAGCTTGCGAATCAGGTGGTCGAAATCGGAGGCGCCAATCGGATCGAGCCCCGCGGTCGGCTCGTCGAGGAACACGATCTCCGGATCGAGCGCCAAGGCCCGGGCAAGGCCTGCGCGCTTGCGCATGCCGCCGGAGAGTTCGGAGGGGAATTTATGCGCGGCGTTGGGCGGCAACCCGACCATGCACAATTTCAGAAAAGCGAGATCGTCCATCATCGCCTGCGGCAATTCGAGATGCTCGCGCATCGGCACCTGGATGTTCTGGAGCACCGTCAGCGAAGAGAACAGGGCGCCGTCCTGGAACAGAATCCCCCAGCGCCGCTCGATCTCAAGCCGGTCCTGCGGCGTTAGCGTCTTGGCGTTCTGGCCGAATAGGCCGACCTCGCCGGCGTCGGGCTTCACCAGGCCGGTAATGACGCGCATCAGCACCGACTTGCCCTGACCCGAGCCGCCGACAATGGCGAGGATTTCGCCGCGATAGACGTCGAGATTGAGCCCGTCCCAAATCTGATGGCTGCCGAAGCTCTTAGCGAGCCCGCGCACGCGGATGACGACCTCTCGTCCGTTGTCGACGATCACACCCCAATCCCCGACAGGAACATGGCGAAGATGGCGTCCAGAATGATCACCAGGAAGATCGCCTTGACCACGGCGCTGGTGACATGGGCGCCGAGCGACTCGGCGCTGCCTTCCACTTTGAGACCTTCGAGGCAGCCGACCAGGCCGATGATCACCGCGGCGAAGGGCGCCTTGATCATGCCGGCCATGAAATGCTGAAAGTCGACCACGTCGCGCAGCTTGTCCATGTAATTGGAAGCGTCGAGGCCGAGCACGACGAAGGCCATCAGCCCGCCGCCGGCAAGCCCCATCAGATCGCCGATGAAGGTGAGCATCGGCAGCGCCACCACCAGAGCCAGAATGCGCGGCAGCACCAGCGTATCCATCGGATCGATGCCGAGCGTGCGCATGGCGTCGATCTCTTCGCGCATCTTCATCGAGCCGATCTCGGCGGTGAAGGCGGAGCCCGAGCGGCCGGCGACCATGATGGCGGTGAGCAGAATGCCGACCTCCCTGAGCGCAAGGATGGCGACCATGTTGACGGCGAAGGGCTCGGCGCCGAACGGCTTCAGCTGTACCACGCCCTGCTGCATCACCACCGCGCCGATCAAGAAGCAGATCAGGGCGATGATCGGCACGGCGCGGAAGCCGGCATGGTCGAGATGGTGGATGAAGGAGGTAGTGCGGAAGCGCCAGGGCTGGCGGAGCATGCGGATGAAGGCGGCCGTGACCTCGCCGAGAAAGGCGGTAAGCTGGACCGCGTCGCGCCAGACTCCGGTGACCGTGCGGGCCATGTCCTCGGTGAAGAATTGCAGCATGCTGCGCTTCTCGAGCGCGGGGCGCTCGGCGCGGCTGCGGCGCTGCACCTCCTCGATCAGGATTCGGAAGGATTCGGTGGCGCCGGCATAGCGGGTGCGCAGGCCGCTCCGCTCCCAGGCGGTGGCGGTGCGCTGGAGCAGCATGGCGCCGGCGGTGTCGATCTCGGCGATGCCGGCGATGTCCATCTCGCCGGTAAAATCGGGCGTGGGCGGGATCGGCACGCGCAGCCGTTTCAGCGCGGTGTCGAGCGCGGCCGCCTCGTGCACGGTCCAGGCCCCGGTCGCCACCAAGCGGAAGGTCGTGCCCCTGAGCTCGACGCGAAAGCCCGGTGCGCGGGCCTGGGTCGGCAGGACAAGCTGATGGTCGCGCTTGAGCATTGCAGGGCTAGCTGGTTGAGGTTAACACGCGAAGACCCCACCCCTGGGGAGCCTCCTGGTTCTGAACGAAAATCCGGGAGAAAGAAAGGCGCCATGACGGGTCCTGGTGGCGGGCCTGGTGGCGGGACGGCGGGGAGATGAAGCTTTCGGTCGCGATCGAGCATTGGCCGATCCGGGAGGCATTCACCATCTCCCGCGGCGCCAAGCGCGAGGCCGTGGTGGTGGTGGCCACCTTGAGCGACGGCACGCATATCGGCCGTGGCGAGTGCGTTCCTTACGCCCGCTATGGCGAGAGCGTCGAGGCGGTGGCGGCCGCCATCCAGGCTTGTGCCGGTCCACTCGCCGATGGGCTGACGCGGGCCGGACTCGACGACCTGATGCCGCCCGGCGCGGCGCGGAATGCGCTCGATTGCGCGCTGTGGGATCTGGAAGCGAAGCGCGCGAGGCGGCGCGCGGCGGAACTCGCCGGGGTTGGACCTCTGCGCCCCGTGCTTACCGCCTACACGATCTCGCTCGACACGCCGGAGGCGATGGCGGCGAAGGCGTGCGCGGCTGCCGCCTTCCCGCTGCTCAAGCTCAAGCTCGGCGGCGCGGGCGATGCGGAGCGTCTCGCCGCGGTGCGCGCGGCGACGCCGCAGGCGCGGCTGATCGCCGATGCCAACGAAGCCTGGCAAGCGCATGAAACCGAGTCGCTTTTGGCTGCCGCCGCCGCCGCCGGGGTCGAACTTGTGGAGCAGCCGCTTCCCGCCGGCAATGACGCGATGCTGGCCGAGATCGCGCGGCCGGTTCCGGTCTGCGCCGACGAGTCGGTGCATGACCGCGCTTCGCTGGCAGCGCTGGCGGATCGCTACGACGCGGTCAACATCAAGCTCGACAAATCCGGCGGCCTGACTGAAGCGCTGCACGTCGCAGACGAAGCCCGCGCGCTCGGTCTCAAGATCATGGTCGGCTGCATGGTGTCGACCTCGCTGGCGATGGCCCCTGCCCTGCTGCTCGCGCAAGACGCCGACTTCGTCGATCTCGACGGACCGTTGCTGCTCGCGCGCGACCGCACCCCCGGCCTCGCCTATGACGGCGCGACGGTTTTTCCGCCACTGCCCGCGCTTTGGGGCTAGAAGCTACAAGCCGTCGATGACCCGTTTGAGCTTGGCCCGGACCTCGTTCGCCAAGTCTGCGAGGCCTGGATTCTCGATCGCCTGCATTGAGGCGACCGGATCGACGGCCGACACCTCGACCCGCCCGCCCGCGTGCTCCTGCACGATGACGTTGCAGGGCAGCATTGTGCCGATCTTGTCTTCGAGCGTGAGCGCACGATAAGCGAGCTGCGGATTGCAGGCGCCGAGGATGCGATATGGTCTGAAGTCCTGCCCAAGCTTCTTCTTCATGGTGGCGGCGACGTCGATGTCGGTGAGCACGCCGAAGCCTTCCTTGGAGAGCGCATCGGTCACGCGCGACACAGCCTCGGCAAACGGCATCCCGAGCATCTTGGTGAAATGGTAGCTCATCCGCGCCGCCTCACATCATGCCGCAACGACCGCCGAGCAGCTTGTCGGCCTTCTTCTTCTGCTCATCGGTAAGCACGTCATAGAGCGCCTCGGCCGGACCTTTCATAGCCTTCAGGGCGTCAAGCATGGTCCCCATCGATTTGATGCGCGCATCCATGCGGTCCAAGGCTGTCCCGCCCTTGGCCTTCATCTTGTCCGCATGCAGGGCGGCCATTTTCTCGTGCCATGCCCTGACCGCCTCGGCATAGGCGTCCCATCGCCGAATCTGCGCCTCGGTGATCTCGAGATCTGCCTTGGTGTAAGCGAGCCTGGCTTCCATCATCGGGACGGAGTGCATCGTCATGCCGCCCATCCCCTTCATGCCTTTCCGTCCCATCATGCCGCCCATCATCGGGCAGCCATCCATCATGCCGCCTGGGCCCATCATGCCGTCCATGCCGCCGCTCGGTTTTTCTTGGCTCTGCGGCTGATCCTGGGCCGGGTGGTGGGCGCTGTGATCGTTAGCAGGGCTCTCCTCTTGCTGGGCGAGCGCGGGGCTCGCGGCCAGCGCCAGCGCCGCTGAGGCGGCGATCAGCAAAGTCCTCAGTGTCATCCTGGCCTCCTTTCGCCTCTGGCCGTTAGCTTGTAGAGGCTCTTCGATTTTGAGCCTTGAGGCGGATCAATAGCGGGAAAATGGGGAGCTCGGCGTCGCGCTATGCGGCTTGCGGGCCGGCGCCGACGATCAGACCGCCATGCCAGCGCCGCATCAACGCGAACGCGGCCACGGCGCCGCACAGCGCCAGCAGCGCCATGGCGGCATAGGCCTCGCCGGCGAAGCTCCGGTACAGCGGACCGGAGACGATCGTGACGCTGCCCATGACAATTCCGCCGACCACGGCGGCATAGACGCCTTGGGCGGTGGCGGCCCGGTCTTCCGGCACCGCGTGGGTGAGAAAATGGATCGCCGCGAGATGCGCCGCGCCGAAGCTCAGCGCGTGCAGGGTCTGTAGCAGCGCCGTCGCCCAGAGCGGCGGGTCGAAGGCCATCACCCCCCAGCGCAAGCCGGCGGCAAGCCCGGCCAGTACCAGCAGCCGCGCCGTGCCGCCAAAGGCGATGACGCGGCCCGACACCGCGAACAGTCCGACCTCGGCGATGACCCCGACCGACCACAGCATGCCGATGACGCCGCCGGCGAAACCTTGCGCCCGCCAGTTGAGCGTGCCGAAGCTGTAAAATAGCGAATGGCTCGACTGGATCAGGCTCGCCGCGAGCAGGAACAGGAGGAATAGCGGTGCCCGCACCAGCCTGAAGGCGTCTGCGAGCTTCAACCGGCGCAGCACCGAAGGCGCCGCCGCCCCCTCGCCGCCAAGCTCGCGCGGCAGCATATAAGCGCCGAGCACCATCAGCGCGGCGGCCGCCACCAGCAGCGGCAGCACCACTTCCGGCCCGGTCAGGCCGATGATCAAGCCCGAGCCGAAGCTCGCAACGATGAAGCTGAGCGAGCCCCACAGCCGCACCCGTCCGTAGTCGATCTGGCGCAGGCGGATGCCGCTCACCGCGATCGTCTCGATCAGCGGCATGATGGTGGTGAAGTTGACCGCCAGCACGATGCTCGCCAGCAGCATCTGCCAGAAGCCCTGCGACGCCCAGAGCAGCAGGAAGGAGAGCAGCGAGCCCCAGGCCAGCGCAACGAGAATGACGCGCCTTCCGCCGATCCGGTCGGCGAGGAAGCTGATCACCGGCGTGCAGAGGATGCGGGTGAACAGCGGCGCGGCGAGCAGGATGGCGATCTGGTCGGCGTTGAGGTCGCGCCAATCCAGCCACACCGGCAGGTAAGGCAAATAGCAGCCGATGACGAGGAACAGGGCCGCATAGAGAAACCCGAGCCGCCAGGCAAACGAGAGACGGTGGGCACGCTGTGCCAATTGGACCATGGCGGTTAACGAATCGGGAGCGCTGAGTCGCTAGAGTTCGGCCGTCTATCCCGAATCACGCTAGCCTTCCAGTCATGCCGGACCAAGCAAGCCAAGCGCACGATCGGGTCCCGCGCCAGCCGGGGCTCGCCGAAGCCTATGCCTCGCTCGAAGCGCTGCTGAAGGCGAGCCCGCGCGGCCGCTGGTTCCTTGCCGAATATGCGCGGCGCAATCGCACCGCCGAGACCGAGCTGCTTCTGGAGGTGCTGGCCAGGATCGAGCGGGCGGTCACCAAGCCGGCCGGAAGACCCGGCGTCCCGGGCAATGTATTCGCCGAGCTGGTCGATATGAGCGATGCGATCGCGCGCACCCGGCGGGAGATCGCCCAAATCAGGCCGCCGCATCAATTCGACCGTCAGCTCGTCGATGCCACCGTCGAGCTCGACCACATCGTCGACGCCACGGAGAAGGCCACCTCGGACATTCTCGAGGCGGCGGAAGAAATGCAAGAAGTGGCCTGGACCTTGCGCGAAAAGGGGATCGATGCCGCGTTGTGCGACAAGATCGATCAGCGCGCCACCGACATCTATACGGCCTGCTCGTTCCAGGACATCACCGGGCAGCGCACGGAGAAGGTGGTGCAGGCGCTCCGCTTCATCGAGCAGCGTATCAACGCCATGATCGAGATATGGGGCGTCGACGACATCGCCTTCAGGGTCGACGACATCGCCGAAAAAATGCGGAGTTTCGCCGAGCAGGTGCGCGACGAGCCCGGGCTGCTGCACGGGCCGCAGGGCAAGGACCGCGGTCTCAAGCAGGACGATGTCGACCGCATGCTTCAGGAGGCGCGCGGCCAGACCGGTCAGGAGCCTGGCGCCGGAGAGAGCGAGCCGGATCGGCCCGCCCCCGGGGCGGCGGAAGCGAAGCCCGGCTTCGAGCGGCCGGAGGCCCTTACCTTGGCCGATCTTGACGCCATCAAGCGCGTCGCCCTGTTCGGCTACCCGCCATTTTTACGGCCTGAATCAATACCTTACAGAAAATTTGCGGCCCGTCTGGCGCGGCCCCTTGACGCCAAAGGGGGTGCTAACCATTTCAAGGAAGACGCGAGTTCCCCCAAAGCGTC
>JAWOJH010000085.1:0-2801 GCA_046481725.1 Methyloceanibacter sp. | reverse complement strand
TCGCGACCCACAAGACCGACCTCGATCGCCCGTCCTACCAGGCGAGCTTGGACGCCCTCAGCCAAATCGATCAAAGTCTGCCGCCGGAAGAGCAGTTTTCCGCGGTGAACCGGATCATGGCGTCGCGCATCGTTCACTACTGGCCCAAGTCCAACCAGATCGACACGGAGGTCATGCACTCTCCATTCGAGAATTGGGTCATGGCCACGGCCTAGAGGGCAAGGGCGGCGGCGACCAAAAAGAAGCCGGCAAAAGCGGAAATCGCCAGGATCGGCCGCAGGGATCACAAGCGGATCATGGCCAAGGGTGTCGGCCTTTGCGGCATGGCAGCGCTCGCGGTGGTGGATTACCTCAACGCACAAGGACACACCGCCAAGCTGCTGCCGCTCGGCAACCACGTCGTCGCCTACGCCTCGGCGGACGGGCGCCATTTCATCCTCGATCCCGACAAGGCGGTGTTCATCGCCGATGTTCCGGAGCCGCCGGAACGGTCGATCCCGAAAATCGTCGAAGCCTATTCCGAAGCGGGATACAAGCCCAAGAAGCTCGCCCAGCTGCAGCGGCAATACGAACAGGGGCCGATGAAGCTGTTTCCCGCCGACCGGTTTCAAAGACGTTGGCGGCGGACTCTGATGGCGACGGAGATCCTAAAGTGGCTCCTGCCCGCTTCACTGATCGCGCTGGGGGCAGTGCTGGTTTGGCGCGGCAAGCGCCGCGTCGCGAAGGCGGGGACCGAACGCCAAGCTTAGGCCCCCGCCTCGCTTACGTTACGCTAGCACTTCTTCATGGTGACGTTTTGCGTCGAGTGCATGCCGATGGCGCGCGCCGCCCCATAGGACAGATCGAGCGACACGCCTTTGGTGAAGGGGCCGCGGTCGTTCACGCGAACCGCGACACTGCGTCCCGTCTTCGGATTGCTGACGCGCAGACATGTGCCGAACGGCAACGTCCGGTGGGCGGCGGTGAGCCCGTTCGGGTTGAACCTCTCGCCCGAGGCGGTGCGGTTGCCGGCAAGTTCATGGCCGTACCACGTCGCCCGCACGGTTTGGGCCAAGCCGGGGGTTGCCGAAAGAAGCATGAGAACGATCGCAGTTTGACAGCGCATAGGCTCCAACTCCTGTTGTCTTGGGATTGGAGCCCGGTAGCCTAGGAATGCGTTGATTGATCGGTCTCAATGCGGCGCGTTTGACGATACCAAGGCCATTCGACAACGATGTCGTGGCGTGGCAGCGCGACACCCGGCGACCAAAGGTCGCGCGGCCAAACGGGCCGATGCGTCAGCAAGCGCCGACGATCACACCGACCACGGTCCGAGCCGGTCGGCCGGATCCCAGTGAGCGTCATGCGACGCCGGGTGACCGAGCCGCCACCTGGGCGGCAGCAAACGCCGCAGCGTCAGCTCGATGCGCCGCGTCAAACTCGACGCCCGCTGATGCCCCTCGCCCGGCGCCGCCATGACCCCCGGCTGTCCGCCATGCTTCTCGAGCCATTTCGGTCCGGGCCCGCGCATATAATACAGTTCGGGCCGATAGCGATCCGACAAATACCCCATGTCATTTCCCCTTTAACCGGCTGGCTCTCCGCCAGTCTTCACGCCCAAGGTTCCGCCCGTGGACCTTGCCAATGTCTTTATGCGCTGACGCGGCGCCGCGATTCCGATGGCTAGGGTTAATCGACCGTGCGTGCAGCGCCCGCTGCCGCGCCTGGCGCTCGGCGTTTGCGCGAAGCGCGGCTTCTGGGCTAGGCAGTTGGGCCGATGCGCGCGGCCGAACGAGCGCGCCAACAGCAACGGGAACAGCGAGTGATGGTGTCGAACACGCGCCGCCGGGCGCTCGGGCTTCTTTTGGGCGCCGCGGCGGCGCTGCAACTTCCGCCGGTGCCGCGCGCCTTGGCGCAGGCGAAGAAGGACTGTCTCGAGTCCAAGTCCTTCGGTCCCTGGCGGGCGCAAGCCACCGACAGCCAGGCCGGCGCGCGCATGAACGAAGTGCCCTTCGTCGAGCCTTGCGAGCTCGAGGTACAGGTGCAGGTCTCCGACACCTACGATGCGAAGATCGTCGTCTTCGGCGATCCCGACGATGCGCCGCTGCCCAGGGATTTCCTGGTGAACCCGGTCAACCGCCTCATCGTGCGTACCGCCGAGGATAAGGTGGCGGTCGATGAGCCCCTCTGCGGCAACTGCACCGACATTTTCGACGATAAGGTGAGCATCGTGCTGCCGCTCGCCACCGCGCCGCTGTTTCGCGAGGAAAACTCGATCGAGGTCGGCATCAAGCTCGACGGCAAGGACGAATGCCGCTTCACGCTCGACTGCGAGACTTTGCGCGCCGGACTCGAATGGGCCTCCGAGCGCAAGCAAGCGCTTGCCAAGCGTGCCGGGGACGGCGAATGCACGCCGCCGGAGGGCTGCTTCATTACCACCGCCTGCTGCGAAGTGCTCGGCCTCGACGACGATTGCTTCGAGCTTCGCACCTTGCGCCGTTATCGCGATCATGTGCTCGCCAAACGGCCCGGCGGCGAGGCGGCGATCGCACGCTATTACGCGCTTGCGCCTCTCATCCTGGCGCGGCTGCCGCGGGAGGCGCGTGCTCCCCGTTTGCGCAGCATCTATGCGCGCCACATCTTGCCGGCGGCGCTCGCCGCGCGGCTCGGCCTCAATGCGCTCGCTTATCGCCTTTACGCGCGCATGGTCGAGGACCTGGCCCGCGAGTTCGCGCCCGAACACGGCTCACCTTGCGCGTCTGAGCATGCCTGGCCGAAGCCTTTCGCCCCGGCCAGGCACCGTGCCCCTTAGCTCACCTGCG
>JAWOJH010000050.1:0-6365 GCA_046481725.1 Methyloceanibacter sp. | reverse complement strand
AGCCCGGCCAGCACCTCGCGGGTCGCCTCGCGCAGACCTTCGCCGGTCGCCAGATCCACCGGTGAACCGACCGTGATGTCCTCGATGAAGTCGCCGAGATGCGAATCCTCGTCGTCGCCGATCGGCGTTTCCATCGAGATCGGTTCCTCCGCGATCTTCAGTACCCGGCGTACCTTGTCCTCGGGCATTTCCATCCGCGCGCCGAGTTCTTCCGGCGTCGGCTCGCGACCCATCTCCTGCAGCATCTCGCGGCAGATGCTGCAGGAGATGGGTCGCGAGTGCGGTTCAGCTTGTTGATGGTCTCGATCATGTGCACCGGGATGCGGATGGTGCGCGCCTGGTCGGCGATCGAGCGGGTGATGGCCTGCCGGATCCACCAGGTCGCATAGGTGGAGAATTTGTAGCCGCGGCGATACTCGAATTTGTCCACCGCCTTCATCAGGCCGATATTGCCTTCCTGGATCAGATCGAGGAATTGCAGGCCGCGATTGGTGTATTTCTTGGCGATCGAGATCACCAGCCGCAAATTGGCCTCGACCATCTCCTTCTTCGCCTGGCGCGCCTCGCGCTCGCCCTTCTGCACGATATGCACGATGCGGCGGAATTCGGAGATCTGCAGGCCGGTCTCGGCGGCGAGGTTCTGAATCTCGCTGCGCAGCTCCTTCACCATGCCGCGCTCGTCGCGGATGAAGTCGGCCCAGCCCTTCTTCTTCAGACGGCCGACGCGGCGGAGCCAGTTGGGATCGAGCTCGTTGCCCTGATATTCGTTGAGGAAATCTTCGCGGCTGGTGCCGTAGCTTTCGGCCAGCCGCAGCAGCCGCCCCTCATAGCCGAGTAGCTTCTTATTGATGTCGTAGAGCGTCTCGACCAGGCTCTCGATGCGGTTGGCGTTGAGCGAGAGCGACTTGATCTCGGCGACGATCTCGTCCTTCAGCGCCTTGTAGCGCTTCTCCTGGCCGCTCGACAGCTGATCGTTCCTGAGCGCGCGCTCGACCAACTGGTCCTGGAGCTTGCGCAGCTTCTTGTAGTTGGTGGCGACGAGGTCGAAGGTCTCCAGCACCTGCGGCTTGAGTTCGGCCTCCATGGCGGCGAGCGAAAGCGAATTCTCGAGATCGTCCTCGTCGTCGTCGAATTCTTCCGGCTCAGGCTGCTCCTCCTCGCCGTCGGCCCGGGCCTGGCCCGGCGCCGCCTGGCCCGGTGCCGCCTGGCCGTTCACCTCCGCGCCATTGGCGCCGGCGGCTTCGCCGGGCAGAGGCTGCGAGGGCGCGGGCTTCGCGTCGGGGCCCTGATAGGTGGCCTCGAGATCGATGATGTCGCGCAGCAGAATCTTGCCTTCGTTCAACTCGTCGCGCCAGATGATGATGGCCTGGAAGGTGAGCGGGCTCTCGCACAGGCCGGCGATCATGGCCTCGCGGCCGGCCTCGATCCGCTTGGCGATGGCGATCTCGCCTTCGCGGGAGAGCAGTTCGACCGAGCCCATTTCGCGCAGATACATGCGCACGGGGTCGTCGGTGCGTTCGGTGGGTTCCTTGGTGGCGGTTTCGGCCTTGGCCAGCGGGGTCGCGGCGACGACCGCACGGGGCGTCTCGGCGCCCTCCTCGCTAGCAGTTCCCTCCTCGGCCTCGTCCGTATCGATGACGTTGATGCCCATGTCGGACAGCATCGACATGGTGTCTTCGATCTGCTCGGAGGAAACTTCCTCGGAGGGGAGGACTTCGTTCAACTCGTCGTAAGTCACAAAGCCGCGCGCCTTCGCGGTCTTGATCAGCTTCTTGACTGCAGCGTCGGACATATCGAGCACAGGGCCGTCCGGCGTCTCGGTTGCCGGTTGCTCTTGATCGTCAGCTTCAGCGGTTTTTGTTGCCATTCCTGCTACTCCGCAAGCGCAGATTGATCCTTGAAGCGCGCAGCGCCTGACGGCGAGCCTCGCTTCGGTCTAAGCGCTCCACTCAAGGGGTCATTCCCTAGAAGCGATTAACGGGTGGTCCGTTAATCGTCAATTAAGCATGACCCTGGTTCAAGCCGTGCCGCCGCTTTTTTCAATACTGGCGGCAAGCTTGAATCGACTGCCATTCTCCCCAAGAACGCGGGAACTGAGGGCCGTGACACTGGTCTAAGAACGTGCCGATACTTCGGCGGAATTGCTCCCAATTCGGTCTCATTCCAGGAGCCAACGCGTTTCGCAAGGTTGCCTCAACCCTTCGAAAACGGTTGTTAGAGGCGCGGTCCGCCCCGAAAAACTCATGGTCGCACGGCGCTTTGCACGCCTTGAGCATGAGTTGGCGAGGGGCGGACCGGGTGTCAAGTCCGGGATGCCCCGAGACTCGAGGTTTTTGTTGCTCCTCTGATCTTTTTGTCTGGCAACGCGTGCAAGACTCGGGCCGCTAGCTGCCCGCCAAGTCCTTGCCGCTGGCTGGGCGGCGGCGGCGATGCAGCGAGGCGTGCTCCTGTTTCAGCCGGGCCACGGTCTCCTGGAAGCGCTTGGCGGCGTCACGGTCCCCGGCGTCGTCGGCCTCGTGATGCTGGCCGAGGCTCGCGACCTGCTGCTGGAGCTGGGCGAAGCGCTCGAACTCAGCTTCGCTGACGTCGGAAAGCTGGTCGGCGCCTTCCTGGAGTTCGCGCTCGATGCTGGGCAGCGCCCTGAACCGGTAAATCAGATCGCCGAAATGCTCCTCGACCTCCTTCCGTTCGCTGCCGGGCTGAACGAAGCTGACGCGCTTGAAGGCGCTATCGCGGGAGAGCTCGGCAAACAGCCGGCCGTGAGGTATCGCGTTCAGGCGCTCACGGAGACGGTCGGGCCCGGCCGCCGGGTCCTCGAAGATGAGGCCGGTCACGGCTGCCACTAGGGCGGCCAGCTTTCTGTCGCGGATCTCGAGGCTCGCGACCTCCTCGGCGAAGCGGTCCAGCAGCCACGGATGGTTGACCAGGGCGAGGATGATGACCGTGGCGAAGCCATAGCCCGGAGGAAATGCGGCCCGGCTTGCCGCGCCCGGCCGGGGCGCCGGGACTTTGGCAGCGTTCCGCGGGGTGCGGGCCTGACGCCACAGGTCGAACAGCCGGTTCTTCACCTCGCGGCGATAGTGGTCGCGCACGCGCGCATTGGCGATCTGCGCCAGCAGCTCTTCGAACCGCGCCTCGAAGGCGGCGCGCCGCTCCGGCGTATCGATCGGCTGGGACCTCAGCTCGCGCAACCAAAGCACATCGATCAGCGGCCGCGCGCCGCCAAGGCAATCGGCAAACGCGGCCGCACCCTTGGTCCGCACCAAATCGTCGGGATCGGCCCCTTCTGGCAAAAAGGCGAAGCGGAAGGAGCGGCCTTCGCGCAAGACCGGCAGCATGCGATCGATGGCGCGCGCCGCCGCGGCCTCGCCCGCACGATCGCCGTCGAAACAGATCACGGGTTCCGGCGCCAATTGCCACAGCAACTCCATTTGGCGCTCGGTGAAGGCGGTGCCAAGCGTGGCGACGGCATTGGCAAACCGGGCCTGGTGCAGCGCGATGACGTCCATATAGCCTTCGACTACGATGAGCTCACCCTTGTCGAAGGCGGCTTGCCGTGCGCGCGCGAAATTGAAAACGATCGAGCCCTTGTCGAACAGCCTGGTCTCGGGCGAGTTGAGATATTTCGGCTCCTGTGCGGGGTCGAGCGCGCGGGCGCCGAAAGCGATCACCCGCCCCTTGCCGTCGAGAATGGGAATGGCGAGCCGGTTGCGGAAGCGGTCATAACTCGGGCGGCCATCGTCGGGCTTGATGATGAGGCCCGCATCGAGCAGCTGCTGCTCGGTGAAGCCCTGCTTGATCAGCGCACCCTTGAGCGCGTCTTTGGCGTTGGCGGCGAAGCCGATGCGAAATTCCTGCATGGTCTCGCGCGAGAGCCCGCGCTGCTCGGCATAGCGCAGCGCCTCGCGCCCCTCGCCAGCCTGGAGTGCTCCCTCGAAGCGTCGGGCCGCGGCTTCGAGCGCATCGTAGAGGCCGAGCCGCTCCTTGGCGCTCCGCTCGAATTGCGGGTCGGGCTTCGGCAATTCCAGCCCGGCCTCGCCGGCCAGCCGTTCGACGGCTTCCGGGAAGGAGAGGCCCTCCGTCTCCATGACGAAGCCGAAGATGTCGCCATGCTTGCCGGAGGAGAAGCAATGGTAGAAGCCCTTCTGATCGTTCACGGTGAAGGACGGCGTCTTTTCCTGGTTGAAGGGAGACAGTCCCTTCCATTCGCGCCCCGCCCGCTTCAAGCTCACGCGGCGGGACACCACCTGGGAGACAGGCAGGCGCGCGCGGATTTCATCCAGGAACGAATCGGAGAACTTCATGGCTGGACTGTGAGCCTTAAGCCTGGGTGCGGCGCGGGGCGATTCGCGTCATCACCATTATCCACCGATTTCGAACAAAGTGGGAACGAGGCTGGACGATGCTTTTGACGATCGTGTTGATCCTGGTGCTGATCGCCGTGGTGGCATGGCTGTTCTTCGATTTCGACATGCCGGAAGTGGCGCTCCCGGCTGCCGTGCCGGGTGTCGGCGCCGGCATACTCTATTTCTATGGCGGGCCGCTGGCCTGGGCGACGGTGGGCCTGCTCGCCATCATCGCCGGTTACTGCCTCTACCGCCTGTTCTCGGCCCACGAGCGGCAGGACAAGGCCTCCAAATAGAGACGGGCGGGACCGAAGCGCCCCGCCCGCCGCAACCTTTGTCAGCCCTGGCCTATTTCCGGCTGTCGGAACCGCCGGCCAAGATCAGCTCGGCAGGCGCCGTGACCGAAAGGCTCGCGGCATCCGCCCCGCAAACCAGGCTCATGGACTGGCGCTGCGCAGAATCGAGCTGGAACATTTGTCCCGGCTTGAGCCCGATGCGGACGCGCGACGAAGAATAGGGCGCGTCGGGATCGGCGTCCTTCCACATCACCGCGGTAACCGCGCAACCGTCACGGTCCTGCGAATAGAAGGCGATGATGCGCTGCGAGCCCATGCTGACTAGGATCGGCTCGTGCGGGCCGACCGGCCCGAGATTGGTGAGTGGCTGATCGGCGCGCGCGGACGGCCCTGCGGCAGCGAGCACGGCAAGGGCCGCAGTTGCCGCCAGGCCGATGCGATTGATGCGAAAAAATGGGCTCATTACTGGCCTCCTTATGATGTTCAGCACCGAATCATTTCGTGCTGCAGTGCGGTGTAAATAGTGCGGTGCGGTGACGAGTTTATGTTGCAGTGCAAGACAAACTGACGCATGGCCGGCTGACGCAGGCGGTGACGCGTGCTCAGAGTTTGTGCAGGGAGTGCCGCCTAGCCGAGCTTGGCTTTGACCAGCGCGCTGGCCTTGGAGAAATCCATCTGCCCGGCGTGTTGCGCTTTGAGCTCGGCCATGACCTTGCCCATGTCCTTCACGCTCGCAGCGCCCGTCTTGGCGATCGCACCCGCAATCGCCTTTTCCATGTCCGTGTCCGAGAGCTGCTTCGGCAGATACTCGCGGATGATGACGATCTCTTCGGCTTCCTGCTGGGCAAGCTCGGCGCGGCCGGCGTCGGCATAGATCTTCTCCGACTCCTCGCGCTGCTTGATCATCTTGGCGAGCAGATCGAGCAATTCGGCATCCGTGGCCTGGTCCTTGCCGGCCGTGCGGGCGGCAATGTCGCGATCCTTGATGGCGGCGCTGATCAGCCGCAAAGTCGAGATGCGGCGCTTGTCTTGCGCCTTGGT
This sequence comes from Methyloceanibacter sp., assembly GCA_046481725.1. Lineage (GTDB taxonomy): Bacteria > Pseudomonadota > Alphaproteobacteria > Rhizobiales > Methyloligellaceae > Methyloceanibacter. Next base: position 682 of record JAWOJH010000050.1, on the reverse strand, counting down.
CGCATGCTTCAGGGCAGCGGTGATGGTTTCGCGCATGTTCGGCCGGAGGTTCGAGGAGGAAGTTTCCAACCTAATTGACGCTGGTTTCGCGCGCAAGCGGATTTCCCACGCTAACTTCTTGTTTTAACAAGAAAATATTTTGGTCTGTGGATTGACCCGCGGCCGCCCGTGACGTAAGAGGGCGCGAGCCTCCTGGCTCTGCCCTTGACCTCGCAGGGCCTGCACCCAAGTTTGCAAACCGCGCCCCGCCGCCAGACGGCGCCAAAATAAGAGACGATGACCGACGGAAAAGAAGCGCTGGCCGAAGGGGCCGCAATGTCGCGCGCGCGCGGTTGGACCAGCGAGGCGCCGACCGGGCTGCTCGTGCTCGCCGACGGCACGGTGATCGAAGGCAAGGGCGCGGGCGCGACCGGCGTCGCCACCGGCGAGCTGTGCTTCAACACGGCGATGACCGGCTATCAGGAGATCCTGACCGACCCCTCCTATGCCGGGCAGATCGTGACCTTCACCTTTCCGCATATCGGCAATGTCGGGACCAACGAGGCAGACAAGGAGGCCCTGACCCCGGCCGTCAAGGGCCTGGTGACCCGGGCCAGAGTGACCCGGCCGTCGAATTGGCGCGACGAGCTCGACCTCGTCGGCTGGCTGACCCGCCACGGCATTCCCGGCATCGCCGGTGTCG
>JAWOJH010000111.1:0-6043 GCA_046481725.1 Methyloceanibacter sp. | reverse complement strand
GAACCGGGGAGGGAAGGCGGCATGACGGCGCTCACCTCGCATCTCAAGCTGCTCGAAGCCGAGAGCATCCACATCTTCCGCGAGGCCGCGGCGCAGTTCCGCAGCCCCGTGCTGCTCTATTCGATCGGCAAGGACTCCACCGTGCTGCTGCATCTGGCGCGGAAAGCCTTCTGGCCGGCCAAGCCGCCATTCCCGCTGCTGCATATCGACACGACCTGGAAGTTCCGCGACATGATCACCTTCCGCGACAACACGGTGCGCGAGTTCGGGCTCGATCTGATCGTGCACACCAACCATGACGGGCTCGCCCGCGGCATCAACCCGTTCGATCACCCGCCGTCGATCTATACCGACATTATGAAGACGGTGGCGTTGAAACAGGCGCTCGATGCCGGCGGCTTCGATGTGGCCTTCCTCGTCGCGCCAAGGAACGGGTGTTTTCCTTCCGCGCCGCGGGCCATCGCTGGGAGCCGCGCCGGCAGCGGCCCGAGATGTGGCAGTTGCTCAATGGCAGGCTCGGCAAGGGCGAGACCGTGCGCGTGTTCCCGCTGTCGAATTGGACCGAGGGCGACGTGTGGCGCTACATCGCGCTGGAGCGGCTCGATGTGGTGCCGCTCTATTTCGCCGCCGAGCGGCCGGTCGTGATGCGGAACGGCCAACTGATCGTGGTGGACGACGAGCGCATGCGCTTCGAGCCGGGCGAGACGCCGGTGATGCGCAAGGTGCGCTTCCGCACGCTCGGTTGCTGGCCGCTGACCGCGGCGGTCGAGTCAGACGCCGCCGAGATCGGCGCGGTGGTGGAAGAGACGCTTGCCGCGCGCGTGTCGGAGCGGGCGGGACGGTTGATCGATCACGATCAGGCCGGCGCGATGGAGATGAAGAAGCGTGAAGGGTATTTCTAGGGGCTGGGCGCGATGCATGTGGCTGCACTGAGAGAACAGGTCGAGAGCAGACCCGGGACGGCCAAGGCCGCGCATAGAGGCGCTTTGCTCAGGCTGCTCACCTGCGGTTCGGTCGATGACGGCAAATCGACCCTGATCGGCCGGTTGCTGTGGGACGCCGCCGGCGTCACCGAGGATCAGCGGGCCGCGGTCACGCTCGCCTCGCATAACCGGGCGGTCAACGGCGAAAAGATCGATTTCAGCCTGCTGCTCGACGGGCTCCAGGCCGAGCGCGAGCAGGGCATCACCATCGATATCGCCTGGCGCTATTTCGAGACGCCGGAGCGCCGCTTCATCATCATCGACTCGCCGGGGCACGAGCAATATACGCGCAACATGGCGACCGGCGCGAGCCATGCCGACATCGCCATTCTGCTGGTCGATGCGCGACACGGCGCCAAGCGCCAGACGCGCCGCCATGCCGCCATCTGCGATCTGGTCGGCATCAAGAAGGTCGTGCTCGCGGTCAACAAGATGGACGAGGTCAACTGGTCCGAAGCACGCTACCGCGAAATCGAGGCGGATTTCCAAGCCGTGGCCGGCAGCTTCAACTTCGCGCAAGTCACCATCATCCCGGTGGCGGCGCTGACCGGCGACAATGTGGCATACCGATCCACCAATATGGGCTGGTATGCCGGGCCGACCCTGCTCGAACATCTGGAGGCGGTCGATCCCGAGGCGGCGGCGCCCGACGCGCCATTCCGCATGCCGGTGCAACTCGTGCTGCGCGCTTCCGGGGATTTCCGCGGCTATGCCGGCACGGTCACCTCGGGCCGGATCAATACCGGCGAACGGATCGTCGACGCCCGCAGCGGGCTCGGCGCAACCATTCGCCGGATCGCCGGCATGGATGGCGACCGCAGACACGCCGCCAAGGGCGACGCGGTCACCTTGGTGCTCGACACCGATCTCGACATTTCCCGCGGCGCGGTTCTGTCCGAGGTGCTGCGGCGCCCCGTCAATGCCGACGTGATCGAGACGCGGCTGGTCTGGCTGTCGGAGACGCCGTTCGATCCCGAGGCCGGCTATCTGCTCCGCACCGCCACCGATCTCACGCCGGTGACCAGCATCAGCATTTCGGCCTTGGTCGATTTCGAGACCTTGGCGGCGACGCCGGCGCATGCTTGCGGTGTCAATGACATCGCCGATTGCCGCATCCTGCTCGGCCGCCCGGCGGCGATCGATCTGTTCCGCGACCTGCCGCTCACCGGCAATTTCGTGCTGGTCAGCGCTATCGACGGCGCCACGGTGGCCGGCGGCGTCATCACCTGGGCGCAGGCCGGCGCGCCTCAGGTCGGCGACAATGTGCTGGTGCTCAACCGGGACCTGTTGGCGCGTGGACTATGCGCCGATCTCGGCGAGTCTCCGGCGGACCAGGCCGAGTTCAATCGGCGCGCGCAGGAGGTCGCCGCTTTGCTGCGCTCGGTCGGGGTGCCGGTTCTGGTCGAGATTTGACCCGGATAAGAGCCGCTCTAATGGCTGGCCCGGTTCAGGTCGCACGCTCGGCGCGCGACTAGGGGGAAGGGGCTCTTCGTCATGATCGACCTGGCGTGGGTGGCCGCCCTGCTGCCGCTGATGGCGGCCGGCTTTGCGGTGGGCGTGCTGGTGGGGCTGACCGGGGTCGGCGGCGGTGCGCTGATGACGCCGTTGCTCATCTCGAGCTTTGGCGTGGCCCCGGCGGTGGCGGTCGGCACGGACCTGCTCTATGCCTCGATTACCAAGACCGCCGGCGGCTGGCGCCATCACGTCGCCGACCATGTCGATTGGCCGGTGGTATGGCGTCTGTCGGCGGGGAGTCTGCCGGCGGCCGTGGTCGTCCTCGCCGTCATCGCATTGCTGCCGGAAAACAGCACCAACGCGCTGGCCCATTGGATCAGGATGAGCCTGGTCGGGGCGCTGCCTTTGAGCGGGCTCGCCATCGTGCTCTATCCCTTCGTGACGCGAAAATCGCCGCGCAACGATCGCGGCGATGTCCCGCCGCGGACCGCACCCACCGTGATCTTCGGCGTTCTGCTCGGATTGCTCGTCACGCTCACCTCGGTGGGCGCCGGCGCGATCGGCGTCACCGTGCTCGCCATCCTCTATCCGCTGCTGCCGGCCAAGCGACTGGTCGGGACCGACATCGCGCATGCCGTGCCGCTCACCCTGATCGGCGGTCTCGGCCATTTCGGATTGGGCAATGTCGATCTTGGGCTGCTGCTGGCGCTACTCTGCGGGTCGATCCCCGGCATTCTGATCGGTGCACGGCTCGCAGGCCTCGCACCCGAATGGCTGCTCCGGCCGATCCTCGCGATCACCTTGTGCTACGCCGCCTGGGCGCTATTCAACAGAGGCTGATTTGCTCTCAGATCCTCGTCCCGAGGAGCGTCCAGAGGCCAAGGGCGAGCACGGCAAGCGAGCCGCCGATCTCGAGCGTCTGACCGACCCTGTGGCGCGCGATCTCGGTGCGCGCCAAGAACTGCATAAAGCGGTCTCGGGCCAGGGCCGACGCCAGAATCACGCCGCCTAAGGTCATGACCATTCCCGCGGCCATGGCAGCCGTCACCAGAAGACCGGCGCCAAGAATGCCGCGGGCTATGGCGTAGCTGAGGACAAAGGTCGTAAGCGGGCAAGGGATCAGCCCCGTGGCGAAAGCGAGGGTGCGGCCATTACGTTTCGTGCCGGGCTCGGGACGGTTTGCGAGCGAGCGCCAAAGCAAAAAGGCGCCGATCGAAGCGATCAGCACGCCGCTGGCGGTCTCGAATTGTGGCGTCCGGCCGCCAAAGGCAAAGGCCTTGCTGATGACGGTGAATCCGCCCAGGACGAGGACGGCGGCAAGGCCCACATGGGTCAACGCCAGAATGGTACCGTTCAAGAACCCTTCGAACGGCCGCGACAATTGGCCGAGATGATACGAGATCAAGACCGTCTTGCCGTGTCCCGGCATCAGGGCGTGCAGAGCGCCGAACAGGACAGCAGCGCCGACGGCGAATAGCACGGCCTGGGAATCGCCTGCGGCGATGTCGCCAAGACCCTGGCTCATGCTCTGGTGAAGCCATTGCTGTATGGAGATGAGGGTCTGCATCGGTTAGTTTATGAAATTACGGCGGGCAAAAACCGCCCTCGGATTTGGCGAATGCTTTACGTTGCCATCAAGGCGATCCTATCGGGCCTCATCGTCGCCGGGGTTTCCGAGGTTGCCAAGCGCTACCCGGCACTTGGCGCGCTGATCCTGGCTTTGCCCTTGATTTCGGTCCTCGCCTTCATCTGGCTCTGGCTGGATACCGGCGACAAGGAACGCGTCGCCTCGCTGGCGCAGACTGCTTTTTGGTTCGTGCTGGCGACCTTGCCGATGCTTCTGGCGCTTCCGGCACTGCTGCGCTCAGGCATGGGTTTCTGGCCCGCGCTCGCACTCGCCTGTCTGCTGACGATTTCGCTCTACGCGATCGTCTGGGCAGTAGGGGACAAAACGGGGGCTCGGCTCTGATGCCGTGATCTCAGGCAGTGAGGGAGAAAGCTGGTGCCGCCAGACTGGATTGAACAGTCGACCCCGTCATTACCAATGACGTGCTCTACCACTGAGCTATGGCGGCAATGCAAACGAAGCTTGGGGACCGCTCGGGCTACGCCCCGGAATCCCCGCGCTTTTTCGCGCCGGACCCTGCCATAGCGGGAAACCGCATGCAAGGCGGCGTCTGCCTCGAATGTGGGGATGATATAAAGAGAGTTCGAGTAGGCTTGCGGCGATGACCGGCGAACCAGGCGGCAAACAGGGTCCCAAGCGGGCGAAAAGCGAGGCGCGCCGGGCCCGGCTCAAACAGGCGCTTCGCGCCAACCTGTTGAAACGCAAGGCACAGGCCAAAGCCGAGAAACCGGCCCAGGATCGCGATGAGGGGAGACAGAGTTAGCCGCAAAGGAGTAGATTGGTTTTTTCGTGCCAGGCCTGACGGGGGCCGGGCGAAGAGCGAAGACGGGGGTCTTCCAACAAAGCTAACGGGGTAGGGGCGAGGGAGTACAGCCATGGACCGCATCCGCATTGTCGGCGGCCAGCGCCTGACCGGCACGATACCAATCAGCGGCGCCAAGAATGCTGCGCTGCCTTTGATGATCGCGAGCCTTTTGACCCGCGAGACGCTGACCTTGCACAATGTCCCGCGGCTGGCCGACGTAAATCTGCTGGGCCGCATTCTCGGCAATCACGGCGCCGATGTGACCATCGCGGGAAAACGGCCGAACCAGCGCTCGAGCGACGGCCAGACCTTCCGGCTGACGGCAACCGAGATCGTCGACACCACTGCGCCCTACGAGATGGTGGCGCGCATGCGGGCGAGCTTCTGGGTGCTGGCGCCGCTGCTGGCGCGCTGCGGACGGGCGAGAGTATCGCTGCCCGGCGGCTGCGCCATCGGCACGCGTCCCGTCGATCTGCATCTCACGACGCTCGAGGCGCTCGGCGCCGAGATCGAACTCGATGGCGGCTATGTCATCGCCCGCGCCCCGCGGAGGCTCACCGGCAACAGGGTCGTACTGTCCAAGGTCTCGGTCGGCGCGACGCATAATGCCTTGATGGCGGCGGTACTCGCCAAAGGCGAGAGCTTGATCGAGGGCGCCGCGCGCGAGCCCGAAGTCTCCGATGTCGCCAACTGCCTGGTCAGGATGGGCGCGCGGATCGAAGGCATCGGCACGTCGACGCTCTGGGTGCAGGGGCGCGAGAGCCTCTACGGTGCGGAACACACCGTGCTGCCCGACCGCATCGAGACGGGGACCTATGCGATGGCCGCGGCAATCACCGGCGGCGATGTCCTGCTCGATGGCGCGCGCGCCGATCTGCTGGAAGAGGCGCTTCAGACCTTGCGCTCGACCGGGGTCGAAATCGAGGAGCGCCCGACCGGCATCAGAGTGGCGCGCAACGGCGCGGGCTTGGGGCCGGTCACGGTGGAGACCCAGCCCTTCCCGGGTTTCCCCACCGATCTTCAGGCGCAGCTCATCGCCCTGATGTGCATGGCCAACGGCACCAGCCAAGTGCGCGAGACCATCTTCGAGAACCGCTTCATGCATGTGCAGGAGCTGGCCCGGCTCGGCGCCCGCATCGATCTCAAGGGTGACACCGCCCTGATTACCGGCGT
>JAWOJH010000102.1:0-26674 GCA_046481725.1 Methyloceanibacter sp. | reverse complement strand
TACGCGAACCCTGGTGCCGGATGCATGCGGCGAAGGGCGAGCGGATCGCAGGCAGCCACGTCGACCACATCAAAGCGCATCGTGGGAACCGACAACTGTTCTTCGCTCCGGCGAACCTGCAGTCGTTGTGCGCGACCTGCCACAACAAGGTGAAGCAGTCGCATGAGCGCAGCCGGTTCGTCGCGGTCGGCATGGACGGTTGGCCGATCGGGCAGCATTAAGAGAGGGCACCAGGTTCTGTCGACCGACGTTACGCGCGCGATCGCTCAGACATTTTAGCATTAGGTATCTTGCAGAATCCCTGAGCTGGTACGCCAAGCGCGCTGTTGAACTTGCTCGACATGTTCTGGAACGCGATCAGGCTGGTCAATTCTACGATGCCATCGTCGTCGAAATAAGACCTCAGGCTCTCCACCTGCTCGTCTTCCACCCGCCGGTCGGATCGCGTCATGGCCTCTGCGTAGTCGAGGACCGCTTGCTCGCGTAGATCAAAAAAGTTGCTTTGGCGCCAAGTTTCGAGAGCTTCTACCTTTTCCAGGCTCACACCCCGCTTGATGAGCGTTGCCGAATTGAGATCGACACAAAAGGCGCACGCGTTGATCTGCGACACGCGAACGGTGACGAGGGAGCGTAAGGCAGGATCAATCGGTGAAGAGCGTCGATCCATAATGCCATAAAGCATCGCCACAGCAGCGAATAGCTTCGGCGATCTGGCCCACAACAGCGCGGCCTGCAGAACCTCTCCATACTTGCGACGCTGGTTCCAGAAGAATGGCCGAAGATAGAATGGGTAGCTGCCGAGCGGCTTTGCTGGGACTCGCATTTGTTAACCTCAAAAGTCTTAGCTCTTATGTGGTTACATTTATCGGGAATTTAGCCTATGCAAACGCCTCAAATGAATTTCCGACACTTCAGCGAGGAACAGGTCTTTGCCGCCAATATTCCGCAGCGTCACGCGTTCTGTCGTTTGATTTCCGACTGAATCGTGAGCCGACACCCCGGGGGTGGGTCTTTTCTTGACGCCGATTGAGGGGGACCGGCGCGGGCGTTTTGCATGAAAAACCGCGGAATTAGCACCGGGGGTCAAAATGACTGAATTGGCAATGCTCTAAGGAAGCAGCAGAGAAGCGCTACGCCGGTCGGAGTGCCACTTGGATGGAGCATTCCAGCCCGTCCGGTTTCAGAGAGTACTCAACAGTGGCACCGGCCAGGGCCTTTTCAATGAGCGTCCTCCCCAGGCCTTTTCCTATTTTTGGCGAGGGACCCGGTCCGCCGCATTCGCGCCAGCGGAAATGGCAATGCTGTTGTTCTTTGTGCCACGACAAGTCGACGCGTCCTATTTCGTTCGACCATGCACCATACTTCACCGCATTCGTGGCAAGTTCATGCAGGATCAAGGCGAAGCGGTTGGCAAGATCGCTTGGGAGGGCCAGTTTCTCGCCCTTGATGAGAAGACGCTTTTCGTCGGGGGCGATGGTCCTCACCAATCTATTTACTAGCTCGGCCAATTCAGCGCCGTCCGTGGCCTTGGCACCAAGCAAATCCTGCGTACGGGCGATAGCACTAAGACGCTCGCCTATGGACCGACTAATCTTTTCTCGGCTGCCGCCTCTCGAAATCGTCTGCTGGCAAACCGCGTCCGCTATAGCGAACAAATTCTTTATGCGGTGCCTAAGCTCACTGTTGACAAGCTCCAATTCCGCTTCATGCGCTTGAAGCTTGGCATTCGCTACACGAAGCTCGTGTGTAAAAAAACAATCACCAGCGAAGCTAGGACGAAGACAATCGCCCCTACCGGGTAAGTAAAGGCGGGATTGTCAGAGGGATCGAGCCAAATGGTCCCCACCACCGCTGACAAAGCGACGACCAGTAAAGCTGGCCTGTCGCCACAAATGTGAGCAGCGAAGAATACGGCTGGTATGAAGGTGACGTACGGCAGTCTGCCTGGAACGGCATAATCCAGCGCAAGACGGGCAACAAAGGCTACAGCAAAGATACCAAGCGCAGCAACATAGTCTCCGTATTTCAAGCCGGGAAGAGGAGCCTCGATCGACCGCGCAGACTCTCGGCTAGCTGCCAGGCCCGCCAACCATCCGGCCAAGCGATTAAGAAAACCGCCTTTGTTTTTTGAAAAGGAGTGACGATTGGCGCACTCGGGAGATTCCAACATGTCTCCTACCTAAACCCGGCCGGAGCACTCATATATGCTCTTTCGTTCGCCGCGCGCCTTTAAATAAAAACAAGCGATGTACGAAATTACTCTAATCGAGGCGTTGCTGCGAATCATAATTTCTGCTTGTTAGTTGCTCTGGCTTCATGAGAACTTTTGTGCGCCATTTCTGATACCTAGCCGAAGTCATGCCTACAATCCTGGTCGTCGAGGACGAGTTCCTCATTCGTGCAATGCTCTCCGAGAAATTGCAGGATGCCGGCTTCAAAGTGCTTGAGGCGTCCACCGGCGAGGAGGCAGTCACCATCCTTGAGCAAGTTGATTCAATCGAGCTTGTGCTCACGGATGTGCGAATGCCCGGCAGCATTGACGGGTTTGCTTTAGCAAAATGGATTGCTGTCCATCGGTCAGCTATGCCGGTCATCGTCGTGTCAGGTCACGCAAATGAAGCTGACATAATCCCGGGGCAAGCATTCTTTCGTAAGCCTTATGACGTCGAGAAGCTTGCGGGCTACATTCATCAAAAGCTCGGCCTCTAAGTCTCAATAAACTCGCTTAACGGGCGGTCGCGTTGCGTCGGAGAGCCGATAGACGTGACGGCAAACGGGGGCCTTCGCTCAGAAAACCGCGATATGGACAAGTGGGGTCAAAATGACCGAATGGCCGGCCGATGCGGTCGCGCGCAAGGCCGTGTCGGCGCTGGTTCCCTTCGCCCGTAACAGCCGCACGCACGCCGATGATCAGATCGACCAGGTGGCCGCGATCGATCACGGAATGGGGCTGGACAAATCCAGTGCTGATCGCCGAGGACGGCACGATCATCGCCGGCCATGCGCGGGTGCTGGCGGCCCAGAAGCTCGGTCTCGCGGAGGTCCCGGTGATGGTCGCCCGCGGCTGGAGCGAGGCGCAGATCCGGGCCTATGTGATTGCTGACAACAAGCTCGCCGAGAACGCCGGCTGGGACAACAAGATGCTGGTCTCCGAGCTGCAGGAACTTTCAGGCGGCTTCGACCTGTAGCTGATCGGCTTCGACGAAACCGAACTCGATCGGCTATTGGGCACCGACGCGGATACCGACGGCCTCGATGAAGCACCCGAGCCTCCGGCCGATCCCATCACCCGTCCCGGTGATTTGTGGATCTGCGGCGAGCACCGAGTGCTGTGTGGCGACGCGACCGCTCTGGCCGATATCGAACGAGTCTTAAGCGGCGAGCTCGCCGACATGGCCTTCACCGACCCGCCCTACAACGTCAACTACGCCAACTCGGCCAAGGACAGGCTGCGGGGGAAGAACCGCCCGATCCTCAATGACGCCCTCGGCGAGGAGTTCGGCGCGCTGCTCTACGCCGCCTGCGTCAACATCCTCACCCTCACCAAGGGCGCGATCTATATCTGCATGTCATCGTCGGAGCTCGACAGGCTGCAGAAGGCGTTCCGTGAGGCGGGCGGCAAGTGGTCGACCTTCGTGATCTGGGCCAAAAACACCTTCACCCTCGGCCGCGCCGATTACCAGCGCCAGTACGAGCCGATCCTCTATGGCTGGAAGGAGGGCACCGATCACTATTGGTGCGGGGCGCGCGACCAGGGCGATGTCTGGTTCTTCGATAAGCCGGTGAAGAATGACCTGCACCCAACAATGAAGCCGGTGGCGCTGGTCGAGCGGGCGATCCGCAACTCTTCCAAGAGCCGAGACATCGTGCTCGACCCATTCGGCGGATCGGGCACAACACTGATTGCAGCGGAACGAGCGGGGCGACGGGCGCGGCTCATCGAGCTCGACCCCAAATACGTCGCATGCCATCGTGCGGCGCTGGCAGGGGCCAGACGGGAGGGAAGGCGTGGCTTGCGACCAGTGGACAGCCCTTCAGTGCGTCAGCTGACAAACCGCAAACCACCGACAGAAAGGTCAGCCGAAAACGCGCGGCCAATGGCAACCATGCCAATGCGCCGTAGCCGACGCGTATTGAGTGGAACATCAGTGCGATACGGCGCAAATTTATCGAATGGAAGCTGAACGGTCCGCCACTCCGGGTCGGCTTTGAAGCCTTGCCGGTAAGATTGCCAAGGTCGCGAGAGGTCCTCAGTTCTGAGGTGAACGCTATAGTCCTCTCCGTTTCCGAAGACGTCGATCTCAATCCCGCGCCAGCCGCTGCAATCCATAGCTTTGCCATCCGCACTCAGGTCCAAAGACATCTGAACAAATCCACCGTTATTCTCGAGGCTGACCTCGCCCCGCATACGGACGGCCGGTCGCCCGGCGACCGGTTCCCGGATCATGGTTCCATCGGACACCCCTCCCATGACCCGGTCAGTGAAAAGCCGCCAGTCAGTTCCAATCGTGGCCTTGGGTGGCTCACGACTGAGATCGTCGATAATCGGTGATGTAACAGGCATGGGTTTGCCTAGCGCACTATGCCCCACGACTAAACCGGCACCTGCAAGCAGCAGAATTTCGCGGCGACTATACGACATCGGCCAAACGGCTCCCAAACAACAACCGTTGCATAATTACACGCGGCGCATTGTTCCCGCGCAACGTCGGCATCATACTCGGCAGCATGAAGCCGGCCCCATTTGCTCCCGACTTGTTCGCGGCCAATTCGACCCCGCGCCCACAGCCGGAGTCCGAGAGAAAAACAGCACAACCGCTGCTTCCTAAAGACCTGTCCGGAGCCCTTCAGCATCTGGATGATGCAGAGCTTGACCGGCTCCTCGCTGCCGTCACGGGCGAAGCCGAACGCCGCGGTCGATTATTAAAGCTTGCACCGGCATCGACCGCCTCACGCGGCGAGCAGACTGCCGTTGCCCTGACGAGGGGACAGCTCAACGCCGTCCGCGCGGCCTTCAAGGCCGGCGTCAAGCCGTCGGCGATCTCCCGGCAATTCGGGATATCTCAGTCCGATGTCAGGAAGGCGCTTGCCACCGAAGGGCCGGGTCGGTTGCGCCGTTGACTGGCGGCGGGGCGATTTCCGCTATGCATCTTAAGTGGATAAGCCGGTGATAAAGAATTGGATATCCTCTGGATATTCCGTGGATAAGTTGGGGGGGAACTAAGCCGGGTGCTTCGCCCCGCAGCTTATTTTTGCCGCCGGCAGCACAGATTCCCGCCGCTCATTTTGCTGTGTGAAGCCAGCCTCCAAAAACAAAAGCCCCGAAGGGCTGTTTAGGGCTTTTGACGCTTACTTGCCTGAGGGAGACGCAGGCGCGCGGGGTGCAGCGCCAATATCAAGCTTGATCAGTCTACCTCTTGCCGCGCCAAATGCAAGATTGGCGGAGTGATGATCCAGGTCTTAGGCCCCGCAATATTTGGCATTGCCACACAAAATAGTGGAGAGGTTCCTCGATGTCCCCCCGCGGCCTGCGAGCACAAAGCCCACGCATCTGAAGCGCTCCCGCAGTTTCTGCTGACGATTTTCATCTCCGGAGCTTTTCTTAATGACGGCAGTCTCAGACTCAACAAGCCGGGTCATCGAGTGGATGTCGGGTGAGCAACAGAAATGATGATCCCATTCATGCCACCATGTTCGCTGATATAGTCGCCTGGGTAAAATTGGAGGTAAGCATTGACGGTTTCCTCCAAGGAGTTCAGGTGCGGCGCCGCATTTTTCCATCCCTCGACATTCAAGAACTCCTGGAGCGTATCATAGTGATGAACGTCGATGACATTCACGATCACGTCTTGCTCCGAGCTACAGAATCTTGCCTGCTTACCGATCCAGCCAGAAAACTCTTCGAGGGGACCGGCGCGGCCTTCCACCGTTTTTTTCCGTCCCGAATTGCGGACAGCCATGGTTCATTGACGAAAAGTTCAATTGAAGGCTTTGGTGATGATAATTGGTGGTGTGGCAAGGTTGTGGGGCACGTGTCTTGTGCTGCTGATGCCACACTTGGCACAATCAGAGCCGCAGAGACCAGCAAGGCTGAAAGAAGTTTCGTAGACATATCTCTGTCTCCTTGCGGCGCTGAGTAGTGCGGTGCCACGATAGTTTAAGCTACTATTCTTATGGACGATAAGAAATTCTGATTGACGGCAGTTCTTGTGTTGCGCTCGAGATTGCCGGTATCGGCGCGCCGCGGAATGGAACGACGGTTGCGACGGAATATTGGAGACCCGGTCATGGCTCCCCGAGGCCGCAAGCCCAAGCCCACGCATCTGAAGCTCGTCACGGGTAATCCAGGCAAGCGGGCCCTCAACGAGAACGAACCTAAGCCTCCGCCTTCGCTGCCGAGCCCGCCGTCGCATCTCGACGAGGAGGCGAGGCTCGAATGGGAGCGGCTGTCGGAGCAGCTCTACGCTCTGGGCTGCCTGTCGGAGATCGACCGCGCCGCACTCGCTGCCTATGTGCAAGCTATTCGCGTTGGGTACGCGCCGAGCGGGCTATTGCCGAGATGGCGCGCCGCATCTATGTCGGTCACACCCCAATCACATACGGCCGCAAAACTAGTGTCACCAACGGTATGAGCGAGAGCGGGAATTTCCTCGGCCGCATCGTCGTCGGTCAATCGCTGGAGACCGCGTTGAGCCTGCAGAACATCACGCCGTCCTGGTACCGGTCCAATATGGAGCCGTTCGTAACCGCCGCGCGCGAGGCACCGTTTTTCTTCGCCTGGAGGCCTGGCAGCTATCCGCGCGAGCTGGGCTATGCGTGGCTCGCTAAGGGCCGTCAATCAGCGGCCGAACGGGATGATGGCGGTCGAGCTGCAGCTGTCGGGCGTCGTCTGAAGCATCTGGGGGGCGTTCAAAATTCAAGGTAACGACCGCTTGCTCGGCTAAACCTCGGCCACTCCTTGCCCTGCTGTAAGCGGGCGGGCGGTCATTGGGTCATGTCGCGCTTCTTCTCGAGATATTCCTCGCGGGTGATCTCGCCGCGCGCATAGCGCTCTTCGAGCAGGTCGAGCCCTGATGACCGTGGGGTTATATTCCAGCCCTTGCCGGGTGAGCGAACCAGCCAAATGATCCCGGCGACGACCGCTCCCAAAGTCAGGAGCCAGAAGATAAACCCGAGACCCATGCCCCAGCCGTTCATCATCCAGTCATGCATCATCCTCATGCACCCTGAACTTTTACGCCGCTAAGCTTGTTCCCGCGGCAACTGCGCGCGATCGCTTGGATTCTAGGCTAAATCCACAAGCAAGCCATCCATGCAATCGCTCACTTATGTCGAGGTCGACCTCGACTATTGCGGGCTGACCTATGGTCAGGCCCCGTGCCTTGCGGCGCTAGGGGTCACCGGCGACAGAAAATGCTTCAATACTGTCAAGACCTGCCAGGACCGGGAGAATTTCAACCGGGCGCCTGGCACGAATTTCGGCGAATTCACCGCGCAAGCGGATCTGCCTGCCGGATGGAGCAACCGATGGAGCAGCGCTGTCCAGCGTGGGGGGGACCACCGGCTTTGCTTACCTCGCCGGCAGCAATCTGCGCAGCGTCGGCGCCAATATCGGTGATGCCACCACGGGCGGCGGGCTCGCGGCAGCTTTCAACGACATCACCAACCAGGCCGAGCTTGCGAGCGCGGGCAAGGCCAGGGTGTTCCGCGGGGCTTCACCTCAGTCTCCAAAGTCCGGTTGGTTGCCCTCTGCCGAGAGGATCAGGGATCTGCGTCTTTCAGGAACGGGACGGCCGCGGCGAGCAGAGCATGGGGGTTCTCTTCCGGTATGAAGTGTCCAGCTTGGATTTGTGCGCCCGAGAGCTCGTGGGTCCAAGCCTTCCAGAAGCTGAGGGGGTCACCTGTCGCCGCTGGGAAACCCAAGCTCGACCAAACAAATAAAAGCGGTGAAGTTATTTTTGCATCTCGCGCCTTGTCAGAGAGATCAAGCCGCCTATCTATGGAAGCGCCCGCGCGATAATCTTCGCACATTGCGTGGACGCGTGCGGGGTCGCGCATCTGTGCCCGATAGCTTTCCAAGGACCGTGAATCAAATACATCGATACGGTGATCCTTCATCCAGCTTCGCAGTGTGAACGCATATCGCGCGTCCGCTACGGTGTATTCGGCATAGCCCCCGTCGATCTGGTAGCCAGTAAAGCGCGGGTCGTCGCAGAGATTTTCTTCGCCCGCGCGGCAATAGGCGCAAGTGCCGTCGGTCCAGCCGAGCCAGGGCACGCCGACCCGGTCGCCGGGCGCGAAGCCCTCCACGCCTTCGCCGAGCGTCTCGATCCGGCCGACGATCTCATGACCGAGCACCAGCGGCAGCTTGGGCCGGTCCAATTCCCCGTCGAAAATATGCAGATCGGTGCGGCAGACGCCGCAGGCCGTGACTTTGATGAGGATTTGCCCTGGGCCCGGCGCGGGTACCGCGATCTCGGCGAGCTTGAGCGGCACGCCCGCCCGTTCCAGGAGCATCGCCTGCATGAGTGATTGACGATCCATAGCGTGCGTGCTCCGCGGCAGGGTTCGGCCGCTATCCGGTGCGGGCCGCGTCCTTGCAGGAAACCGTATCGCCGAACTCCTCCAGCGCAATCCCGGCGCGGCGCTCGGGCGGCAGGAAGGCGACGATGGTCGCGGCGATAAAGCAATAATAGCGCGCCGAGAACAGGGTGAGGTCCTTGGCGGAGCGGAAGCGCGCGGTCTGCTTGATCCTGTCGAGTTGCGCCTTGGCCTCGGCGACGGCCGCCGCCAACGCCTCTCCGGCCGGGGCCGGCATCTGCGCTACGACCTCGGCAAGCAGCGCGTCCACCGCGCCTTCGTTCAACGTGGAGAGCACACGGCAGGATTCGCCGGCGAGATGGTCCCGATACGCAGCCGACTGCTTGACCGCCTCGATGAAGTCGGCCTGCGCCGCGATCAAGGCTGTGAGCGGCGCGCCGGGCTCGGTCATGGCGAGCGCGGCTTCCGCCGCGTCGCGGTAGACCTGCCACTGCGCGGGTGCGAGGGCGACGGGCGAGTTCTTGCCCGCGAAGGCGACGATATCGCAGCCTTCGACAGTAAGAGCATGGCCCGGACCGGAGCTGAAACTCAGCGCCAAACCGGCCAGCAGAAGCAAGGTCGATCTCACTCGATACTGTTGCGGATTTGCGCGAGCAGCGAGGAGCGCCGCGTCAGCGGGTTGAGCTCATAACGGTAGTAGCCGACCATGTCTCTCATCCGCTGATACTGGATCGGCGTGAATTGCTTCATGCAGGCATCGTCGGAATAGTCCATGTAGTTCTCGACCGGATTGAAGCGAGTTTCGCCCGGACAGATCGAAGGCTCGTCGAGCGGGCATCCTGCGGCTGGGCTCGCCTCGTAGGGCGTGTCGTCGACGTCGTCGCCGGGCGCATCGCAGCCGCCCTGGAAGGTGTGGTAGAGCCCGACCCAATGACCGACCTCATGGACCCCAGTCATGCCGAGATCGAACGGCCAGGGCTGGTTGACCCAGGGGCGGGAGGCCTTCGGCAGGCTCGCATGATGCAGAACCACGCCGTCGAGTTGAGGGCTATTCCAAAGCCACCAGGGTAAGGTGGCATAGCCCAGGAGCCCGCCGTCCGGCTCGGCGGTATAGATGTTCAGCGATCGCATCGGGTCCTTGCCGAGTTCGGTCTTCATTTCGATTTCCGCGTCGGTGCCGGGCATATGCCGGAACCACGCCGAGTTCTCGTGCAGGTTCACGTTGGCGATCTGGAACTGGATGTTGGCCGGGGCGTAGGCGCGATTGAGCAAGGCCATCTGCGCCTTGATCTGCCGGTCCGGCAGATAACCGCGCTGCCCCTCATGGATGATATGGAAGTGGACCGGGATTGTCGTGGTGCCGCGGAAATTGACTCGGTTGGTCCGGAGCGCCGTCACCACGCGCCGCGCCTGGATTTTCTCGGCGGGACTGGGGGGCGGGGTGCCGCAGCGTCGCGCCGGCGCGGGGTTGCCGTCCTGAGCAAGAGCAAAGCCGATTTTGGAGGTGGCGGTCGCCAGACAGGCGCAGGCGGATGACATCAAAAACTTTCGGCGATTCACGTCTACCTCCCAGTTTCCTCTCGATCTTGTTTGTGCGACCGCAATGCTCGGCCCGCCTGCCAAGCTTGCGACGGCCGGGCGAAACTATCCGCGGCGCATAGGCTTGGCTACGCCCGATCGAGACTGCTACGAAAATGTAATCTTGGCGCGGAGACGGTGCTAGCCGCGTTCGAGACTAGCTCTTGCCGGCTGAGATGTTGCCGGCGCGCTCTTTCAGCATGTCTTCGAGCCATTTGATCCAGACCGCATCTTCGCCGCGGCCCTCGCGCATCTCGCGGATCAGCGAGAGATTGCGGGCGGTGGTCTCGAGCTCCCAGCCGGCGCGCGCCACGGCCAGCGCGTCGCCCAGCCGGTCATGCGCATCGTCCTGGTCGCGGGCGAGTACGGCAAGTTCGAGCAAGGTGGCATGATCCCAATAGTCCGGGGTCTTGGCCGCCTTGCGGGACACCGCATAGCGCACCACTGGCAGGATCTCGGCCTGGCGCGGGTCGGGCTTCTCCATCATATCCATCAGGGTCACGGCATTGATGCCCGGATAGGCGTCGCGCCAATCCGCCTCGAAGCCGGCAAGATAGCCAATCCGCCTCGAAGCCGGCAAGATAAGTGTCGACCGCAGCCCGCAGCAGCGAGCGCGCCTCGGGCAGGCCTTGCCGCTTGGCCAGGTCCCAGCGGTCCTTGTACATGCGCCCCAGCAGGCCGTTGGTCTCGCTGGACGGGCCAAACTCGGCGATCACCTCCTTCAGCACCTTTTCGGCTTCGTCGAAGCGGCCTTCGCGGTTCAGCGCGAAGCCGAGCTGCTCGCGCATCATCTTGGCGCGTTGCAGCGGCAGCGGCATGCGGTGGTAGAGCGCGATCATCGCCGCGTGCGCCTTCACGTCGCGCAAGGACAAAAACAGATCGACGACGACGCCCGATTCCACTTCGAGCAGATTGGCGAGAGCCGGCTCATGGGCGACCTTCTGCACGGCTTCGGCGCCCTCGCGAACTGCCGCGCGCAGCCGCTCCTTGTATCGCTTGGAATAGTCCATCGCCTGGCGAAAGATGTCGGTCTTGGCGTGCTCGATCTCCCAGCGCGGCACGCCCTCGACCAGCTGGAAGATCGGACTGTCGTCATGGGGATTGCCGCGCGCGGCGATGAGCTGCTTGGCGATGGCGTCCACCGTGACCTCCGGGTCGACCGGCTCGCCGGCACCGTCGGTGCGGTAGGCGAGCCCGCGCACCAGGGCGATGTCGAAGGGCAGCACCGTGCCTTCGCCGAACACGATCACGGTCGAGCGCGGCCGCATGGCGTGGCGGATGCCGAGCTCGTAGAACACGTTGGGATTGGCGCCGGTGATGTCCGCCACGGCGTAGTGGCAGAGCATCAGCCGTTCGAACATCGGCTTGTGGATAGTGCCGCCGATCTTCTCCTCGTCGGCGCGGAGCGGCTCGAGCCCGGCGCGCTCGACCGCCGGGGCGATGATCTTGGCATAGACGGAATCGAAATTGGTGACGCGGCCGGCGGCTTCCATCTTCTTGCCGAAGGGCATCAGCACGAAACAGAGCGGCGCCAGCTGGTGTGTGTCGTCCATGGGGGCCAACCAAGTCCGCGCGCAATTCAGGCTTCGCGCGGAGTTGGTTCTATCATGGGAGGCCTAGTGGCGGAGCAGGGGCCAGCCTTGCAGGCTCGGGCGGAGCGCCACCGGATCGACCGAGGCGTCATGCAGCGGTTCATATTCGCCGGAGGGCCGGGCGCTGGCCGGGCCGATCAGCCGCCGCTGCGGCACCGGCGCCGATGCCGCCCATAACGCGGCGAAAGCGAGCCGGCCAAATCGCGCCGCTTCGGGCGCGTCCTCATCGAACAGAGCCAGCGCGTTGCGCTTCTCCGCGTCGCGGCGCATGGCATCGCCGGACCAGCAGAGCGCTTCACCATAGATCACTTGTTCATGCGCCTCCAGCAGGCGCGGGTTGCGCGCCCAGCGGATCAGTTCCTGCGCGGGCTGGAGCGGATCCAGGTCGGAGAGGCTGGCGAAGAGCTGTCTGAGTTCGTCCTCGGGCTCAAGCCCGGCAAGGATCACCTTGGCGCGCACGCCGGCATGTTTCAGCGCGCCCTGCATACCGCTCAGCGCCTTGGCCGGATCGGCGGCCGGCGAGCGCAGGATCATGGTGAGCGAAGTGCCCCGGTGCGCGGCCTCGACGCAGCGCGCCATCATCTGCAAGTGCCGACGCAGTTCGCTCTG
Organism: Methyloceanibacter sp.; assembly: GCA_046481725.1. Lineage (GTDB taxonomy): Bacteria > Pseudomonadota > Alphaproteobacteria > Rhizobiales > Methyloligellaceae > Methyloceanibacter. The sequence goes on along the minus strand of JAWOJH010000102.1, from coordinate 14,354 downwards.
CCTCGGATCGCTCAAACTATCGACTACACCGCGCATGTTCCCCCTCGCATCTGTGGAGTCTCGGCGGCCGGACGCTATGGCGCTTGCCTCGCACTGGTTTGCCAGAACAGGGTTAAGGAAGGCTTGAGGCCGGTGCCTTTTGTGCACGGCCGCGTAGCAGCGAGGGCGCCAGATCGGCGGGAGCCCGGTCCCCGGCTCATTGAGCGCGCAGAAACGGGGGAACAATAGCCAAGATTTGGCCGGGACGTATCGCCCGGCTGGAGCGGCAAGCGGAGCATACTCTTACTCGAACGCGACCAGGACCCTCTATGTCCCCCGCTCCGCCCAGTGCCCTCAAGGCGGATCTGCCCCGTCGCGATGTGGCACCTGAATTGTGTCGCTGTTGCGACAAAAACCTCGGTGCGGCAGACCCAATTCACGCTCTATAAAAGGGGCGGCACTATCGTCCCGCCGGGACCGCCGGGCGAAGGAGGGCAACATGGTGCCATGGCTCGTGCTTTTGGGCGTCGTGCTGGCGCCGAGCGCTGCGGCCCTGTTCTGGGGCTGGCGCGTCTCGATGCGCGACATGTCGCTGATGCGGGCAACCGAGACCACGCCGGCAGGCGAGGTTGCGGCGCTGCCTGCGGGCAGCCTGGTCGAGGTCAAGGGCCGGCTGCGCTGCGAGGCCCCGGTGACCGGAGACCTGTCGAAGCAGCGATGCGCGCATTTCGTCGCCAGCATCGAGCGCGACTACGAAATTCTCGAATACGACCCGGGCTGCAAGTCGTCCTACCGGGTGAAGCGCACCGCCGGCGAGCTCGCCAATACGATATCGGTGCCCTTTGAAATCGAGGACGCGAGCGGCAGCGCGGCCGTCGATCCCGACGGGGCGGTGATCGAGGGGATCGAGGCAGTCAATCGCTGCGAGCGCTATGCCGCCGAATCGCCGGCGATTGCCGGTGCCGACGTGACCTTGGCGCGCCGCTACAAGGAGACGCATCTGCCGCTCGACATCGAGATCTATGTGCTGGGCGTCGTCGGCCGGGAGGGCCGCATCGGTGCGCCGGAGCCCGGGGACAAGGACCAGCGCTTCCTGATCAGTATCAACACCGAGGAGGCACGCAGTGCGGAGCTCGGTGGCAAGGGCAAATGGATGCTGGGGCTTGGCGTCGCTTGCCTGATCGGCGCGGCGATTTCGCTCACATCGGCGTCGTGGCTCACCTTGAGCAACCTCAGACAGATCGACCCGCCGCAAGAGGTACTGCAAGGCGATACCGTCTGGTAGCGCGGATAGGCTGCGTACAACAGCGAGAAGGCAGGCGACGCATGGCGTTTTATCTGGTCACCGCCGTTCCCAAGCCTGGGCTGATGGAGGAGCTCTCCGAGCGGCTCGCGCGCGACGTGTTTCTCGACATGAAGCCATTCGGCCGCGCTCTGACTTTTTCGCTGAAAAACGCCCGCCAGCGACGCGACGGCGTGGCGGTGTGGGAGGAGGAAGATTATTGCTCGCCCCCGCTCGCCGAAGAACGTGCGGCGGTGCTGGACGCCTATTTCATCGACCTCCGGGTGGAGGTGGTGTCGAGGGGCGGGGGCTGGAAACGGATCGAGGACTTACCGCGCCTGTTTCCGGAGTTCGAAGTCTGACGAATGCGGTTGGTGTTGATGCGAAGCAGGACTACATAACTGCGCATGACGGAGCAACTTACCAAAGAGCGCGTGCTCGAGGCGCTGAGGCAGATCAAGGGCCCCGACCCTGCGGTCGAAATCGTCGCGCAAGGCCTGGTCTCGGAGATCGTGATCCACAAGGGCAAGGTCTATTTCGCGATTCATGCCGACCCGGCGCGCGCGGGCGAGTTCGAGGCCCTGCGCGAAGCCGCGACGCGCGCGGTGCGAGAGTTGTCCGGCGTCGAGTCGGTGGCGGTGACTTTGACAGCCGATCGCGCCCCGGGCTCGGGCGGCAATGGCGGGCAAGTCGCACCGCAAGCCTCGCCCTTCACGCGGCCGGGCGCTGCGCGCGAGGCGCGGCATAGGCCAGGCGGCGTGCCGGGCGTCGCCCACATCATCGCCGTGGCGTCCGGCAAGGGCGGCGTCGGCAAATCGACTACCGCGGTCAATCTCGCGCTCGGACTTAAAGAGATGGGCCTCAAGGTCGGCATTCTCGACGCCGATATTTACGGACCGTCGATGCCGCGCCTCTTGGGATTGAAGGGGCAGCCGCAGCAGGTCTCCGGCAACAAGCTGGCGCCGATGGAGGCCTACGGGCTCAAGGTGATGTCGATGGGTTTCCTGGTGGACGAGGAAACGCCGATGATCTGGCGCGGGCCGATGGTGATGTCGGCGCTGTCGCAGATGTTGAAGGACGTCGCCTGGGGCGAGCTCGACGTGCTGGTGGTCGACATGCCGCCGGGTACCGGCCACGCCCAGCTCACCATGGCGCAGCAAGTGCCGCTGGCCGGCGCCGTGATCGTGTCGACGCCGCAAGACCTCGCCCTGATCGACGCGCGCAAGGGACTCAATATGTTTCGCAAGGTCAATGTGCCGGTGCTCGGCCTGGTCGAGAATATGAGCAGCTTCGTCTGCCCGCATTGCGGCGAGCCTTCCAACATATTCGGCCATGGCGGCGCGCGCTCGGAAGCCGCGCGGCTCGGCGTGCCGTTTCTCGGCGAGGTGCCGCTGACCCTGGAGATCCGCGAAACTTCGGACGAGGGCCGTCCCGTGGTGGCGACGGATCCCGCCTCGGCCGGGGCGGAAGCGTTTCGTCAGATCGCCGCGCGCGCCTTCGCGGAACTCGAGCGAAGCAAGGGCGGTGCGCGGCCGGCGCCCAGAATTGTGATGGAGAGTTAAAGCCTTGCGCAGAGGCCTGCGACTCAGATATTTCGATTCGAGCGTAGCGAGTGCGTTCCACGCAACTTTCGCTCTTCGCCGTGACAATGAATCGATTCAATGTGCCGGTGTTTCTGATCTACGCCGGCATTATTCATGCCATCGGCCTAGCGCTTTTGCTGCCGCTCGTCGTCACGCTGCCGGGACCCGGTATCGATAGCTCGCCTGAAACCTCCATCATCAATGTCGAAGTTCTCCCGGCCTCTCCGCTTGCCGGCAAGATTGAGGCGGACAACGAGCAAACATCCGCGCTGCCGCCCCCAAGCCAGGCTGAGGACAGCGTTGCGGCAGAAGACGCGGCGGAGGCGGCCGATCTGGAGCGAGACGGCGCGACGGCCGAGCCGGATGCGGAGTCGGGCGCGGAAGAGTTAGCGGCGGAGCCCGCCTTGTCAAAACGGCCGGAAGAGCCATCGGTCGAGGAAAAGCCGAAGGCCGAGGCGGTTAAGTCCGCGAAGCCGGCGCCGCTCGCCAAGAAGCCAGTCGCGGCGAGGAGCCGCGCGGCGAAGCCCACCTCACAGCGTTCGGTCAAGTCGCAGACCAAGTTCGCTCCGTTTGACGGCGCGCTGAGCGGGTTGTTCAAGCCTGGGGCGCCGGTCCGGCGGCGCTGAGGCAGGCCGGCTCAGGCCGCGCTCGACCGCTTCGAGGAAATCGGCGTCACCTTGCCCTCCACCGGCTTGGTATCTACGTCGGGCGCGCCGGGATAGCCGTAGAGAAAGCCCTGCACTTGCGGGCAGCCGAATTCGCGCAACATCGCCGCCTGCTCCTCGGTCTCCACCCCTTCCGCGGTGATGGTCACGTCCAGCGACTTGCCGAGTGCAATGACCGTCTTGACGATCGCCTTCATCGCCGGATCGCGGGGCATGTTGCGGATGAACTGGCGATCGATCTTGATCTTGGAGAAGGGGAAGCGCGCCAAATAGCTCAGGCTCGAAAAGCCGGTACCGAAATCGTCCATGGCGATGGCTACGCCGATCTGGCGCAGGCGGTTGAGCTTGGCCAGTACCTCTTCGGTGTCGTTGATCAGGAGGTTCTCGGTGATCTCGAGCTCGAGCCGCTGGGGCGGCAGTCCGGTCTCCTTGAGAACTTGCGCCACCGTCTCGGCGACATCGCCGTCGCGGAACTGCGCCGGGGAGAGGTTGACCGAGACGAAGAGCGGCTCTGGCCACTTCATCGCGTCGGAACAGGCGCGGCGCAGCACCCACTCGCCAAGCGGCACGATCAGGCCGGTGTCTTCGGCCACGGAGATGAAGTGCCCCGGCGCGATCTTGCCGTGCACCGGGTGCTGCCAGCGGATCAGTGCCTCGGAGCCGCATTGCCGCTCGGTGGCGAGATCGTATTGCGGCTGGTAGACGACCTCGAACTCCTCGCGTCCCAGCGCCAGCCGAAGCTCGTGCTCGACCATGCGGCGGCGTTGCAGCGCCTTATCCATGCTCTGCTCGAAGAAGCACATGCGCTGACCCCCGTCGCCCTTGGCGCGCGCGAGCGCGATACCGGCATGGCGGAGCACTATCGGTGCGGTGTCGCCGTCGGCGGGCGCGAGCGCGATGCCGACGCTGGTCGTGACCGGCATTTCGTTACCGGCCACTTGCAGCGGGCGGCGCAAGGCCTCGACCAAGCGGTTCATGAAGGCCATGACGTCGCCGAGATTGGTGATGTCGACCAGGGCGATGGCGAACTCGTCGGCACCGAGGCGGGCGATGAGGTCGCCGTCGCGCAAGGTCGACTTGATGCGTCCGCCGATGTCGCGCAGCACTTGGTCGCCGCCCGAGTGGTCGGCGGCCTCGTTGATGTCCTTGAACTTGTCGATATCGACGCAGAGCACCGCGATATGCGTGCGGTCGCGATGCATGCGGGCGATGGCCTGGGTCAGGCCATCGAGGAAGGCCTTGCGATTGGACAGGCCGGTGAGGGGGTCATGTTCCTCCAGGTAGCGGAGTTGCTCCTCGGCCTTGCGGCGCTGGCGCTCGCGCATCCAGGCGAACGCGCCAGGCACGGCAATGCCGGCACTCAGCAAGAGCAAGGTGATGGCGGCGATCAGGGTGAAGTATCTGGAGAGGACGGCGGCTTGGTCGGTCTGGTCGAGATAGACGACGAGCGTGCCGTGGGGCTCGGTGTTCAGGGCGAGCGGCAAAGTGAGCGCGGCAAAGTCGGAGGGCGGGGTCGTGTCGGTACTATGATACAGCGCCACTTTGGGCGCCTCGTTGGCGGGGCTCGCAAGCAGGGCGGCGAGACCCTGATCGAGCGTCATCCCCGCCATGCCGCTGGTAAAGGTCAGGACCCCAGCCTGATCGTAGAGTTCGTAGCGAAGCATACGGGGGCCATAGCCCGACTTGCCGAGAATTTCGGTGAATTGCGGGGTGTGGGACGGGCTGGTGAGCGCGTAGACCAGCGCATCGGGCTCCCTCAGCATCTGCGCTTTGATGCGGGAAGCAGCGACCTGTGCCTCGCGTTCGAGCTCGATCTGACTGATCTTGCTAGGCGCGACAAAGGCGGCGGCGGCGATCAGTGCGCCCAGCACTGTCAGCCCCACCCAATAAAAATGCTTCTTGACCGACGCCAAGGCCGACATAACGATCGCCGCTAAGGTCTCTTAATGACCCGGAACTGTGGGCGAGGATGCGTTAAGAACGTGGTAAGCAGTGTGATTAACAAACCCTGCCGGCACAAGCGGCAATAGGCCGCTTACGGAGCAAAGCCCCGGAACGCGCGGGTTTTTTCGCTCGGTCTAGCCGCCGGTCACCGACATTGATCGCATCAATAGTCGTTCCCCGCGCCCGATAACGAAGTCGTGGCCCTTCGGTTTGCGCGCGATCGCCGAATCAATCGCCGCGTGCAGCAGGCGGTCATCCCTACTTGCTCGCAGCGGTGCGCGCAGATCGGCAGCGTCCTCCTGGCCGAGACACATATAGAGGGTGCCGGTGCAGGTCACGCGCACCCGGTTGCAGGATTCGCAGAAATTGTGGGTCATCGGCGTGATGAAACCGAGTCTGCCTCCGGTTTCGCGCACGGTTGCATAGCGCGCCGGTCCGCCGGAGCGGTAGGGAATATCGTCGAGGGTGAAATGCCGAGCCAGCTGGGCCCGCAGCAGCGAGAGGGGCAGATATTGCTCGGTGCGGTCGGCGCCGATTTCGCCCATCGGCATGGTCTCGATCAAGGTCAGGTCGAAGCCCCTGCCATGCGCCCAGCGGATCAGTTCCTCGATCTCGTCCTCATTCACGTCGCGGAGCGCCACGGTGTTGATCTTGAGCTTGAGGCCAGCCCGACCGGCCGCGTCGATGCCTTGCAGCACCTGGGCGAGGTCGCCTCTGCGGGTGATAGCCCTGAATTTTCCCGGGTCGAGCGTGTCGAGGGAAACGTTGACGCGCTTGATGCCGCAATCGGCGAGCGCCTCGGCGTGCGTCGCGAGTTGGCTGCCATTGGTGGTCAGGGTCAGTTCTTCGAGCCCTTCGCCGAGATGCCGAGAGAGCGAGCGGATCAGCCACATGATGTTCCGGCGTACCAAAGGCTCGCCGCCGGTGAGCCTCAACTTCGTCACGCCGCGGGCGACGAAGGTCGATGCCAGCCGGTCGAGTTCCTCCAAGGTGAGCAGGTCCTTGCGGGATAGGAAGGTCATGTCCTCGGCCATGCAATAGACGCAGCGGAAGTCGCACCGGTCGGTGACCGACACGCGCAGATAGGTGATATGCCGGCCGAGCCGGTCGATCATATTGTGCTGGGTCATGCGTCTTCGGCTTCTTCAAGCATCCGCGTCCGGACCTTTCGGCTATAGGCCTTGGGGTTCTTAACCACCCGCTTGCGATAAAGCGGGGTGGCCAGCGCCGCGGTCGCGGCGCTGCGGCGTTTTGCAGGCTTTTTCCGTTTCATCTTCCGGCCGGTCCGCTTTTTGGGTTTGGCGCGGCCCTTGTTCGAGGTGACCGCCATGGGCTTTTGTCTCTAATATAGGCAATATAGGCGCTTCGCCTTACATAGCACGGCGCGACGCGCCTCAGGAGGCCTAGGATGGACGAACAACGCTTCAACATGTCGCTCCGGAAATACCTCAAGGAAGTCGGCGTCACCTCGCAACAGGAAATCGAGCGGGTGGTGCGCGAAGAAGGCCTTGAGGGCAAGGGGAAACTCAAGGTCAAGATGGTGCTGACCAGCGAGGGCACCGGCCTGAAGCACGTGGTCGACGGCGAGATCGACCTTGGCTGAGGCGTCAGCGATGGCCGGGGCCTGGCCGACCGAGCTTCGGCTGGACAAGGACAAGCGGGAGTTGACCGTCACGTTCGACGATGGACGCAGCTTCGCGCTGCCGGCCGAGCTGTTGCGCGTGCTGTCGCCGAGCGCCGAAGTTCAGGGGCACAACGAGTCCCAGCGTGTCACAGTGGCCGGCAAGCGGAATGTGCGCATCGTCCGCATCGAGCCGGTCGGCAACTACGCGGTGCGAATCGGCTTCGACGACGGCCACGATACCGGGCTCTATATGTGGGAATATCTGCGCGAACTCGGCGAGCACGGCGAGGCACGCTGGCAGGCCTATCTGGCCGATCTCGCCGCCAAGAAGCTCACGCGTTGAGTTGACGGGTGCGGACGAGCTTCAAGACGCTTCCCTGCGGGCTTCGCCGGCGCAGTCTGCGGCCGCCTGATTCATGGCTGCGCGCTCATGGTTTGCTTTCTCCGGCTTTACTTTCCCTGGCGAGGAGGGCGCGCTTGCGTGCAACCCCGCCGCGATAGCCGGACAGCGAGCCGTCGCTCTTCACCACGCGATGGCAGGGGATGGCGACGGCAATCGGGTTCGAGGCACAGGCTTTTGCCACGGCACGCGCCGAGCCGGGTGCGCCTATCGCGCCGGCAATCTCCGCGTAGCTCGCGGTGGAGCCCACCGGAATGCGGCGGAGCGCATCCCAGACGCGATGCTGGAAGGCCGTGCCGCGGATGTCCAAGGGAAGATCTAGGCCGATGCTCGGGTCTTCGACGAAGCCGATCGCGCGGGCGGTGAGCGCTTCGAACGCAGGATCGCCGGCGACGAGCCGCGCCTGGGGGAACTGCTTGCCGAGGTCGCGCGCAAGGGTTTCACGGTCGTCGCCGAAGAAAATCGCGCAAACGCCTCTGCCGGTCGCGGCGATCAGCACCAGGCCGAGCGAGCTTTCGCCGATGGCGAACTTGATCTCGGTATGCGGCGCCCCGGTGCGGAATTGATCTGGGGTCATACCGAGCGCCTCGCACGACGTGGCGTAGAAGCGGCCATTGGAGTTGAAGCCCGCATTGTAGATCGCTTGCGTGACCGTGGCGCTGCGGCTGAGTTCTTCGCGAACGCGCTTGGCGCGATGCGCGGCGGCATAGGCCTTCGGCGTCACACCGAGCAGGGACTTGAAGATGCGGTGAAAATGGTGCGGGCTCAAGCCGGCTGCGCCGGCGAGTGCATCGAGGCGAGGCTCGGTGTCAGCGGTCTCGATCAGGCGGCAGGCCTGCTCGACCTTCTCGGCATGCCGCCCCGCGCGCGAGGCCGCGTTCGGCAGGCAGCGCTTGCAGGGACGATAGCCGGCACGCTCCGCTTCGGCCGGCGTGGCGTAAAGCCGAGCATTGGCGCGCCGGGGCCGCCGGGCGGGACAGGACGGGCGGCAATAGATGCCGGTCGTGGTTACGGCGAATACGAAGCTTCCGTCGAGAGCCACATCGCGCGCCGATATCGCCTCCCAGTTCGCGTCGTCGAGAGCGGGCGCCTGTTGGCCGGGGGTGGCGGTTGAGGTTCCGGTGGCTCTGGGCATGGGGTGCGATCCTGTGATCTGACGGGCTCGCCCGAGATCTAGCCAGGGCCAAGGCCTCCGGCACCTCGATCCTTGCGGTCAAACCGAGTTTTCTGTCCGCCAGCATAGCCGGGGCAGGTCCGGCCGCAAGACGCGTCCCGGCTCGCTCAATAGGGTCCGCTGCCTTGGGCGATGTCGCTGTCGGGAAGCTCGACCCGGTAGAGCATGCCCTGGCCGCCATCCGTCAGGACATAAACCGCGCCGCCGCCGCTCGCGCGCACGTCGCGGATGCGGCCAAGCTCCTTCCGCAGCAGGCGCTGCTCGCGCAACACGCAATTGTTGGCGAGGGTGAGCTGCACCAGCATCTCGCCCCCCAGGGCGCCGATCCAGACCTCCGTCGTCGCTGGCCGGGTTTCCACCGTCAGACTCGAAGGTGCGATCGACAGCGGTACCCAATAATGCACCGGCAATTCAGTGTCGGGCTGCCGGCTGTTCACGCCGAGCGACTGGCCCTCATAACCGGTGCCGAAGGTGGCGAGCGGCCAGCCATAATTGCCGCCGCGCAGGATCAGATTCAGCTCATCGCCGCCTTGCGGCCCATGCTCGTCCGACCAGAGCTGGCCGGTGGCGCGGTCATAGGCGAGGCCTTGTGGATTGCGATGCCCGTAGCTCCAGATCTCCGGCCTGGCGCCCGGCACGCCGGTGAACGGATTGTCGTCGGGGACGGTGCCGTCGGTGCGGATGCGCACGATCGAGCCGGCCGTATCGGAAAGGTCCTGGGCGCGCGGGCCGTCCCAGCGATCGCCGAGTGAAACGAACAGATGGCCGTCGCCGGTGAGCGCCAGGCGGCCGCCGATCTGGTCGGGACTCGGGCCGGGACTGCCCTCGAAGATCACGGTGACATCGTCGAGCGATTCCTTGTTCGGATCGAATGTCGCGCGCAACACGCGGACGGTCGAGGTCTTCTCCTCGCCGACGAGATAGGACATGAAGATCAGCCGGTTCTCCTCGAACTCGGGATCGACGGCAACGTCGAGCAGCCCGCCATGGCCTTTGTAGAGCACCTCCGGCGTGTTCTGGACGGCGATGGTGTCGGCATTCGGCCGGACATGCTGTAGTCGGCCGGGACGCTCGCTGACGAGGAATGAGCCGTCCGGCAGACGGGCGAACGAGGCCGGCACCTCGAACGGACCCGCTTCTCGCACGACGGCAAGGGCGCCCTCGGCCAGAACGAAGCCTGCTTCGGCGTCGGGGCCGGTGGTCCAGCCATTCGATGGCGGGCAGGTCCGTGCCGAACTCGGCAGCACAGACAGAATCACGACGCCAAACGTAACGACCCCAGCGGCAAAGTGGCGGCACGGTATACGACGCATGACAGTCCCCAAAATCATGACAGTCCCCAAAATGTTGTGAACGGCCAGAGTCTGCGGGAGTGTATAACCGTTCCGGCAGAGCCAACCGATCCTTTCGCATGGTGAAACGTCCCCCAACGCCTATATCATAAGATGCAAGGCAGGCCGGGCGGTGGCCGCGTCATCGATCCGTCACGCAACACAGTCAAGCCTGTCGCAAAAACGTGATATTTCAGGGGCAATGATGATCCAGGCTTGCCAGGCCGATTCGATCCGCAGCCCAGGGAGAAGCCATTGAGCGATCAGGCGGAACCGGGCGCACGGACATTGGGGCCGGGCCTCGCGGGGCGCGCCGGACAGGCCGTCATGCGGCCGTTCCGGGAGATCGCCGCGCGGCTCCGCGCCGCGCAATGGCTGATCGTCACCGTGGCCGTCATCATGGCCTCCCTCGTGCTGATCGCCGGGCTTTCCAAGGTGTTTGCCCTGATCGGCCTGCTGAGCTTCGTCTTCTCGGTCATTCTGCTGCCCCGTAACGATGCCGAGCAGGTTGCGGCCGGAGCGTTCGAGCGCCGGTCGGCCGCCGCCCGCACGGCCTCCGCCATGCAAGTCATGGCGGAGGCGCTGCCGGACCCGGTGATCGTGCTCAATCCGGCAGGCCATGTACTCTTCTGCAACGCCCCCGCGCGCGGCCTGTTCGCGTCTCTGCGCGAAGGCAGCCACATCTCCTCGGTGATCCGGACGCCGGAATTTCTCGACGCGGTCTCGGCCGCGCCGGAACGCGGGCGCGCCGTCACCGTCACCTATGCCGAGCGCGTGCCGGTCGGGCGCCGCATGGCCGCGACCGTGGCGCCGCTCACCCGCGGCAGCGAGCGAGGCGGCAGCATTCTCGTGCTGCTGCGCGATCTCACCGAGGGCGAACGCATCAACCAGATGCGCGCGGATTTCATCGCCAATGCCAGCCATGAACTCAGAACCCCGCTCGCCTCGCTGCGTGGCTTCATCGAGACCTTGCAAAGCAGCGCCAAGGGCGACCCGAGCGCCCGTGAGCGCTTCCTGCCGATTATGGCGGAGCAGGCTTCGCGCATGACGCGCCTGATCGACGCGCTGCTGTCGTTGAGCCGGGTCGAGATGAACGCGCATGTGCCGCCCTCCGATCTGGTCGACCTCAACGACGTCATCAATCACGCCAAGGATACGCTGGAGCCCTTGGCGCGCGAGACCGGCTTCCGCTTCGAGGTCGGGCAGTTCCCGCGCCCGGCGATGGTGCGGGGCGATCGCGACGAGTTGGTCCAGGTGCTGCAGAATTTGGTGCAGAACGCGTTCAAATATGGCGACCGGGGCGGCCAGGTGCGGATCGAGGCCAAGCACATTCCTTCGCTCGGGCGCCAGGCCGGCCGCTACGCCATCGCCGTGGTGGATAACGGGCCGGGCATTGCGCCGCAGCATCTGCCCCGGCTTACCGAGCGCTTCTACCGGGTAGATGTAGCGTCGAGCCGGGAAAAGGGCGGCACCGGGCTCGGGCTCGCTATCGTCAAGCATATCCTGAACCGGCACCGCGGCGAACTCGCCGTCGCCTCGAAGCCGGGCAAGGGCTCGACCTTCACCGTCATGCTCTCCGAGGCGCGCGCCAGCCAGCCCGACCGCGGGGCCGCGGCGAGCTGAGCGCTTCAACTGCCTCGCGGCAACGCCAAGCGAAGCTCCCCCGGTCCCGCCCGGAAACGGTTAACGCGGGCGGTAAAGCGCCGGGCCGGATTCGCCCGTCCACAGCTTGTCAACGGAAATAGCATTGGCGATCAAACAGTTAGATTGTCATAAAGCCGAATCATGGGCGTCATAAAACCATGACCGCGGGGAACTAGCGTGCTCGGCGAGCTAGCGGCGAATGCTCGCGCTGGCGGAGGCTCAGTTTCCAAACGAAGGGAGAGCGAAGTGAAGAAATTAGGTTTCGTGGCGTCGACGCTTGCCGTCGCCGCTCTCTGCACCGCCGGCCCGGCGCTGGCGCGCGATCAGATCAAGATCGTCGGTTCCTCGACGGTTTACCCCTACAGCCAGGCGGTTGCCGAGGAATTCTCCAAGAAGTCCGGCGGAAAGGCTCCCGTGCTGGAATCCACCGGTACCGGCGGCGGCATGAAGATCTTCTGCCAGGGTGTCGGCGAGGGGAACCCCGATATCACCAATGGTTCGCGCGCAATGAAGAAGTCGGAGTTCGAGGATTGCGTGAAGAACGGCGTCACCGACATTACCGAGATTCAGATCGGCTATGACGGGCTGTCGATCGCAGCCTCGAAGAAGGCCAAGCCGATGGATCTGACGAATGCCCAGATCTTCTTGGCGCTTGCGGCCGAGGTACCGGACGGCGACAAGCTGGTGCCGAACCCCTACAAGAAATGGAGCGATATCGACAAGGCGCTTCCCGATCATGCCATTATCGCCTACGGCCCGCCGCCGACCTCGGGCACGCGCGACGCTTTCGTCGAGCTTTCCATGCACGAAGGCTGCAAAGCGCTCGATTACTTCAAGACCAAGAAGGGCGAGCTGGAGAAGAAAGACTTCGAGAAACTCGTCAGCGAGAAATGCACGTCGATGCGTCAGGACGGCCCGTTCATCGAGGCCGGCGAGAACGACAATCTGATCGTGCAGCGCATTGAGGCCGACCCCAATGCAGTGGGCATCTTCGGCTACTCGTTCCTCTATGAGAACCAGGACAAGCTCCAGGGTGTGAAAATCGGTGGCGTCGACCCGAGCTTCGACACGATCGCCGATGGCAGCTATGGCCTGTCGCGCCCGCTGTTCTTCTACATCAAGAACGCGCATCGGAAGGTTATCCCCGGCATGGACGACTTCATCGCCGAGTTCCTGAGCGAGGATGCCATCGGTCCCGACGGCTACTGCAAGGATCGCGGCCTCGTGTCGCTCAGCCCCGACCTGCTGAAAGAGATGCAGGCGCGCGGCAAGAACGCCGACAAGATGGCGGCGCCCACGTCGTAGGGGCACGTATGATCAGGGGCGTGGCTGCGAGAGCTTTCGCGGCCACGCCCACGATCCTAGAGGAAATAGGCGTCGTGGGGTGGTGAGCGTCGAGGTGACGCCCGCCAGGGGAGTTGCGGGCAGAAAATGATCGGTTACGTCCTGCTGACACTGTTGGCGCTTGCCGTGCTCAGCTATTTCCTGGGCCGCAGGCGCGCAGTCGCCTCGGTCGAGGGGCGCCAGGAGGAGCTTCACTCGCGCCCCACCTATCACGGCGCCTTCGTCGCCGCCTGGGTCGGCATTCCCGCCTTTCTACTCGTCCTGGTCTGGCTCGGGCTGCAAGGGCCGGTGATCGACCGGTTGCTGCTTTGGAGCCTGCCGCCCGGCACCACCGACGGCATGGATCAGGGGCAGATCAGTCTGCTCCTGAGTCAGATCAAGTCCGTTGCGTCCGGTTATATCTTCGGCGAGCCGACTCTCGTGGTGCAGGAAGCTGCAGCCCGCTACCTGCACTGGCAGATGATCGCCCGCTACGCGATGATCGCCGCGGCGTTCAGCGTGGCGCTGCTCGGCCTGGCCTTCGCCTATCGCCGCCTCAGCCCGTCGTTCCGCGCGCGGCACGGAGCCGAGCGGATCTTGAGCGGGCTGATGATCGTCTGCTCGTTGATCGCCATTCTCACCACGCTCGGCATCGTCCTCTCGCTGCTGATCGAGGCGTTACGCTTTTTCGAGCGCGTCTCGCCACTCGAATTCTTCTTCGGGCTCAATTGGGAGCCGCAGATTCCGATCCGCGAAGGTCAGGTCACCGCAGGCGGCGCCTTTGGCGCGGTGCCGGTGTTCGCCGGAACCTTGCTTATCGCCTTCATCGCCATGTGCGTCGCGGTGCCGATCGGACTCTACTCGGCGATCTATCTGACCGAATATGCTCATCCCAAGGTGCGCGCCACGATCAAACCGGTGATGGAGCTTCTGGCCGGCATCCCGACCGTGGTCTACGGCTTCTTCGCCGTGCTCACCGTGGCGCCAGCCCTGCGCGGTTTCGGTGAGTTGATCGGCGTGCCGATCGCCCCGAACAGCGCGCTTGCCGCCGGCGCGGTGATGGGCATCATGATTATCCCGTTCATTTCCTCGTTGTCGGACGATGCCATCGCCGCGGTGCCGCGCTCCATGCGCGACGGCTCCTATGCGATGGGCGCGACCAAGGGCGAGACGATCACCAAGGTGCTGCTGCCGGCGGCGCTGCCCGGCATCATGGGCGGCATCCTGCTGGCGGTTAGCCGCGCCATCGGCGAGACCATGATCGTGGTAATGGCCGCCGGCATCATCGCCAGTCTGACCGCCAACCCGCTCGAGCCGGTCACGACCGTGACGGTGCAGATCGTTACCCTGCTGATCGGCGACACGGAGTTCGACAACCCGAAGACGCTCGCCGCTTTTGCGCTTG
>JAWOJH010000069.1:0-5143 GCA_046481725.1 Methyloceanibacter sp. | reverse complement strand
TGGGCGGCCTCGGCGACGACGGGCCCCAGGATGCCTTCGCTCCGCTTGGCGGTATTGGTGAGGAACCGTCGGATCTCGAAGCCGAGGAGATCGTGGTCCCCAGGGACCAGATCGGTCTTACCCCGCCGACCAGGGCCCCCCTGGCGGGCACGCAGATCCACAGCGCGCTCCTGCCCGAGGCGCACGACCTCGACCCGTTCGTGCCGATCGGCATCCGGATCGGCAACTTTCTGATTTTTCCGGAAGCGGAACTGGGCGCCACCATGACCAACAATGTGCTGGCGAGCCGGTTCGACACGCGCTCCGACGCGGGCCCGCAGCTCACGCCCAAGATCAGGATCGATTCCGATTGGGGCCGGCACTTTCTGAGTTTCGCCGCCAATGCCGACCGCATCTGGTACGGCGACTTTCCGATCGCCGACACCAAGAACTATCAGCTCCTGTTGCAAGGGCGGCTCGACGTCACGCGGCGAACGCATCTGTTCGGCGAGATCGAAAAATCGCAGGTGCAGGAAGGGCCGAGCTCGATCAGCATCACCGACATCGCCGCCAGCGGCACGACCAAGCTGGAAGAGCAGCATGCGACCGCCGGCATCGAGCACAGGTTCAACCGCTTGTCCATGCGGCTGACCGGCATCGTCGCCGACTACGACTATTCGGACACCGGCGACACGGCCCTGGCCGGCCCGGTGCCCTTTGCCGACATAAGGGACTATCAGGAGATCGTCGGGACCTTGCGCAGCACCTACGAGTTCCAGCCACGCTGGGCCGGCTTCATCGAGACCTCGCTCAACGAGCGCAAATACCGGGAGCCGGTCGACGTCGAAGGGTTCCGGCGCGGCTCCACCGGCTGGACGGCGCTGGCCGGGGTGAATTTGCGGCTGGCGGGCGCGGTATTCGGCGAGATCGCCGCCGGCTGGGGCGAGCAACAGCCGATCGATGTCACCTTCGCCGAGATTTCCGGGCCGCTGGTCAACGGCAATTTGATCTGGATGCCGACCGTCTCGACCAAGCTCGAATTCATCGCCAGTTCGAGCCTCAGCGAAACGACGCTCGACGATTCCGCGGGCGCGGTGAGTCATTTTTTCCAGCTTGGCCTGCAACAGGCGTTCTGGCGCTATCTCGTGCTTGGCGTCTATGGCTCTTACGAGGTCGCCGACTACGCCGGCGCTCCGCTATTCGATCAGCGCAGCAAGATCGGCACGACGGCGGAATATTATTTCAACCCCCTGCTGTCGGCCTATGCCCGCTATGAGCACACCAACTTCACCTCGAGCCCGGACCCTTCCGGCGATTTCGTCGAGGACGAGTTCAAGATCGGGCTGAAATTCAGGCGGTGAGTGCGGTCAAAGCAGCTTCTTGATCTCGGCGGCGACGTCGTCGCGCAGATCGGGCCGGGCGAGCGCATAAGCGATATTGGCGGCGAGGAAACCCAGCTTAGAGCCGCAGTCGAAGGCGCGGCCCTCATATTTCACGGCATAGAATGGCTGGCGCTCGAGCAGGCTCAGCATGGCGTCGGTGAGCTGGATTTCGCCTCCGGCGCCCTTCTCCTGCGCTTCGAGGATGCCGAAAATCTCCGGCTGCAAAATATAGCGGCCGAGAATGGTGAGATTGGAGGGTTCGGTTCCCGGTTTCGGCTTCTCCACCATGCCGTCGACCGGGAAGGTGCGGCCGTCGCCCTCGCCGATGCTGACCACCCCGTAGTTCTTGACCTGGTCGTCCGGCACCGGCTCGACAGCGAGGATGTTGCCCCCGCGTTCGGCATAGACGTCCAGCATCTGCGCCAGGCAGGTCTTGCCTTCGGTCTGCACCAGGACGTCGGGAAGCAGAAGCGCGAAGGGCTCATTGCCCACCAGTTCGCGCGCGCACCAGACCGCGTGGCCAAGCCCGAGCGGCTCCTGCTGGCGGGTGAAGCTCGTATTCCCGGCGGCCGGAAGCTCCCGGTCGAGCGCCTCGAGCTCGGCTTTCTTGCCGCGTTCGGCGAGGGTCGCCTCCAGCTCGTATTGCCGGTCGAAATGGTCTTCGATCACACTTTTATTGCGCCCGGTGACGAAGATGAACTGCTCGATGCCGGCGGCGCGGGCCTCGTCAACGACGTGCTGGATCAGCGGCCGGTCGACCACCGTCAGCATCTCTTTCGGCATCGCCTTGGTGGCGGGGAGAAAGCGTGTGCCCAGTCCCGCCACGGGAAACACGGCCTTGCGGACGCGATGAGCCATACAAAATCCTGGTTAGGTCGAGTTCCGGCAGCGACAGACGGCTGGGTGGAACCAACGGTTAGTGGTCCTTCAACCTCTATCCGATAACAGGCGGCGAATTGCAAATGGCTGCATGGTAAGATTGTTCTATGGGTGTTCTGGTCACGGGCGGGGCAGGCTATATCGGCAGCCATATGGTGCTGGCGCTGCTCGATGCCGGCGAGGACGTCACGGTCATCGACAATCTCTCGACGGGGTTCCGCTGGGCGGTGCCGGACCAGGCGAAATTCGTCGAGGGCGATATCGGCGACCAGGCGCTGCTCAAGCGGCTGCTCGCGGGCGGCGGCATCGACGCCATCATTCATTTCGCCGGCTCCGTCGTGGTGCCGGATTCGGTCGCCGCTCCGCTCGGCTACTATCTCAACAACACCTGCAAATCACGCTCGCTGATCGCTTCGGCGGTGGAAGCCAAGGTGCCGCATTTCATCTTCTCGTCGACCGCCGCGGTGTACGGCATGCCGAAACAAAATCCGGTCGGCGAGGACGCGCTGCTGGAGCCGATCTCGCCCTATGGCACGTCGAAACTGATGACCGAGCTGATGCTGCGCGACACGGCGATGGCGCACGATCTCCGCTATGTGGCGCTGCGCTATTTCAACGTGGCCGGCGCCGATCCGAACGGAAGGAGCGGGCAGTCCACCGCGCGCGCGACCCATCTCATCAAGGTTTCCTGCGAGGCCGCGCTCGGTGAGCGGCCCTATCTAGAAGTATTCGGCACCGATTATCCGACGCCGGACGGGACCTGCGTCCGCGACTATATCCACGTCACCGATTTGGTGCGGGGCCATCTCGATGCGCTGAACTATCTCCGCGCGGGCGGGCAGAGCGAGATTTTGAATTGCGGCTATGGCAGCGGCTTCTCGGTGCTCGAAGCCATCGACTCGGTGAAACGCGTGTCGAAGAGCGATTTTCCGGTGCGGCTCGGGCCCCGCCGGCCGGGTGATCCCGCGGCGCTCGTGGCCAGGGCCGGGCGCATCGGCGAGGTGCTCGGCTGGAAACCCGAATTGAACGACCTCGATACGATCGTCAACCACGCGCTTTCCTGGGAAAAGCGCCTGAAGACCTATCGGGCGGCGTCCTGACTTCCGTTCGTTTTGCCTTTGCCGTGCCTTAAAGCCCCGGCCAGATTCGCGCGGGCCGCTCGAATCGCGGGCCTAGGAGGGATGGTACCGGGGATGGCCGCAGCCAAGCTTTGGATCGTCGGCGTTGCCGTTATGCTCGTGCTTGGAACCGCGCCGCTGGCGTCTGCGCAAGCTCAGAGCCAGGAGGCGGTCTACAAGCGCGCCGTGGAACAGCGGTTCGCCCAGTGGCTACAGGCGCTCTGGCCCGATGCCGAAGCGGCCGGCGTCTCGCGCAAGACGTTCGACGCGCAGATCAAAGGGCTGAAGCTCGACTGGTCGCTGCCGCATCTCGTGCTGCCCGACCCGGCTGGCCCCGATGGACCGCCTTTGCCGGCGGCGCTCAAGCCGAAGCCGATCCATCAGCCCGAATTCGACATCCCGGCCAATTATTTCAACAAGAACACGCTGAACGCCCTGGCGGCGACCGGGCGCAGCCAGATGAGCCAGTTGACGCCGCAACTCCGGGCGATCCAGAGCCAGTACGGCGTGCCGGCCAGCATCGTCTTGTCGATCTGGGGACGGGAGACGGGCTACGGCAAGGCCAAGCTGCCATATGATGCGCTGACCGCCATCGCCACCCAAGCCTTCATGGGGCGTCGGCCCGAAATCTTCCGCGAGGAGGTGATCGGCGCCTTGAAGATCCTCCAGGCGGGGCACGCGACCCGCGCGCAGATGCGGAGCTCGTGGGCCGGCGCCATGGGCTACACGCAGTTCCTGCCGTCCGATTTCGAGAAATACGCCGTCGATTTCGACGGCGACGGCAAGCGCGATATCTGGGGCTCGGTTCCCGATGCGCTGGCCTCGGCCGGCAACTCGTTGCGCAGCCAAGGTTGGGACGGCCGGCAAACTTGGGGCTATGAAGTCACCCTGCCCAAGAATTTCGACTGCACCTTGCAGGGGCCCGACACGGCGCGCCCGATCTCGGAATGGATGAAGCTCGGAGCGGCGCGGGTCCGGGGCAAACAATTTCCCGAGGCGAGGCTAGCCGATCCCGCCTTTCTCGTGCTGCCCGCCGGGCTCAAGGGACCGGCCTTTCTCGCCACCGAAAATTTCTCGGTGCTGAAGCTCTATAACAACTCGGATGTCTACGCGATCTTCGTAGGGCATGTGGCCGACATGATCGCCGCCAATGCGCCGGCCGATTTCGCCGGTACGTGGCAGGCGGTCGAGCGGCTGCCCCGCGACCGTATCCAGCGCTTCCAGGAGGTGCTAGTGGCAAAGGGCCACGATGTCGGCAAAGTGGACGGTCTCGCAGGCTTCAAGACCAGGCGCAGCATCGGCCACGAGGAGCGGAAGCTCGGCCTGCAATTGACCTGCTATCCAAACCAGGCCTTGGTCGGGGCGGTGCTCAAGGAATCAAGCGCCGCGGCGGCGCAATGAGGGGAGGGGGCGCTATGCCTAGGTTTTGCCTGCCATGCTTGCTAGGTTGCGCCATGCGAATCATGAAGAACTCCAAGTCTTTCACCGGCGGATCGGCGGCGGCGCTGCTGTTCGCCTTGACCCTGCCGCCAGCGGCTTTCGCCCAGGGCGCCAAAAGCTGCGTGGAAGGCCTTTGGCCCTCGGCTAAGAGCGCGGGCGTCACGCGGGCGACGTTCGACCGCGCCTTTCAGGGCTTCTCGATCGACCCAGAGGTGATCGAAGCCGCCAAATATCAGCCGGAATATGTGCGGCCGATCGGTGAATATATCGATCGAGCGGTGTCCGATAAGCGGATCGATACCGGCAAACAGAAGCTCGTCGAACATCAGGCGCTGCTCGGGGCGA
>JAWOJH010000063.1:0-6177 GCA_046481725.1 Methyloceanibacter sp. | reverse complement strand
ACCACTCCGAGGATCGCCGTGAAGCTGAATGGCTGGCGGGCGAGCAAGAGCCCGGGCGCGACCCCGACGACGGCCAGCGGCACCGTGACGAGCACGATGCCGAGGAGGCGGAAGGAATTGAACTGAAACAGCAGGAATACCAGCAGCAGCAGAATGCCGATCGGCAGCGTGCGAAACAGAGCGGTGTTGGCTTCGGCGGCCTCGGCTGCGGCGCCGCCGTAGACCAGACGCACGCCGGCCGGCAGAGTCAGCGCTTCGAGACGCGGAGCCAGGGCGGACAGCACGTCATTGTAGGTGTAGCCGTCCGCCGTCTCCGCCAGCACCGCCGTCATGCGTTGCATGTCCCAGTGGCGAATAACGGCCGGCTGCCATTCCAGCCGTGTCTGCACCAGCTGGCCCAGCGGTACTGTCCCGCCTCCCGGCAGGGCCAGCGGTAGCCCCTCGATCGCTTCAGTCGGGAACAGCCGACCCTCCGGCGAGCGGATCCCCCTTGGCGTCGGGATTGGTCGAGAAGCTGTACTGGGTCTTGGCCACGCAAATCGGCAGCTTGCCGAAGCCTTCCTTTTCAAGCTCCGCGAACCGGTCGCGCACGGCCTTGTCCGCGGCGATGTCGTCGGCGCCATAGATCTCCTGGGCGATGGTCCGCGCCTTGTCCCATAGCGGCATGCTGTCGGGATAGAGCGGCTCGAAGTCGCTCGGTTTGTCGTCGATGGTGCGCACCACGGTCTCGGCAAGCTCGGTGGCGCCGGCGCCGCCCAGGGCCCAGTGATCGGCCATCACGCAGTCGGTGCCGGCGGTGAGGCACAGCCGCTTGAGCAGCGCAATCTCGTCGTCGGTGTCGCTGGAGAAGCGGTTCGCGGCCACCACAACCGGAACGTGATATTTGCGCACATTCTCAATGTGGCGTTCGAGATTGGCGAAGCCTCTCTCCAGCGCCTCAAGATTTTCCTTCTTCAGATCGTCCTTGGCCACGCCGCCATGCATCTTAAGCGCGCGGATGGTCGCCACGATCACCACGCAGTCGGGCTTGAGTCCCGCCTTGCGGCATTTGATGTCGAAGAATTTCTCCGCCCCGAGATCGGCGCCGAAGCCGGCCTCGGTCACCACATAGTCGGCGAGCTTGAGCGCGGCCTTGGTGGAAATCACCGAGTTGCAGCCATGGGCGATATTGGCGAACGGTCCGCCATGGATGAAGGCCGGATTGTTCTCCAGCGTCTGCACCAGATTGGGCGCCAGCGCGTCCTTCAGCAGCGCCGCCATAGAGCCCGCGGCAGAAAGGTCCTTGGCGGTGATCGCCTTCTTGTCGCGCGACTGGCCGATCTGAATCTGGCCGAGCCGCCGTTGCAGGTCGGCAAGGTCGGTGGCCAAGCAGAAAATGGCCATGACCTCGGAGGCCACGGTGATGTCGAAGCCCGCCTCGCGCGGATAGCCGTTGGCGGGGCCGCCGAGCGAGGAGACGATGGAGCGGAGCGCGCGATCGTTCATGTCGACGGCGCGCCGCCAGGTCACGCGGCGAGTGTCGATATCGAGCTTGTTGCCCCAATAGACGTGGTTGTCGATCAGCGCCGCGAGCAGATTGTTGGCGGCCCCGATGGCGTGGAAATCGCCGGTGAAGTGAAGGTTGATGTCCTCCATCGGCACGACTTGCGCATAGCCGCCGCCGGCCGCGCCGCCCTTGACCCCGAAACAGGGGCCGAGCGAGGGCTCGCGAATGCAGATCATCGCCTTCTTACCGATGTCGTTCAGCGCGTCGCCCAGCCCTACCGTCGTCGTGGTCTTGCCCTCGCCCGCGGGCGTCGGGGTGATGGCGGTGACCAGGATCAGCTTGCCGTCGGGGCGGCCCTTCAGCGAGGCGATATAGTCGAGCGAGACCTTCGCCTTGTAGTGGCCGTAGGGGATCAGATCCTCGGCCTCGATGCCGAGTTTGTCCTTGGCCACATCCAGGATCGGCCGCATTTCCGCGGCTTGGCTGATCTCGATGTCCGACTTGGGATTTTTGTGCTGATCTCCAGCACGCCTGCCCGGCTTTTCGGCAGTTTCACGCGATTGAACTGACATACGCCATAACCCCCGGGGACTTGCGGCTGGGATGCAAAAGGAATGGGCAAAGTAATTCATTCACTTGCCTTCTTGCAATCGTCTGTGCGACTTCAACGCGCGATACTCCGAGGGAGCCGTTAAGGAAATGACGCCGCAAGAGCTGCTCAAGGCCATGTTTCAGGCGGCGGTCGATGCTGCGGCGCCTTCGCTTTGCGTCCCCCCGCATCTCCCCGAGCGCCCGGAAGGACGGACCATCGTCATCGGCGCCGGCAAGGCCAGCGGCGCCATGGCGCGCGCGGTCGAGGAACATTGGCAGGGGCCGCTCGAAGGGCTGGTGGTCACCCGCTACGGACACAGACTGCCGACTAAGCGCATCGAAGTGGTGGAGGCCCGCCATCCGGTGCCGGACACGGCCGGGCGGGAAGCTGCCGGGCGCATCCTCAAGCTGGTGCAGGGGCTGACGCCGGACGATCTCGTGCTGTGCCTGATCTCAGGCGGCGGCTCGGCGCTGCTGTCCTTGCCGACCGAAGGGCTGACGCTCGAAGACAAGCAGGCAGTCAACAAGGCGCTACTCAAGTCGGGTGCCACGATCGGCGAGATGAACGCGGTGCGGAAGCATCTCTCCGCCATCAAAGGCGGGAGGCTCGCGGTTGCGGCGGCGCCGGCGAAGGTCGTGGCGCTGATGATCTCGGATGTGCCGGGCGACGATCCTTCGGTGATCGCCTCGGGCCCGACCGTGGCCGATCCCTCGACCAGCGCCGACGCGCTGGCGATCATCGAGAAATACGCCATCCCGGTGCCGGAGACCGTGGTTGAGCGGCTGCGGGCCAAATCGGGCGAGACGCCAAAGCCGGGCGATCCGCGTCTGGCCAAGGTCGAGAACGTCATGATCGCCACGCCGCAAATGTCGCTCGAAGCCGCTGCGGCGGTCGCGCGGCAGGAGGGCTTCACCCCGATGATCCTGGGCAACGCCATCGAGGGGGAGGCCCGCGACGTCGGCTTGATGCATGCGGGCATCGCCAAGCAATGCGCGGACCATGCTCAGCCTGCGCCGCCGCCTTGCGTGCTGCTCTCCGGCGGCGAGACCACGGTGACCTTGACCGGCCAAGGCAAAGGCGGCCGCAATACCGAGTTCCTGCTGGCGCTGGCGATTGCGCTCGACGGCGATAAGCGCATCTGGGGTCTGGCCGCGGATACCGACGGCGTCGACGGCTCCGAGGACAATGCCGGCGCGATCATCACGCCGGACACGCTTCAGCGCGCCGCCGCCAGAGGGGTCAGCGCCAAGGCGATGCTCGCCGACAACGATCCCTGGACCTTCTTCGACGCCATCGGCGATCTTTTGGTCACCGGGCCGACTCTAACTAATGTCAACGATTTCCGCGCCGTGCTGATCGCCAAGGAGTGAGCATGCGATGAGGCGACGAACCTCACCGCATTGCCATGCCTACATCGCGCGCCTCAGCCGGATCACCTCGGCGAAATCCCCGTTCGGCAATTGGCGGATGTTGCCCGCCTTGACCACGTGCATCAGCACCGCCTGCACGCCGCGTTCAGCGTCGCCGTCGGCGAAATAGCCCTCCTGCACCGCGAGATGCTGAATGGTATCCTGCGGCATGGGGCCGAGGTCGGCGAGTTTGCGGATCAGAAACTCGGCGAGCGGCTGCTTGGGCTGGCGCGCTGGAGCTTGGGGTTGGGGTTGCGGTTGGAGTTGGGGTTGGAGTTGGGGTTGAGGTTGGGGTTGCGCCTTCGGCGCGGGCTGCGCGCCGCCATGCCGCCTTAGTTCGATTGCGAGCAAGGCCTGGACGGCTTCGAGCTCGGCCCTGAGGTCCTTGAGCCGGGCATCGTGCTCGCTTCTCAGCTGTTCCAGATATTTTTCGAACTGGCCTTGCGCCGAATTAATCTGTTCTTCAAGCAAGTTCGCCCGCTCTTGCAGGTCGCTACGAATGTCGCGCATCGATGGTCCCCCCCGCTGACGTGGTTCACGCAGCGACGAAACGAGGATGCCGCCGTCCTGGTTCCAGCCTTATCCACAGGAGAGGTCAGGCCGGCGGCTTGGAGCCTTCCAATTCGCGTCGAAGCGCGGCGATTTCGGCCTTGAGCCCCTTGATTTCGCGCACCAGTGGCGCGGTCTCGTCCTGGATCAGCTCGCGCTTGGCTTCAAGTTCGTCCGCTTTCGCCTTGGCGTGCTCCTCCTGCATGGCATTGACGATGATGCCGATGAACAGATTGAGCACGGCGAAGGTGGTGATGACGATGAACGGGATGAAGAACAGCCAGGCCGAAGGGCTCGACCGCATCAGCGGGTTCACGACGTCGTCGACCCAGCCTTCCAAGGTCATCACCGTGAACAAGGTGTATAGCGCGGCGCCGAGCGTGCCGAAATGCTCGGGATCCTCCTCGCCGTAGAGATTCACCGCCATCACCCCGAACACATAGAAAATGAGCGCGATCAGGAGCAGGATCGAGCCCATGCCGGGGAGCGCACCGATCAATCCGCCCACCACCCGCTGGAGGGCCGGAACAACGGTGATCACGCGCAGCAGGCGCAGGACGCGCAGCGCCCTGAGCACGGCGAAGGTCGAGGTGGCAGGTGCCAGCGCGATGCCCACGACCGTCATGTCGAAGATATTCCAGCCGTCGCGGAAGAACGCGCCGCGCTGAACGGCGAGCCGGCTGAGAATCTCGACGACGAAAATGCCGATGATCAGGCGGTCGATGGCGGTCAGGCGCGTGCCGTAGCGCTCCATGGCGGTCGCGCTGGTTTCCAGGCCGAGCGTGACCGCGTTGACGAGGATCAGAGCGAATATGACGCGCTCGGTCCAGGCGCCGTCAACGACCTTGCGCAGCCAATCCACCACCCCGCCCCCACGACCGTCCAGCCCGCCGCGATCTTAAATGCCTGTCCGTGCCGCAGGGAAGGGCCGGCGCACAAGGCGCGCGCTGCCGCCGCTCGGTACGCCACCCGGCAAAGCGCCAATTTCGCAGTTGCGAATTGGGAGCGGCGCGCTACTCTCCCCCGGCGGGTACGGGACCGCCAATCTTTGCGATTCGCTCGATGTGCCACGGAACAGTCGAATTTCGATTGATGATGTGGCGTTGAGTCTTTCGGGGGTCGCTATTTCCTGCCGGCCTCGGCTTGCGTTCGGTCGAACGTTTCGCAGCCGCGGCACAGGAATCGCCAATCGGGACGAGGGTAGTTGCATGATGCTACGGCGCGCCGGTCTTCGCCTACTCGTCGGAGCGGTCTTGATGACCCCGGCCAGCGCGATTGCGGGCCCTGCCCTCGTGTTCGAGCCGTATAATGGCACGGTGTTCTATGCCGAGGACCCGGACATCCCCTGGTTCCCAGCCTCGCTGACCAAATTGATGACGGCCTATGTGACCTTCCAGGCGCTGAAGGCAGGCGAGGTTAAGCCCGACACCAAAGTCGTCTGTTCCAAGAAGGCCACCGAACAGGCGCCCAGCAAGCTCTGGATGAAGGAAGGCGAGTCGATCACGCTCGACACAGCGCTCAAGGTCCTGATCGTCAAATCCGCCAACGACGTGGCGGTGATGGTCGCCGAAACCGTCGGCGGCAGCGAAGAGGCTTTCATCCATCGCATGAACGAAGCGGCGAAGCGGCTGAACATGACGCGCACCACGTTCGCCAACCCGCACGGGTTGCCGAACGACCGTCAGATCAGTTCCGCCCGCGACATGGCCAAGCTCGCCCGGGCCATCATCGTCGAATTTCCCGAGCACGCCGATCTCTTCACGGTGCGCGAGGTGCAGGTCGGCAAGCAGGTCCTGCGCACCCATAACGCGATTCTGGTGAGTTATCCGGGCGGTGACGGCATGAAGACCGGCTTCATCTGCGATTCCGGTTTCAACGTGGTGGCCAGCGCCACGCGCGAGGGCCGCAAGCTCGTCGCCGTGGTGCTCGGAGAGTCGTCGAGCGCCTTGCGGCGCGAGCGAACCATGAGCCTGCTCGACAACGGCTTTAAGCGCTATTTCTGGAAATCGCTGTTCGGCACCAGCCTCGATGGCCTGGCGATGCAGGCTTCGCTGCGTGACAGTCCGGTGCATCTGCGCGAAACCATCTGCGGCAACCGGCCAGTGGGTGAGAGGGCTGCGACGAAGGCTGCACGAAAGAAG
>JAWOJH010000049.1:0-3706 GCA_046481725.1 Methyloceanibacter sp. | reverse complement strand
GGGAGCCACCGCTTCCGCCGCCATGATCGCATCGCTTCTCGGTCTCGGCGCCGCCCTCGCGCAAGAAGGCTCGGTTGCCATCGAGCTTAACAAGCTTGAGCCTCAGGGCCAGCAATGCCGCGCCTATCTTGTCATTCAAAACAAGGGCACGACGGACTATTCGGAATTGAAGCTGGACCTCGTGCTGTTCCGGCCCGATGGGGTGATCGGCCGGCGCTTTGCCGTCGAGTTGGCGCCGCTCAAGGCTAACAAGCGCACCGTCAAGCTTTTCGATCTCGAGGCGACGCCTTGCGACGAAGTGGGCAGCTTCCTGATCAATGACGTGATGGAATGCAAGGCCGCGTCCGGACCGGTCGACGATTGCCTGCAGAGCATCACCACCTCGACTCTCACCAATGTTCAACTGAACAAATAGGGACACAGGACTCTCGTGGAGCAGGAAATTTCCATCGCCGCGCAGCATGACTATACCGTGTGGGGTCTGGTCATGCAGGCGGACCCGGTGGTCAAGGGCGTGATGATTCTTCTCGTCCTCGGCTCGGTGGCCTGTTGGGCGATCATCTTCGAGAAGATCGTCAAGATCTGGTGGCTCAACCGCTCGATTCGCCGCTTGGCGACCACGACAGACAGCCGCCGCCAGAGCGGCCTGGTAGGTGCGGTGTTGGAGGCGGGCGAACGGGAGGCGGAGTTCGACCAAGAGGACAGCCCGACCGAGCGGCGCTATCGCGTCGAGGGAGCCATGCGCGCCGCCTTGAAGGCGCAATTGCAGCGGCTGGAGGTCGGCCTGCCCTTTCTCGCCACGATCGGCTCGGCGGCGCCGTTCATCGGCCTGTTCGGGACCGTGTGGGGCATCGTCAACAGCTTCACCGCCATCGCGACGCAAAAGGACACGAGCCTCGCCGTCGTGGCGCCCGGTATCGCCGAGGCGCTGATCGCCACCGCGCTCGGTCTGGCCGCGGCGATCCCCGCGGTCATGGCTTACAATCAGATTGCGGTGGCGCTGGGCCGGGCCTATGCACGCGGCAACAGTTCGATCGTCGAGATCGCGCGCGACTGGACCACGAGCGAAGGCCGCCCCGAAACCAGGCGGCCGCGCGGCGCCACGGTTGAGCCGCTCCGCGCAGGAAAGCACTCCTAATGGGAATGTCGGTCGGCAATGGCGGGGCCACAGGCGAGGAAGCCGAGTACCGCCCGATCTCCGAGATCAACATCACGCCGATGGTGGATGTGATGCTCGTGCTGTTGATCATTTTCATGATCACGGCGCCTCTGCTTGTCGCCGGCGTGCCGGTCGAACTGCCGAACACTTCCGCGGCGCGCATCAGCCAGCCCAAGAAGCCGGTGATCGTCTCATTGGGGGGCGACGGATCGCTCTATATCCGCGACGAGCAGGTCAGTCAGGATACGCTGATCCCGAAGCTCCAGTCGCTGCGTTCCGCGGAAGGTGACGCCGTGGTCTATGTGCGCGCCGACAAGAAGCGCGCCTATGGCGAGGTCATGGAAATTCTCGGCCGAGTCGGCCAAAGCGGCTACGCCCGCGTCTCCCTCCTGTCCCAGCCCCAACAAAACGGGGGAGGTCAGTAGCCCGGTACGCGTCATGGTGATTCGATTCTTTACCTGGCTGATCTCGCTT
Source organism: Methyloceanibacter sp. (assembly GCA_046481725.1). Taxonomy (GTDB): domain Bacteria; phylum Pseudomonadota; class Alphaproteobacteria; order Rhizobiales; family Methyloligellaceae; genus Methyloceanibacter. Next base: position 2,073 of record JAWOJH010000049.1, on the reverse strand, counting down.
GGCGCCCACGCCGGCTTCGCTCTGTTCATGCTCATGCCTGCCGGCGGGACCGCGCTCGAACAGGGCACGGGCGAAGACATCATGGTCGTCGAGCAAGGATTGATGCTCGAAGGCTTCGCCAAGCTCGGCGAAGATCTGGTCACGGTCGAGGAGGTCGCTGCCCCGCCGGTGCAAATGGCGATGGCGCAGCCGCTGCCCGAAGAAGTGAAGCAGCCGGTCGAGCATGAAGAGCTTTTGCTCGAAGAGCCCGAAGAGGTGGTCCCGGTCGAGGAGCGCCAGGTGATCGCTTCCGAGGCAGGCCCGGATCAGGTCGACGTGAAGGCTGCGGAGGAAATCGAGCAGCCCGAGCCCGACGAGATCGAAGAGCCGGTGCAGAATAAGGAGGTCAAGGACATCAAGCCGGTCGAGGTCAAGGAGCCCGTCCGCGAAGAAGTCAAGGAGCCCGAGCCGGACGTCGTCGAGCAACCTCTGCCCCAGCAGGTCGCTACCTTGCAGCAGGAAAGCGTCGCCGCGCAGCGGGAGAGCTCAGGCACGCAGAAGAAGGGCGGGGACACTACCGCGCACACCGCCTATCTGGGCACGCTGCGCTCGCATATCGAGAAGAACAAGATAAACCCGCGCACCGAGATTGTCGGCACCGCGGTGATCCGCTTCACCGTCGACGCGAAGGGCGGCGTGACGGGCCGCCGGGTCACCAAGAGCTCAGGCTCGAAGGTGCTCGATGACGCCGCCCTGGCGTCGATCGAAAAGGCGGCGCCATTTCCGCCGATCCCACGCAATCTGGAGCGCAGGCAACTCGAAATCTCGGTGCCCTTCAAGTTTACCGTTCGCTGATTCCGCGCTCCGGCGCGCGCTCAGAAATATTCGTAGCCGATAAAGGCCTTGACGGCGAAGTCGGGCGTTTCGCTGGTCAGCCCGAACTGCCCGCCAAGGCTGAGCGTAAACTCGCGGCTCTTCGGCACGGTGATCCCGTCGCCTTCGGCCTCGATCGTCCAGTAGAGGGCCGGCCCGATGCTGTGGAGTTGTTGGTCGAACGGTCCCGCATTCGCCATATCGTCGATCTCGCCGAACATCTCCAAGGCCAGTGACCAGCGCCCGGCGAGCTCGTATTTCGCTTGCCAGCCATACTCGAAGCCCCAGCCGGTCTGATCGGCCAGGCTCCCCAAATCCTTGAAGAACATCGGATTGAGTGTCAGTTGGAACTTGTCGTAGATGGCTTCCAGGATCGGACCGACGTGAAAGTCGGGCGGATCCTCCTTGGCGGCCTCGAACACCGGCTTCTCGACCCCACCTTGGATGGCGAAACCGATCCCCCTTTCTTCGAGGGTGATCAACTCGAACTGAGTCTCCACCTCGATCGCGCTTAGCCGAAAGTCTCCGTTTATCGGCTGGTCGAAACCATGCGTGATCGCCACCAGCCAATAGGTGGTGGGGCTCATCTGCAGTTCGAACTCGTGGCTTTGGCGAAGCGGCGCCTCCTCGTCGTCGGGGAGGATATCCTCATCGACTACCTGGCTTCCCCGCGGCAATCCCGAGTGCCACGCACCGCGATATTGGAGCTGGATCTCGCCGGGATCGATGGTCGATTCCTGGATCTCAAACTCCGCCAAGGCCACGTTCGCCGCCGTGACCGAGAGCAACGCTGTCGCCGCCACGCGTGCGGCGAAAACAGCTACCGAGCGCCGTGGCTTAAGCGAGTCCATGCTAATACTCCACCGCGAACGTCACGCGCAGCGCCGCATCGGCGCTGGCTTCGGTCAGTCCGAACAGCACGCCGATACCGAGCTCCCACTCGCGCCCCTCTTCGGGACCGATCTGGGCAACGGCCGGCTTTTCCTCGTGACCCGACGAGAGATAGAGGCTCGGTCCGAGCACATGCGTCTGGGATTGGAATGGCCCGGCATTCGCCAGGTCCTCGATCTCACCGAAGCCGAGCACGGCCAGGGCCCATCTTCTGGTAAGGCTGTATTTCGCTTGCGCCGCATACTCGAAGCCGAACCCTTCCTGGTCGGCGTGCTTGCCGATCTGGCGCGCCAGCCGCGGATTGAGGGTTACCAGCCAGGGTCCAGGCGC
>JAWOJH010000144.1:0-5428 GCA_046481725.1 Methyloceanibacter sp. | reverse complement strand
GGCGTGCCTGGCCGATCGCGCAGCCGGCTACTACCTGACGCGGCAGCCGATCGGGCGCGACGGCGACTTCATCACCGCGCCGGATATCAGCCAGATGTTCGGCGAACTGATTGGCGCCTGGGCCGCCGCCGTCTGGCAGGCGATGGGGGCGCCGGAACGCATCACCATCGCCGAGCTTGGACCGGGGCGCGGCACCCTGCTCGCCGATGCGCTTCGCCTGTTCAAGACCGTGCCGCGAATGCTCGACGGCGCGACGATCGCGCTGGTCGAGACGAGCCCGGTATTGCGCGCGGCGCAGCGCGCTTCTCTGTCGAACTCCCCTGCCCCGCTTCGCTGGCTCGATCGGATCGAGGAAGTCCCGCAAGGTGCGCTCATCGTCTTCGCCAACGAGTTCATCGATGCGCTGCCGGTCAGGCAATTCCAGCGCGCGGGCGGGAGGTGGGATGAACGCTGCGTGAACCTCGGCGCCGATGGCGCGTTCAACTTTTGCACCGGCACCCCGATTGACGCCGCCGCCCTCCCCGCCTTCCCCGCCGGCCCCGGCATCGAAGACGGCGCCGTCACCGAGACGCGGCCGGCGGCAGCTTCGCTCATTGCCCATCTTGCCGCACGGGCGAAGTCGGCGCCCGTCGCCATGTTGATCGCCGATTATGGCCATGCGGAAAGCGGCTTCGGCGATACGCTGCAAGCGGTCCGACAGCATCGCTACGCCGATCCGCTCGCGGCTCCCGGCGAAGCCGACCTCACCGCCCATGTCGATTTCGCCGCGCTCAAGCAGGCTGCGGACACATCCGGCCTTGCCGCTTTCGGGCCGATGCCGCAGGGTGAGTTTCTGCTCAAGCTCGGCCTGGCTGCACGCTTGCAGCGTCTTGCGGGGGCAGCGACGCCGGAAGAGCGGGAGGCACTTCTCTCGGGCGCCGCGCGATTGACCGATCCACGTCAGATGGGTGCCCTGTTCAAAGTTCTGGTCTTGCAATCGAGCGGGCTTGCCCCTCCGCCTCCATTCGGAGACAGTTAGGCATTCGAAGCGTTCCGCGTTTGCCATGGTCACACCCGACAAGATGAAGCTCCAGGCTTCGAGCCTCGCCGCGCTTGACGGCGTGCGGCATGGTTTCTTCACGCGCCAGGGGGGCGCCTCCTCCGGAATCTACGCCTCGCTCAATTGCGGGCCCGGCTCGCGCGACGATGCCGCCAATGTTACCGCCAACCGCGCACGCGTCGCCGAGATGCTGGGGGCCGAACCCTCCCGACTGCTCACCCTGTTCCAGAAGCACAGCGCCGAAGCGGTGATCGCGGAGCGGCCCTGGAAGGACGGCAAGCTGCCCGAGGCCGACGCCGTGGTCACGGCAAAGCCCGGCCTTGTGATCGGCGTGCTCACCGCCGATTGCGCACCAGTGCTGCTGTGCGACGGCGAAGCGCGCGTCATCGGCGCGGCGCACGCGGGCTGGAAGGGCGCGCTGGCCGGCATCGTAGAGGCCACGGTCGAGGCCATGACCACGCTCGGCGCCAAGCCGGAACGGATCGCCGCTGCGATCGGACCCACCATTTCCCAAGAAGCCTACGAGGTCGGCGACGCGTTCAGGCAGCAATTCGTCGAAGGCGAAGCCGAGAGCGCCGCCTTTTTCCAGGCCAACGAGGCCACCGGCGAACCGCATTTCGACCTCCCCGCCTATGTGGCCGACCGGCTGGCACGGGCGGGCGTGGGGGCCATCGCCGATCTAGGCCTCTGCACTTATTGTGAGGAAACCCGCCTGTTCAGCTATCGGCGGTCGCAACATCATGGCGAAGATGATTATGGCCGCCAAATTTCCGCCATCGTGCTCACCTGACCTGCATTCACAATGAACGGGATTGGGCGCAAAGCCGAGCCGCGCTAAAACTGGACGCGAACTGCCCAGGGCAGGTAAGCTGTCCCCAGGGACAGGGTTGGGAGTTCCGTCACGACAGGCTGTCGCGAGCGGTGCTGAGCGGCCAACAGAGGGAGAGTTTGTTGGGCGCGGACACACGACACGTGCGCGGCTGGCTTAGGCGTATCGCTTCCACGGCGCTCGCCGCGGTTGCGCTTGCCTGCCTGGCAGGCTGCGGCGGCGGTCCCGGCGGCCCGAATGGCAGCAGCGGAGGATTGTTGAGCGGCGCGACCGGCTGGTTCGGCGGCTCCAAGACCATCGCCATCGCGCCCATCATCGGCACCCCGCCGGAGATCGCCAAGGAACTGAGCAGCGCCCTCGTCGTCGCGGGCAAGGATCGCGGGCTGACCCTGCTGACGGAAGGCGGGAAAGCCAACTACACCTTGCGCGGCTATCTGGTCGGAACCACCGAAGCGCGCGGATCGAGAATTACCTATATTTGGGACGTCAACGACGCGCAGGGCTCGCGCGTCACGCGGGTGACGGGTGACGAAATGATCGCCTCGCGGACCGGAAGCGATCCATGGAGCGGCGTCGACGGCGCGGCGATCCGCGCCATAGCGGGGAAGACCGCATCGCAGCTGGCGGCCAACATCCCGAGAGGCGGCGGCAGCACCTCCACTCCGGTCGCCGCCGGGCCCGCGTCGCCGCCATCCGCAGCACCCTCGGCCATTCCGGCCCCTGCCGCGGCGACCGCCGCCGCAACCGCACCGCAAACCACGGCGGCGGTGGCAAGCCCCAGGGCGGCGGGCGTGCTGGTCCAGCCGGTGGGCGGAGCGCCCGGCGACGGGCAAAGGTCGTTAACCGTGGCACTCAAGAAGCGGCTCTATGCCGGCGGCGTCAAGCTCGCCAACGGGCCCGCCGTCAACGTCTATACGGTCAAAGGCAGCGTCAAACTGGTGGAGGCCAGCGGCGGCAAGCAAAGCATCCGCATCGACTGGCAAGTGCTCGACCCCAGCGGCAAGAAGCTCGGCACCGTCTCGCAGCAGAACACCATTCCCAAGGGTTCGCTGAACGGTCCCTGGGGCGCCATCGCCGACGCTGCCGCCGGGGCGGCCGCCGACGGCATCATCAAGCTCCTGCCGAAGTCGAGCTGAGCGTGAATCCACAGGCTTGCGGCATCGCGCGAGTTTACAGCGCCCGCGACCGCTTGTTAAAAGCCGCCGTGGCTGGGCGCGAGCGGGGCCCGATCGGGGTGGGCTCGCTGGCTGAGGAGCGATCGGATGAAATTGGTTGCAGGCAACAGCAACCGCCCCCTCGCCGAGGCGATCGCAACCTATCTCAAGACACCTTTGGCCAGATGCATCGTCCGGCGCTTCGCGGACATGGAGATCTTCGTCGAAGTGCAGGAGAACGTGCGCGGCGAGGACGTGTTCATCCTCCAGTCGACCGCGGCGCCGGCCAACGACCATCTGATGGAGCTGCTCATCATCATCGATGCGCTTAAGCGCGCATCGGCGCGGCGCATCACCGCGGTCATACCTTATTTCGGCTATGCGCGGCAGGACCGGAAGCCGGGCCCGCGCACGCCGATCTCGGCGAAGCTGGTCGCCAATATGGTCGTCAAGGCCGGCGCCGACCGGGTGCTCACGCTCGATCTGCATGCCGGGCAAATCCAGGGCTTCTTCGACATCCCAACCGACAATCTGTTCGCCGCGCCGGTGATGGTGCAGGACATCAAGCAGGTGTTTCCCTCCGACAATCTGATGGTGGTGTCGCCAGACGTCGGCGGCGTGGTGCGGGCGCGCGGGCTTGCCAAGCGCATCGACGCACCGCTGGCCATCGTCGATAAAAGGCGCGAGCGGCCGGGCGACTCCGAAGTAATGAATGTGATCGGCGAGGTGAAAGGCCGCACCTGCATCCTGGTGGACGATATCGTCGATTCCGGCGGGACCCTGGTGAACGCCGCCGAAGCCCTGCTCGATCACGGCGCCGAACTGGTTACCGCCTACATCACGCACGGCGTGTTGTCGGGCGGCGCAGTGGCGCGGATCATGGCCTCGCGGCTCAAGGAGCTGGTCATCACCGACTCGATCCTGCCGAGCGAAGCGGTGCTGAACGCGCACAATATTCGCGTCCTGCCGATCTCGCCGCTGTTGGGCGAAGCCATCGCGCGAACCGCCGAGGAGCAGTCGGTTTCCAGCCTGTTCTACTGAGCAAGATCCGGAAGCTTAGTGGTCGGGGTGCCCCTCATATTTGAAGGAGACTTTGATCTTGGTGCGGTAGGCCTCGACCTTGCCGTCGGTAATGATGATGTCCTGTTCGACCACCTCCGCCACGCGCAGCTCGCGCAAATGCTCGGCGGCCCGCTCGACGGCATTCTTGGCCGCCTCTTCCCAGGACTTGCTGCTGGTGCCGATCAGCTCGATGACTTTGTAGGTGCTCTGGGGCATGGACGCTCTCCTTGGACTTGTGACGGTGCGACGCCGGCGGACTTGCGCTCCGCTCTCATTCGTTTATGCCCCCAGCTGAGAATAGCGCGTCGCACGGCCTTTGCCACCATTTCGCCGCTGGCGCGTTAGTCCCGCAGTCGCAACCAGGAGATCCACCCGATGCACGTCAATCTGGAAAATGCCGAGAAAGCCATCCAAGCCGCCCGCAAGAAGGCCGCGGAGCTCAATACCCAGATGTGCATCGCCGTGGTCGATTCCGGGGCCAATCTCAAGGCTTTCATCCGGATGGACGACGCCTGGGTCGGCTCGATCGACATCGCCGTTAAAAAGGCCAAGACCGCCGTGTTTTTCGGGATGGCGACGGGAGATCTCGGCAAGCTGTCGCAGCCGGCCAAGCCGCTCTACGGCATCGAACATTCCAATGACGGGCTGATCACCTTCCCCGGCGGCCTGCCGATCGTCGACGAGGACGGGGTCCTGGTCGGGGCCATCGGCGTCAGCGGCAGTTCGGTGGAAAACGACCATAAAGTGGCCCAGGCCGGGGTTGAAACGCTCGGTGTCAGCGAACTGCCGGCCCATCCCTGGCGTACCTGAGGCGGCGATAGGCCGTTGTCAGGCCCTAGGCTTAAGGGCTATAAGCCTCCTCGATTTTCGGCTGCGGCGCTCGCCGCGCCGTCGACCTTGCGGGGCCGCTTTCCGGCCCCTCACTATTTGAGCAGTTTGGAGGCTTGCGATGGCTGAGGCGATCGAACTCAAGGCATGGGCGCGCGCCCGCGCCGGCAAGGGCGGAGCCCGGGCCGAGCGGCGCGAAGGCCGCGTTCCCGGAACGGTTTACGGCGACAAACGGGCGCCAGAGACCATTTCGGTCGACTACCGGGAGATCAACCTCCAACTGCATACCGGCCATTTCCAGAGCACCATCTTCGAGCTCGATGTGGACGGCACGAAGACGCGCGTGATTCCCCGCGCGGTACAGCTCGACCCGGTGCGCGACTTCCCGATCCATGTGGATTTCCTGAGACTGAGCAAGGATGCGCTGGTCACGGTCGACGTGCCGGTGCGGTTCCTCAACGAGGCCGCCTCGCCGGGCCTGAAGCGCGGCGGCGTGCTCAACGTCGTGCGCCACGA
>JAWOJH010000093.1:0-19338 GCA_046481725.1 Methyloceanibacter sp. | reverse complement strand
AGCCGGGCGAGGAGCCGGAGGACGGATTGATCCGGGAACTTCACGAGGAGCTCGGCATTGTCATCGCCAAAAGCGATCTGGCGCCGCTCACCTTCGCCAGCCACGCTTATCCCGACTTCCATCTGCTGATGCCGGTTTATCTCTGCCGGCGCTGGCAGGGCAGCGTTGCGGCGCATGAAGGTCAGGAGCTGCTTTGGGTGAAACCGGACACGCTTCATCTGTACGACATGCCGCCGGCCGACGAGCCGCTCAAGAGCGCTTTGCGCGATCGCGTAGGAGCATCATCATGTGGGGAGCACGAGACGTGATCTTCCAGACCCGAGTGCCGGCCCGCGTGGCCATGGCGGCGAGACGCTTCGCCGCCGATATTTCGGGCACTACCGCCATTGAATATGCCCTGCTGGGGGTACTTATCGCCGTCGCTATCGTGGCGGCGGTGAATCAGGTGGGCGACGGTGTAAAGCCTTTGTACGAACGGCTCGTCGGCATCTACGGCAATTAGCGTTTCTTCCCCCTTTTATGGCTTGAGGCCGGGAATTCGGTCTTGTCGCCTGCCGATTGTTCGGTCGTGCCGAGCGCATCGGCAAGACGTTGCGCCGCGCTGCCGGGCTTGAGCGGCTGCTGCTGACGGGTGGGGTCGGGCCCCCAGCCTGTGAGATAGACGATCTCGAAACTTGCCTTGATGCGGCCGTCCGGCGTGGCGTGACGCGTGCGATAGAGCTGTTCGGCGCGCTCCAGCGTCGGGCGCGACAGCGGCTTGCGGCTTCGAGCCAGGAGCACGTTGCCGCCGCCAAGGGCGCGAACCTCGCGCATCAGGTCCCGGGGGCTGGCATAAACGACCGAGAGCGTCTCCGCGTCGGCCACCGGCAGGGCAAAGCCGGCGCGCTGCAGCAATGCGCCATAGTCCCGGACGTCGCCGAACGGCGAGACGCGCGGACTGGCGCCGCCTTCGATTTCGGCCTCGGCCGCCAGCAGCGACTGACGCAATTCGATCAACGCGCCGGCGCCGAGCAGCGCCGCCAGGAACAAGCCATCTGGACGGAGCGCCCGCCGAATCTGGATCAACGCGCCGGGCAGATCGTTCACCCTGTGCAGCGCCAGACCGGAAACTATGAGATCGAGGCTTGCATCCTTGAACGGCAGCAGGTCCTCGTCGCAAACCAGCGACGGCCTCGGGCAAAGCGCGGCGAAAGCATAGGCGCTCTCCGCAGAGACCATCGCCCCGACCGAGGGCAGCGCGGCGGCTTTCCGGCCGAGCAGCCCGTGATAGGCGCCGAGATCGAGCCCCAGCGGGAACGGCCTCAAGATCAACTCGATGCGCTCGGTGATCTCGCGGGCGACGTGCTCGAGCAGGAACTCGCGAGCCTCGATTTCATGCGCGAACCGCGCGCGGCGGGCGCGGAGCAGCTTGCGGTCGAACAGGAGGCGCTCGTCCTTCATGGGGCGGCCGGGCTTTGCTCTTCCGGAGAGAACCCTTCGGGTCTTATCATGGGTGCATGCCAGCCGGCGGGGTGGAGTACAATCTGGAGGGCGAGGCAGTCCCGGTCACGACCGACGCGGGGGGCGCTCGCCTGGCGCAGCCGTTGGTCGGTCGCCTCGCCGATCTTCTCTTGCCGCCGGTCTGTATCGCTTGCCGCCGGCGCATCATCGGCCACGGCCTCCTCTGCGGCGCCTGCTTTGCCAGGATCGCCTTCATCGCGCCTCCGATCTGCTCGCGGCTGGGAATTCCGCTGCCTTACGACACCGGCGCACCGGCGCTGTCGGCGGCTGCCATGGCTTCGCCGCCAGTCTACGACCGCGCCCGCGCCGCCGCGCGCTATTCGGACACCATGCGCGAGCTGATCCAGAGCTTCAAATACCGCGACCGGCACGAGGGCATAAAGCTGTTCGCCCGCTGGTTTAGCCGCGCCGGGGCCGAACTGCTAGCCGATGCCGATCTCATCGTGCCCGTACCGCTCTATCCCTCGCGCCTCTGGTGGCGGAGATTCAACCAGTCCGCCATGCTGGCAACTGCCTTGGGACGGCTCACCGGGCTGCCCGTGGACTGTTTCGCGTTGCGGCGCGTACGGCGCACCGAGAGCCAGGTCGGACTTTCCGCCGATCAACGGCGGCGCAACGTGGCGGGCGCCTTCAGGGCCGATAAGGCGCGCATCGACCGCATTCGGGGCAGGAACGTGGTGGTTGTCGACGATGTGATTACCACCGGCGCCACCGCCGAAGCCTGCGCCAGGGCCTTGCGCCGGGCGAAGGTAGCGCGGGTGGATGTCCTGGCGCTCGCCCGCGCCGTCGAGCCCACCGCCTTCGTGCTTTAGGCCCCTCTCAAGTCTCTTGCGCTCGCCCCGCTCTCAGCCCAGTTATCAAGCGTGGCCCGCGTAACGCTCTACACCACGCCATTTTGCGGATATTGCCGCGCGGCGAAACGGCTCCTCGCCGGCAAGGCGATCGACTTCGAAGAAATCGACGTCGCCTTCGATGCGGCGAAGCGGGAGGAGATGCTTCAGCGGGCCATGGGCGGGCGAACCGTCCCCCAGATCTTTATCCATGACCGGCATATCGGCGGCCATGCCGAGCTTGCCCGGCTCGAGCGGGAAGGCAAACTCGACGCCCTGCTGGCCGACGCAGCGGATCTGCCGGTCGAGGCTCTTGCCGAGGACATATGAGCGCTTCAGCCGAACAGCGGTTCCGCGCCGCACTGGTGCAGCTCTGCTCGGGCCGCACCGTGGAGGCCAATCTGGCGGCGGCTGAGGCGCTGGTCAGGCGAGCGGCGGCGGGCGGCGCCGCCTATGTACAGACGCCCGAGAACACCGCCCTGATGGAACTCGGAAGCGAGCGCGTGCTCGCGGCGGCGGAGCCCGAAGCCGGCAACGCTGCGCTGCAACGCTTCAAGGCTCTCGCGGCCGAGCTTGGCATCCATCTCCATGTCGGCTCGCTGGCCATCAGGCTCGACGAAACCCGCGTCGCCAACCGCTCTTATCTAATCGATCCTGCTGGCGAGATCGCCGCGCGCTACGACAAGCTGCATATGTTTGATGTCGATCTCGCCGGCGGCGAGAGCCATCGCGAGTCGGCGCAATGCAGTCCCGGGACCACGGCTGTCGTGGCCGATCTGCCTTTCGGCAGGCTCGGCCTGTCGATCTGTTACGATCTCCGTTTCCCGCAGCTCTATCGCGCGCTTGCCACGGCGGGCGCCGAGTTCATCGCCGTGCCCGCCGCCTTCACCAGGCAGACCGGCGCGCCGCATTGGCATGTCCTGCTCCGCGCCCGTGCCATCGAAACCGGGGCCTTCGTGCTGGCGGCCACGCAAGGCGGACTGCATGAGAACGGCCGGACGACCTTCGGCCACAGCCTGATTGTGTCGCCCTGGGGCGAGGTTCTGGCGGAGGCAGGCGAGGCGCCGGGCGTGATCTTCGCCGATATCGACCTGTCCGCCTCAGCCGAGGCGCGCGCCCGGATCCCCTCCCTGAAGCATGGCCGCGACTTCCAGGTGGAGATCGCCGCGCCAGCGCCGCAGGCGGGCAGGCGGGAGTCGTCGTGATCCGCTACCGCCGCTCCCAAGGATCATATTTTGAGGATCATATTTAATGGCCGTGCGTTACAGACTGACAATAAGCTCTTCTCGCGGTAACCTCTTGTTGGGGTCCTTGCGTGTACAAAATCACCGAGGCGCCCTGGTAAAGCCTTTATGGAGCCCTATCTACAGGCTGCCGGGCGTTGGTATCTGCGCAACCAGGGTCTTAAAGCAATGCGCCTCTTAGCCTCTTCCCCAAATTTCCGAACCTTGTTCGTGGCCCCGATTTTCGCGGCGATGCTGGCTATGCCCGCCGCCGCCGAGCCGACTGCGGTTACGCCGCCCGACGCTTCGAGCGCCGCTGAATCCGAGCCGTTGGGCGATGATTCGCTCATTCGCGGTACCGACCCCGCTCCGGCTCACTCGGATACTGCCATCGACGACAGCAGGCCGGAAGCGCCGGTCGCGGCGCCCAAGTCCAGCGTCTTGATCAACGTCGACAAGTCGACCCAGGAAATGACCGTCTTCGTCGACGGCATCGAGCAGTACCGTTGGCCGGTGTCGACCGGCAAGAACGGCTATTCCAGCCCCTCCGGTGAATTCAACGTCAGTTCGATGAACAAGATCTGGTACAGCAAGCAGTGGGATAACGCCCCCATGCCGCACTCGATCTTCTTCACCAAGAACGGACACGCCATCCACGGCACGACCGACGTGAAGCTGCTCGGCAACGCCGCCTCCAAGGGCTGTGTCCGGCTCGCGCCGAAAAACGCCGAGACGTTGTTCAAGCTGGTGAGCGAGAACGGCATGGAGAATGCGCAGGTCGTGCTCGCCGGCGTGACTAAGGGCGGCGAGGGGCCGAAGGTCGCCAGCACCGGTCCTCGGAAGCCCCAGGCCTATCCGCCTTGGTTCGATCCGCGCCAGGGCTACTACGTCCAGCCCCAAGAGCGCAGGAAGCGGCGCGGCCTGTTCGGGCGCCGGCTGTTCCAGCCTGAAACCCAGGGCTACTACGCACCGCGCGCCTATCCGCGCGGCGTGAGCCCGCGCTACTGAGGCTTGGCCGCCGGCTCAGCCTCCCGGCCGGGTTGCCGCGACGAAATAGTTCACGTCGGTATCGCGCGCGAGCCGCCATTCGTCGGCGAGCGGGTTATAGACCATCCCGGTCACGTCGGTGACGCTGAGCCCCGCGCGTTTCAGCGCGAGCCTCATCTCGTCGGGCGTGACGAAGCGATTCCAATTATGCGTGCCGAGCGGCAGCCAGCGGAGAATGATTTCCGCGCCGACAATGGCCAGGGCATAGGCCTTCAAAGTGCGGTTGAGGGTCGACACGATCATGATCCCGCCGGATTTGACCAGCGGCGCCACAGCCTCGAGAAAGGCTGGTACGTCGGGCACATGCTCAACCACTTCGAGCAACAGCACGGTGTCGAAGCGTTGGCCTGAGGCGGCGAAGTCCTCGGCGGTTCCCGCCAGGTAGGTAATTTCGAGCCGGGCGCCCTCGGCATGGGCCTTGGCCGCTTCGATATTCTCCGGTGCCGGATCAATGCCGGTGACTTCGGCACCAAGCCTGGCGAGCGGCTCGGCCACCAGCCCGCCCCCGCAGCCGATATCGAGCACGGCAAGGCCTTTCAGGCTCGCTTGGGCCCGCTTGTCGCGGCTGAATTTCCGGCAAAGCTGATCGCGAATATAGGTGAGCCTCGTGGGATTAATGCGGTGCAGCGGCTTGAATGGCCCGTCCGCATCCCACCATTCGCCGGCGCGCTCGGCGAAACGGGCGACCTCCTCCCGATCGAGCGTCTTTTCGGCTTCGGCCATGATCGCCACAGGACCCCGTCGCCGCCTTCCCTGTCAAGGCACAGTGCCGCCAACAGCCATGTTGCGGCCACCGGCCTCAATCAGTATGAAGGGCCAACTTTCCGGCCGGTCCCCCAAGGGCCGGCCCTCTTCTTGCCGGCCCCCCCAAGGCCCCCTGCTTGGAACGACCCATGGCCGTTTTGGTCCTCAAATTTGGCGGCACCTCGGTCGCCGATCTCGACCGCATCAAGAACGTCGCCGGCCATGTGAAGCGCGAGGTCGACGCAGGGCACGCCTGCGCGGTCGTGGTCTCGGCCATGGCCGGGGCCACCAATCAGCTCGTCGCTCTGGTCGAGGAGGCCTGGGGCTACAAATCGCGCAAGCAGAACGGAACCGAGCTGTCGGCCCAGTACGATTGCCGGGAATATGATGCCGTCGTTTCCTCCGGCGAGCAGGTTACCTCCGGGCTGCTGGCGCTGGTGCTCCAATCCATGGGACTCAAGGCGCGCTCCTGGCTTGGCTGGCAAATTCCGCTTCACACCGACACGGCGCATCGCGCCGCACGCATTACGGGCGTCGCCGTCGATGAGATCAAGGCCCGTATGCTGGAGGGCGAGGTCGCCGTGGTCGCCGGCTTCCAGGGCATCGCCCCGGGCAACCGGATCTCGACCTTGGGCCGGGGAGGGTCCGATACGAGCGCGGTCGCCCTCGCCGCGGCGCTGTCCGCGGCGCGTTGCGACATCTATACCGATGTCGACGGCGTCTACACCACCGATCCAAGGGTGGTGCCGAAAGCGCACCGGCTGGACAGAATTTCCTATGAAGAAATGTTAGAAATGGCGTCGCAGGGCGCGAAGGTGCTGCAAACCCGCTCGGTCGAGCTTGCCATGCAGAGGGGCGTGCGCGTGCTGGTACGCTCCAGCTTCGATCCGCCCGATCTTGGCGGGCGCCCGGCCGATGCGGCGGAAGAGCTTGGAACTCTCGTTTGCCATGAGGATGAGATCGTGGAGCAGAACGTCGTCAGCGGAATTGCCTATGCCCGGGACGAGGCCAAGGTGACCTTGCTCAAGGTCGCCGACAAGCCGGGGATCGCGGCGCAAGTTTTCGGCCCGCTGGCCGAGGCCAATATCAATGTCGACATGATCGTGCAAAACGTGTCGGAGGACGGCCGTTATACCGATCTCACCTTTACCGTCCAGAGCGCCGATCTCGACCGGGCCCTGGAAGTCCTGCGCAACGCCAAGGACCATATCGGCTATTTGGACTTGCGCGGCTCAACCGACATCGCCAAGGTCTCGGCGATAGGTGTCGGCATGCGGAGCCACGCCGGAGTTGCCGCGCAAATGTTCAGCGCCCTCGCCGAGAAAGGCATCAATATCGAGGCGATCTCGACATCCGAGATCAAGATCAGCGTATTGATCGATGCGGCTTACGCCGAACTTGCGGTGCGGACCTTGCATTCCTTGTTCGGTTTGGACAGCCGCTAGCGGATTTTGGCGGCGGACCGGCGATTTACTTAAAATGCGCGGCAAGCCGCCCCGCCGGCCGGCGAGGACTTTTAGCGATGCCCGTCTCTGTTGGCGCCCCGAGACAATTGCTTCGCCGCTTGCGCGAGGTGATGGCGGCGCGCGAGAGCGCCCAGGCCCGGCTCGACCGCGTCGTGGTGCTGATCGCCTCGAACATGGTTGCCGAGGTGTGCTCGCTCTACCTCGGCCGCCGCGACGGTTCGCTCGAACTGTTCGCCACCGAGGGCCTCAATCCGGAGGCGGTGCACAACACGCATCTGAAGCCCGGCGAAGGCCTGGTCGGGCTGATCGCCGCGCAAGCCGAGCCGCTGCAGTTCCCCGACGCTCAGCATCATCCCGCGTTCTCCTACCGGCCCGAAACCGGCGAGGAGATCTATCAGTCCTTCGTCGGCGTGCCGATTCTGCGGGGCGGCCACACCATTGGCGTCCTCACGGTGCAGAACCGCACTCAGCGGACCTATAGCGACGAGGAAATCGAGGCCCTACAGACCACCGCCATGGTGCTCGCCGAGATGATCGCCTCGGGCGGGCTTGTGACCGAGGAGGTCAGCGTCGAGGGGCGCCGGGAGGTAACGGCGCGCTTAAACGGGATCTCGATCTCCGAGGGCGTGGCGCTCGGTCATGTGGTGCTGCACGAGCCGCGCATCGCGGTGACGCGGCTGATCGCCGAGGACGTCGAGCTGGAGCGGCGCCGGCTCGGCCAGGCGATCGAGGAACTGACCGGCATGATCGATCAGATGATGGAGCGCGGCGACATGGCCCGGGCCGGAGAGCACCGCGAGGTGCTCGAAGCGTTCCGCATGTTCGCCCACGACCATGGCTGGCGCCGCCGTCTCGACGAGGCGCTCATCACCGGTCTCACCGCCGAGGCCGCCGTGCAGCGCGTGCGCAACGACACCCGTGCCCGCATGCTGCGCATGCCCGATCCGCGGCTGCGCGACCGGCTGCATGACATCGACGATCTTTCCAATCGCCTGCTGCGCCTGCTCTCGGGAGGAGTGGGAACGGCGGCCACCGGCAGCCTGCCGCAGGATGCCATCGTCATCGCCCGCACCATGGGGCCGGCCGAATTGCTCGACTACGATCGCCAAAGGCTTCGGGGCTTGGTGCTGGAGGAAGGCGGCGCGGCTAGCCACGTCGCCATCGTCGCGCGCGCGCTCGGCATTGCCGCGCTCACCCAGGTGAAGGGCGTGCTGGAAGCGGTCGAACCGGGGGACGCGGCCATTGTCGACGGCGAGAGCGGCGAGCTGCATATCAGACCCACGCAAGAAGTGGTCTCGGCCTATGCCGACAAGGTGCGCTTCCGGGCGCGGCGCCAGGCGCAATACGCGGCGCTCCGCACCGTCCCGTCGGTGACCTTGGACGGCGAGCGGGTCGCCTTGCAGATCAATGCGGGCCTTTTGTTCGACCTGCCGCATCTCGATCAGTCCGGCGCGGATGGAATCGGCCTGTTCCGCACCGAGCTGCAATTCATGATCTCGGCAACCTTCCCCCGTCTGGAGCAGCAGACGCGCCTGTACAAGGCAATCCTCGACGCCGCCGGAGACCGGCCGGTCGTGTTCCGCTCGCTCGATGTCGGCGGCGACAAGGTGTTGCCATATTTCCGCGCCGCCAAGGAGGAGAACCCCGCCATCGGCTGGCGCGCCATCCGCATGGCGCTCGACCGGCCCGCTTTGTTCCGCACCCAAATCAGGGCGCTGCTCAGAGCTGCCGCCGGCCGTGAGTTACGCATCATGCTGCCGATGATCGCCGATGTGTCCGAGTTCGAAGCGGCGCGCGTGCTGATCGACCGGGAAATCCTCATTCTCAAGCGTCATGGCCGGCCGGAACCGAAATCCCTGATGGTCGGGGCCATGATCGAGGTTCCCGCGCTGCTCTGGCAACTGGATCGCATCATGGCGCTGGCCGATTTCGCCTCGGTCGGCTCCAACGACTTGATGCAGTTCCTGTTCGCCGCCGACCGCGGGAATATCCGCGTCGCGGGGCGCTTCGATGCGCTCAATCCCGCCGGCCTCAAGGCCTTGAAGTTCATCGCCGAAACCGCCACAAAACATGGTGTGCCGCTGAATTTATGCGGTGAAATGGCGGGAAAACCGCTTGAAGCCATGGCGCTAATCGGGCTTGGATTCCGCTCGATTTCCATGGCGCCGGCATCGGTCGGCCCGGTCAAGGCCATGATCCTCTCGCTCGATGCCGGAAATCTGGCGCAAAGGCTGGATGAGTTGTTGGAAAGCAAGGATACCTCGCTGCGCGAGGACTTGAAGCGCTTTGCTGCTGAACAAGGCGTGCAGATTTAGCGTTGTGTTGCCATGAGACATCTCCCAGTGCGGCCCCAATATGCTAGTCTCGACTTAACTTGCAATCCCAACGCGGTTGGGCTTGTGTTGGCGGAGACAAGCTTGAGATGGGATCGGCTTTGCATTGCCGACCGGGTTGGGCCAAGTGCCGGTAAGCCCACAGCCGGACGCCGCAGGACGGCGTTTGCACATTCACGGGATCAAGGAAATGCCGGCCGGCTATGACGCTGAGGTGGCGGAGCTTTTTCGGGACCTGAGGTCCGCGACGACTCTTTCTGAGTCCGATCTCGCCATGCGACTCGGAACGCGGCCCGACGTGGTGCAGGCGCTCGAGCAAGGCGCGCTGTTCGCATTGCCGCCTTGGGCCGAAACTTGCCGGGTGGTGAATGCTTATGGGGCAATGCTCAATCTCGACGTGCGCCCGCTGCTGCGGCGCATCTACGCGCAGCTTGAGGCCGGCATCGTCGAGTTGCAGCCAAAGCCCATGCCGGACGTTCCGGTGATGGCGCCGCCGGACACGCGCGACCACGGCTTTGCCGCGGGCAACCATGAGGCGGGCGCTCACGCGCCGAATCCCCTGGACATTCCGTGGCCGCCGCAACAAAGCCCGCAGCCGCAAAATGCCAGGCCGCAGCCGCAACCGGGCGGCGCCCCGCAGGCGCCTCGTCCGAACCTGCAGGGTGCCCCGCAACCGCAATGGCCTGGCGGGGCGCCGCAATCCCAGCCGCAGGTTTGGCCCGGCAACCAGACGATGCCTCAGGCCGCGCAGCCTGGGGCTCCACCGCAGCGCCAACAGCCCCAGCCCCAGCCCCAGCCGCAACCTCAACTCGACGTCCGTGGCCCGCACCCGCACCCGCATCAAGCAGCGGCCCCGCAGGCACATCCGCAATTTCAGCCGCAGCCGCAGTCGCAGCCGCAGCCGCAGCCCCAGGCGCGGCGCGCACCACCGCCGCAGCCGCAGCTCCAAATCGAGCCCGAAGCTCGTCCGCTCGAGGATTTCGCGGTCGAACCTGTGCTGATGGAGCCAGAACCCGAAAAGAAGCGCCGCAGACCTGGCTTGCTGAAATGGGGCCTTGGCGCGCTGATCGTTTCGGTAGTGGCATTCGGCCTGTGGTTTGCGCTAAATCAGGCGCCATCGCCGTCAGGCGCGAGCACCGGCCAGAGCGGCACCCTCGATCCCGACGATCCACGCAGCCGTAAGGCCGACAAGCTGCCGACGCCTCCCGGCGGCTAGCGACGCTCCCTATCTGAACTCATATGACCGCGATCCCAGCCGATAAGCTCGACAAGCTCGTCTCCCGTTGGCAAATGGTGCAGAGCGCGCTTGCCGCCGGCGCCGACCAGGACAGCTATGTGCGGCTATCCCGCGAGTTCGCGGACCTCGATCCGATCGTCGCCACCATCAATGCGCTGAGGCGGGCGGCCAAGGAGCGCGAGGATTTGCAGGCGCTGGTTGACGATCCGGCCTCCGATGGCGAGATGGCGAGCCTCGCCGAAGCGGAGCTCGAAGTGCTCGACGCCAAGATCGAGCAGCTCGAGCTCCAATTGAAGGTGCAGCTTTTGCCCAAGGACGCGGCCGACGAGAAGAGCGCCATCCTCGAACTGCGCGCCGGCACCGGCGGCGACGAGGCGGCCCTGTTCGCCGGCGATCTGTTCCGCATGTATCAGCGCTATGCCGATCGCCACGGCTGGAAGGTTGCGGTGCTGTCGGCGAGCGAATCCGCCACCGGCGGTTACAAGGAAATCATCGCCAACATCACCGGCAAGGGTGTCTTCGCGCGGCTCAAATTTGAATCCGGCGTGCATCGCGTGCAGCGCGTGCCCGAGACGGAGGCACAAGGCCGGATCCATACTTCGGCCGCCACCGTCGCCGTGTTGCCCGAGGCAGAAGAAGTCGACATCAAGATCGACGAAAAAGATTTGCGCATCGACGTGTTCCGCGCCAGCGGCCCCGGCGGCCAGTCGGTCAACACCACCGACAGCGCGGTGAGGATCACCCATCTGCCGAGCGGCCTCGCGGTCAGCCAGCAAGACGAGAAATCGCAACACAAAAACAAGGCCAAGGCGATGAAGGTGTTGCGCGCGCGGCTCTATGATATGGAACGTGCCAAGCTCGATGCGGCGCGGGCGCAGGACCGGCGCAGCCAGATCGGCACCGGCGACCGCTCCGAGCGCATCCGCACCTACAATTTCCCGCAAGGCCGCGTGACCGATCACCGGATCGGCTTCACCACTCACCAGCTTCCTTACGTGCTCGAAGGCACCGAAGCGCTCGATGAGATTATCGACGCGCTCACCACCGAGCATCAGACGACTCAGCTTGCCGCTCTGCAGGAAGAGGCGCATGCCTGAGGCCCTCACTTTGCATGAGGCCTTTGCCGGCGCCGCTGGGGCGCTGCGGCAAGCGGGTGTAGAGACGCCGGAACTCGATGCGCGGCTGCTGCTCTGTCATGCCGCAGCGCTGACGCATGAGGCCTATATCGCGCAATGCCGCGAGACGCTGCCTGCGGAAGCCGGGACGCGGCTGGAGGCGGCGCTGGCGCGGCGGCTCAAGCGAGAGCCGGTGTCGCGCATCCTGGGCAAGCGCGAATTTTACGGCCGCGAATTTCTCGTTGGTGCTCATACGCTTGACCCGCGGCCCGACACCGAGACCCTGGTCGCGGCGGCGCTTTCGCTTACCGATGCGCAAAACGGCCGCAGCCGCCCGCTCAGCCTGCTCGACCTCGGCACCGGTACCGGCTGTATCCTGCTGACCTTGCTCGCAGAATTGCCGCGGGCCGAAGGTCTCGGCACCGATCTGAACGAAGCCGCGCTTCGCCTCGCCGCCGCCAACGCGGAACGTCTGGGGCTCGCGGCGCGCGCGTCGTTTCGCTTGTCAGACTGGTTCGAATGGCTGCGCGAGGACTCCATCGTGGCATCCGCGGGCTCCAAATCCGGCGTGGAGGGGTTCGACCTGATCGTCGCCAACCCGCCCTATCTCGCCACCGCCGAAATCGCCGCCCTGGCCGAGGAGGTCCGCCTCTACGACCCGCCGCTCGCGCTCGATGGCGGCGCGGACGGCCTCCAATCCTATCGGCGCATCGCCGCGGGCGCGCCGCTGGCGCTGGCCGGGCAAGGCAGGCTGCTGCTCGAAATCGGCCCGGCTCAAGGCACCTCGGTGGCGGAAATCCTTGGCCGGGCCGGGCTTACCGTGGAGGCCATAAAGCCGGATTTGGCCGGCCGGCCCCGCGTGGTGGTGGCCCGGCGGTGAGCACCCAGGACGGCCAAAAAATCGCTTGGAACGCCGCCATGTTCAGGTTAGGTTCGGACACAGGAGACGACCATTCGGCCATTCGCGCTAAAGCGGCGCGCGGCCGGTTGCAAGGCAACGCGAGCGGATCTTCTGAACCTCGATTGCAAGGCTCACCCCGCCTCTCGGGACGTTCGGGATACGCTCAACCGCCCATCAGATTGAGGTTGGCCGGCGCTGGTGAAGGGCTCACTCGACGCGAGGCGCCGGAAGTTTCGCTCATACAAGACAAGAAGAACTTTTAAGGCAGCACCGGTCCGGCGTTCCGGACGCGAACTCCGCGTTTAGGCCCGGGTCTGGCTTGAAGGAAGTGAGCAGGGAAGCCATGCGAGGGTTGGCGTTCGAGCCCCCCGCCAGCAGAGAATAGAAGGAAATGAGGCAAGGACAGCAGAATCGCAGGGGTCGTGGCCGAGGTGGCCGTAAGCCCCAAAATCCCTTGGCGCGGAGCTACGAATCGAACGGGCCCGACGTGAAGATCAGGGGCACCGCGGCGCATGTCGCCGAGAAATATATGTCGCTCGCCCGCGACGCGCTCGCCTCCGGCGACATGGTCATGGCGGAGAGCTATCTCCAGCACGCCGAGCATTACAATCGCATCATCATGGCGGCGCAGACCCAGATGGGCGCGCCGCAAGGCGGCCAGCCGGGCGAACCCAATGGCGGCTCGTTCCGTCCGTCGCGCTTCAACTCTGACGAAGGCGACGAAGAGTTCGCCGCCGAAAGCGGCGAGCCGGGCGCCGGCAGCCAGGACCAGCGGCGCCATTCCGGCGATCGCGAACATCATGGCGGCGGGCGCGAGGCAGGCGGACGCGACCAGCGGCGCCATGGCGGCAACGGGCGCGAGAGCGGCGAAAACGGTTCCGATCAGCCGGAATCTGCCGCCGCCGACGAAACCACCGACCAAGTGAGCTAGGCTGTTCAGCCTTTCCACGTTTCCTCTCCCCACGAGGGAGAGGGCGGCTCGTCGAGATCAGGCGGCCTTGAGCCGTTCCATCTCCTGCTCGAACGCGAAGCAGAGCTGCTCCGCCTCCGCTTCGGGGAGACAGCGCGTCATCTGCGGAAAGATGGTCTGGTAGAGGGACAGCGTCGGCGCATCCCAGGGTAGCTTCGCGGCGCCCCGCGCCTCCGCGAGGATCCGGTGCAGCTCCGCGCGCACCTCGTCCGGCTTAGGATGGTAGGTGGGCGTATGCGACTCATCGTCGAACAGTTCGGGCTGTTCGTCGCTCTGGAAAAAGTCGCCTTGGCGGGGAGTGCTCATGGGGGCGATGATGCGCCAAAGCCCGGCACCAAGCGAGCGCGCCCGCGCGCTTATCCTCAGCATCCTTAACTGTCGTGGCCGGGCTTGTCCCGGCCATCCACGGTTATGGTTCCTGGAACTCTGTTCCAAGTCCCAGAACTCTGGCGGATGCGCCGTCTGCTTGCCGTTCACCATACGCGACGTCACCGTCAGATGAATCAATTCGTGCAGGAGAATGTGGTCGAAGACCCAGACAGGATCAATCGAGGTCGCTCACACACATAGCAGCAGGCGAGCGTCGGACCGTCTCTGAACCACAGCAGGGGCTGCGGGAGCGAGTATTCGGCGACTAGCGTGAGCGCCCATTCGAGGCGTTCGGTGACAGAGAAGGCGACGAAGGGTAGAACGGAGGACGTGTTTTGGTCCTTACTCGGCGGCCCTTAGGCGCCGACACTGCTCTACCGCTTTTCCGCCCGCATGGCCTCAACGATTTTCATTGCACGTAGACCTGCAAGCACCGCTGGAAGGTCGGTCTTGAACTGCTCGACCGCCTTGCGAAACTCTGCAATCTCGGCGCGCTCATACCCAAAAAACAGGCCCAGCAACTTTTCCAGTTGCGCAACGTCATCGACGCCGCAGCGCATCACCTCCTGCTTGTTCTGGACGAGGACCGCTTCGCGCGAGTCCTCGAAGATGATGTTGTCTTGGGGATAGCCGCGCCTGAACTTGAACTCGATCTCGTCGTCGAGATTGTCCTTTTCGTCCTTGGCCTCCCAATCGCCGAAGGGCACGCGCAATTCATGCAGCAGTGCGCCGTCGATATAGCGACGGTCCTTGGTCAGCGTTTCATGCTCGTACTCTGGAACGAAGATCAGGTCACGCGAGCGGCCCCAATCCTTAAGCAGCGTCTTGAAAGCCTCGCGCACGACGGATTCGCGCGCCGTGCCTGACACGCGGCGGAGATCAGATAGCTCATTCAGGTATTTGGAAATGAGCAACTGGCTCAAAGTTGCGAATCCTCCCAAGGCGCATAGTGGCCTGTAATCGGAGGATCAGGCAACTTCCGGATGTAGGGGTGTTTTCCGGGGATTGTCGCCCGGGTCGCGTGCCCGGCCCTGGACGGGCGAGGCTAAGCGGGCGCGGGCGATGAACTTCACGGGCTGGCGCGCAGCGACTCGCGGGCCCAATCTTCCTTGCGCTTCTTGGCCACGGCGGCTTCGCCGCCGCGCGTGCCGCTATACAGTTCGAGCGTATCCAGCTCCTCCGCCAGCGGCGGCGCGATGGCGAGATCGCTGTAGGTCCAGCGATCCGGCGCGTTCAGGCACTCTTGCAAAATCTGCTTGTGCTGCCGGTAGACGCCCCAATAGCCCCACGCCTTGCGGAGGATCTCGCCGAGATAGCGCGGATAGAAGATCAGGGGGTTTTCACGCCGCAGGCCGTGCCGCCGGTCGCGCCGGAACTTCATGCGGAACGCGCCCCCCTCGAGCGGATGCACGCCCTCGAACGCGATCATGAGATAGAACCACAGGATGGTCGAAAGCGTGGTCGACGGACGGCCCCGCGTGTTGGCGGCGACGCGGCGCAGGATGGAACGCACGTGCTCCGGCGTGTAATAGGCCCGCCACGCGGCCGCATAGGCGTCCTCCCACTCGCCATCCGACATTTTCGGATGACGGCTTACGCGATGGTCCAGATCGTATTTGTTCAGATCCGGGTCCATCCAATCGCCCTTGCCGAGCAGGACCTTATGGTCCTCCGAGCCGGGCAGGGGAGTGAGGAAGAAGAATTCCAGGATATCGAGCGGCAGCTCCCGCTTGATGATTTCGATGTCGCGCAGGATCGAGTCCTTCGTATCCCCCGGGAAGCCGAGAATATAGCCGGCATAGGTCAGGGCACCGTGCTCGCGCCATTTCTGCAACATGTAGCGATACTCGGTGATCTTGTTCTGCCGCTTCTTCGCCGCGAGCAGATTGTCGGGATTGATGTTCTCGAGCCCGATAAAGACCCGGCGCACGCCAGCCGCGGTGGTCTTCTCGATGAAGTTCGGGATGCGGTGGCAGAGCGTATCGACCTGGATGGTGAAGCCGATGTTCAGTCCCTCTTCGCGCAGCTCGATCAGCCGGTCGACCAGCTTTTCCCAGTCGCGATTGCGGGCGAAATTATCGTCGGTGATGAAGAAGCGCTTGATGCCTTGGGCCACGTTCTCGCGCACGAGCCGCTCCAAATCGTCGGCCGAGCGAAATCTGCTCTTGCGCCCCTGCACGTTGATGATCGTGCAGAACGAACACTGATAGGGGCAGCCGCGGCCGAGATCGATGCTTGAAAGCGATCCGGCTGTCCGGCGCACATGCTCGCGCGGCAGGATCGGCGGCGGTTCGCCGGCGAGCGCCGGCAGCTCCTTCATGTAATTATAGAGCGGGGCCAATGTGCCGTTCCGGGCGTCGCGCAGCACTTGATCGAGCCGCTGCTCCTCGGCCTCGCCGGCGAAGAAGGATATGCCGAGCGCCTGCGCCGCCTTCATTTCAGGCGGCATCTCGTCCAGCATGGAAATGCAGCCTGAAACGTGAAAGCCGCCGATGCACACTGGAAATCCGGCTTCGATGAACGGCCGGGCCAGGTCCACGGCGCGCGGGAACTGGTTCGACTGCACCCCGACCAGCCCGATCAGGGCCTTGCCGCCTTGCTTGCGGATCATGCGCATGATCCGCGCCGGACGCACCCGCCGGTTGGTCTCGTCATAGGTATGCAGTTTCAACTCGACATCGGGGCCGAGCACGCGCCGCCGCCGCGCATCGTCGGCAAGCGCGAAAAGGCAGGCCAAGGTGTTCGAAGGAATTGCCGAGCGCAGCCACTGGATCGGATAGCCATCGTCGTCGTAGTGCGACGGCTTGATCATGACGAAGTGGAACGTCTCCGGGGTCTCGGTCACACCCCTGTGCGCTTCCTGCGCTTCCTGCCCAGGGTTGGCGATGGCCGCGCCGGCCCCTGCCCCATTGCGGGACCGGGCCGATTTGTGCGGAAGAGTGATGTTCACTTCGTTCCCCCCGGGTCAGGCTGCGCCTGATCTGCGTCAATTGCAAGGCGGGGGCAAAATGCGTCGGCGGCCGATGCAGGTTCCCCCTTTTTCCCCAGGATTCCCGGCGCTATATGTCCGTTAACGTGGCTACGCTATAGCGCTCAGATTCCCGCCGCCCGCCCTCATCGCCCGCCAGACCCAGAGGGGACGAAGTCATGGATTTCGAGAAGCTTTCCGACCGCCTGAAGGGATTCCTGCAATCAGCGCAGACGCTTGCCGTGCGCGAGGGGAACCCGCAGATCACCCCGGAGCATCTGTTGAAGGTGCTGCTGGACGATCCCGAGGGGCTCGCCGCCGGGCTGATCGATCGCGCCGGCGGCAACGCCAAACTGGCCCTGGAGAAGACCGAGACGGCGCTGTCCAAGCTGCCCAAGGTCTCCGGCGGCGGCGCCTCCCAGCCTCATATGGCCGCGGCCTTGGCGCGGGTGCTCGACCAGGCCGAGCAGATGGCGGCAAAGGCGGGCGACAGCTTCGTTACGGTGGAGCGCGTGCTCCAGGCCCTGGCCATGAGCAAGGAAGCCGAATCCGGACGCATTCTGAGCGACGCAGGCGTGACGCCGCAGGCGCTCAATCAAACCATCAACGATCTGCGCAAGGGCCGCACCGCGGACTCGGCCGGCGCCGAGCAGGCTTACGATGCGCTGAAGAAATATACCCGCGACTTTACCGAAGCCGCGGCCAAGGGCGAACTCGATCCGGTGATCGGCCGCGACGAGGAGATCCGCCGCACCATCCAGGTGCTGTCGCGCCGCACCAAGAACAACCCGGTGCTGATCGGCGAGCCGGGCGTCGGCAAGACGGCGATCGTCGAGGGGCTGGCGCATCGCATCGTGCAGGGCGACGTGCCGGAAAGCCTGAAGGACAAGAAGGTGCTTTCGCTCGACATGGGCTCGCTGATCGCCGGCGCCAAATATCGCGGCGAGTTCGAGGAGCGGCTGAAATCCGTGCTGTCGGAGATCGAGGCGGCGGGCGGCCAGATCATCCTGTTCATCGACGAGATGCACACTCTGGTCGGCGCCGGCAAGGCCGACGGCGCCATGGATGCGTCCAATCTGCTCAAGCCGTCGCTCGCGCGCGGGGAATTGCATTGCGTCGGCGCCACCACGCTCGACGAATACCGCAAGCATGTGGAGAAGGACGCGGCGCTCGCCCGGCGCTTCCAGCCGGTCTATGTGCCCGAGCCGACGGTGGAGGACACCATCTCCATCCTGCGCGGCCTCAAGGAGAAATACGAGCTGCATCACGGCGTACGCATTTCCGATGCCGCTCTGGTCGCCGCCGCCACCCTGTCCAATCGCTACATCACCGACCGCTTCCTGCCCGACAAGGCGATCGACCTGGTCGATGAGGCGGCCTCGCGGCTCCGCATGCAGGTCGACTCCAAGCCCGAGGCGCTAGACGAGCTCGACCGGCGCCTGATGCAGCTCAAGATCGAGCGCGAGGCGCTGAAGAAGGAAAAGGATTCCGCCTCCAAGGACCGGTTGGCCAAGCTCGAGAAGGAGATCGCCAATCTGGAGGAGCAGGCGAGTGTGCTCAGCCAGCGCTGGCAGGAGGAGAAGGCGAAGCTTGCCGGCGCCCAGAAGCTGAAGGAACAGCTCGACGCCGCCCGCATCGAGCTGGAGCAGGCGCAGCGCCGCGGCGACCTCGCCCGCGCCGGCGAGCTCGCCTATGGGGTGATCCCAGACCTTGAAGCCAAGCTGAAGCAGATGGAGGAGACGGAGGCCAAGGGCGGCGTCCTGGCTCAGGAAGCGGTGACGCCCGACCTGATTGCCGGCGTGGTCTCGCGCTGGACGGGCATTCCGGTCGACAAGATGCTGGAGGGCGAGCGCGAGAAGCTGTTGCAGATGGAGACGCAGATTGCCAAGCGCGTGGTGGGGCAGGAGGAGGCGGTGCAGGCCGTGTCCACCGCGGTGCGCCGCTCACGCGCCGGCCTGCAAGACCCGAACCGGCCGATGGGCTCGTTCATGTTCCTCGGCCCCACCGGCGTCGGCAAGACCGAGCTCGCCCGGGCGCTGGCCGAATTCCTGTTCGACGACGAGCACGCCATGATCCGCATCGACATGAGCGAGTTCATGGAGAAGCACTCTGTCGCCCCGCTGATCGGCGCGCCCCCCGGCTATGTCGGCTATGAAGAGGGCGGCGTGCTCACCGAGGCCGTGCGCCGCAGGCCCTATCAGGTGATCCTGTTCGACGAAATCGAGAAGGCGCACCCCGACGTGTTCAACGTGCTGCTCCAGGTGCTCGACGACGGCCGCCTCACCGACGGCCAGGGCCGCACCGTCGACTTCCGCAACACGCTCATCATCATGACCTCCAATCTCGGTTCGGAATATCTGGTCAACCAGCCGGAGGGCGAGGACTCGGACGCCGTGCGCGAGCAGGTGATGGAAGTGGTGCGCGGGCATTTCCGGCCCGAGTTCCTGAACCGGGTCGACGAGATCATCCTGTTCCACCGGCTGAAGCGCGAGCATATGGGGCGCATCGTCGAGATCGATGACGATCTTGCGATCCTCCAGGAGCTTCCGGAGCCGGCCGAGCTGGATTTCGACGATCGTCTGCATCTGCTCGCGCTTCAGCCGGTGGAACAGGATGATGTCGTCGATCCCCGGTA
>JAWOJH010000058.1:0-5595 GCA_046481725.1 Methyloceanibacter sp. | reverse complement strand
CGAACTGGGCTGGCGGCCCTATCAGAACGACCACGAGGACGCCAACGGCCAGTTCGAGATGAACTGGCAATATCACGACGCGCTGGTCACCGCCGACCGGATGGCTTTCTTCAAATATATGGTGAAGGCGATCGCCGAGAAGCACGGCCTGCGGGCGACCTTCATGCCCAAGCCCTTCGCCAATCTCACCGGCTCGGGCTGCCACGTGCATGTGTCGCTGTGGAACGGAGACAAGAACGCTTTCGAAGACGGCAAGGACGGGCTCGGGCTGTCGCGCCACGCCTACAATTTCATCGGCGGGGTGATGGATGCCGCGCAGGACATCTGCTCGATCACCAATCCGACCGTCAATTCCTACAAGCGCATCAACGCGCCGGTCACCACCTCCGGCGCCACCTGGTCGCCGAACACGGTGACCTATACCGGCAACAACCGAACCCACATGATCCGGATCCCCGGCGGCGGCCGCTTCGAGTTCCGGCTCGGCGACGGCGCCGCCAATCCTTATTTGCTGCCTGCCGCCTTGCTGGCGGCCGGTCTCGACGGCATCGCCAAGGGCACCGACCCGGGCAAGCCGCTGCATCTCGACATGTATGCGGAGGGCCATAAGGCGCCGGCCGACACCAGGAGGCTGCCGCTGAACCTGCTCGATGCGCTGCGGCTGACGGCGAAATCGCAGCTGCTGCGCCGCGAGCTCGGCGACGAATTCGTCGACTCCTACGTCAAGCTCAAGATGCGCGAGTGGAACGACTACACGCGGCACCTGACCGGCTGGGAGCGGGCCAACACGCTCGACTGCTAGCGGCGGGACAAGGGCGGCTTAGACGCCCAAAAAAGAAAGCGCCGGCGAATGACGCCGGCGCTTTCCATTTGATCCAACCCGTTCAGGGTCAGATTGCATGATCGTCGAGAGCTCTTTGGATGCTCTCCTTGTTGCCGTACTTCCTGATGTCCTCGGCGAATTCACGTTTTTCCTGTCTGAGCTGGATGATGTGCCAGAGGAGCCAGAGACCCACGCCCACCAGCACCATCGCCACTTCCCAGCCGACCCAGGGATAGACCGCCCCGATGTCCTTGAGGTCTACTGCCCAAGTGCTACCCATCTTCGTTCTCCTTTATCCGATCCGTCGCCTCAGGCGAGTGCCTTCTCCGCGGCCCGCACGTCCGCACGCGCCGCCTCCTCATCAGCCAAGGTCTTGAAGTCGAGACCCATCAGCTCGACTTGCCGCGGCACACGCAGCATGCCGAACGCATCCAGAATCTTGGATACGATCCAGGCAGGCAGGAAGCCGAGCACGAAGAACATGATGAAGGCCCCGATCGTGTTGCCGAGCGGATTGATCGTGGCATAGCCCTCGAACGGCGAGGACGGGTAGCCCCACAGCATGAAGCCGGCGATAATCAGCCCGACCACACCGGCATAGCCGTGCACCGCCACGGCGCCCACCGCGTCGTCGACCTTGAATCGGTTCTCGACCCAGTAATGCAGCTTGTAGGCGATGTAGGTGCCGACGCCGGCGATGACCATGGCCTGAACCGGGTGGTACAGGTCGTTGCCAGCCGATGCCGTGATGATGCCGGCGAGACCGCCCGAATAGGTCCAGAACGGATTGCCCTTCGAGACGATATAGCCGGTCAAGAGACCCCCCGACAGCGACATCAGGAAGTTGACCGTGATGGCGCCGAGCGTCGTCGGCGTCAGATAGATGGTCGTTGCCGTCCAGGTTTCGCCGGTGATCTGGCCGCCGATCGTTTCCGGAGAGATGATCGGCACGTTGCACGCGGCGTAGAAGCCCCAGAAGCCGGTATAGATCAAGAACAGG
The DNA here is from genome assembly GCA_046481725.1 of Methyloceanibacter sp. Classification (GTDB taxonomy): domain Bacteria; phylum Pseudomonadota; class Alphaproteobacteria; order Rhizobiales; family Methyloligellaceae; genus Methyloceanibacter. The sequence continues at coordinate 3,772 of JAWOJH010000058.1, read as the reverse complement.
CCGATCGTCACCAGCCAGGGATTATGCGGCACGAATTCCCTGGCTCTGCCGTCGGCGGTGAACCGGCCGAGCCGCGGCCCGAGCACCACGATCACGCCGAGCGCGGTACCGCCGGCAATGCCGTGGATCACGCCCGAGGCATAGGCATCGTGATAGCCGAGCAGCTTCACCATCCAGCCATTGGGATGCCAGCCCCAGGCCGCGTCGATGATCCAGGTCACCGACCCGATCATCACCGCGATGATCCAGAACGCGCCGGAACGGATGCGCTCGATCACCGCACCGGACACGATCGAAGCCGCCGTCCACGAGAACAGCAGGAACGCAGCCCAGAACACGCCGGTAATCCGGTCGCTGAGATTCGTTCCCATCGTCTCCGAGATCGGCGCGTTGGGCGCGGCGGCCTCGGTCAGTAGCGGGCCGGTAATAAACGGGCCATTCGGAAACGCCCAGTAGATCCACCAGCCGAAGAAGAAGAAGGTGATGGTGACCAGCGGGATCAGCATCGTGTTCTTCATCAGAGTATGGATGTGATTGCGGCGGCGGCTGGCGCCGACCTCATACATGCAGAAGCCGACATGGATGAGGAACATGATGACGACCGTCACCCAGTAATAGAATTCGGTGAAGACCGTTGTAAGTGCAGTTAAGTTGTCGCCCATGTGATGTTACCCCCTTAATCCCAATGCCGGCGAAACCAGTCGTTCCGACCCGTTTCGCCGGGCCCCGATGGACGAATGCGCTAAGTCTGCCTACCTCGTTCGATGATCACGGGCAGAATTGCCCTTGCTATCGCCTAAGCACCCTCTGCCGAGGGCTCTTTCCGCCATCGTCAGTCCGATGCTAGGCGGTGCCCCATATGCCGTCAACCGACATGAAATTCGTTTTCCTGCAAGTAAATCTGTCGCAAATCAGTGACTTGCAGCCTATCTGCCGCCTGGGCGCCGACCGGCGCCTCCGTCGCGACGCGACTTGCCCTATCTTGCCTTGGCACCAGGAGACGCCATGAAACCGGACGCACGAGATCGCAAAGACCGCTTCCTGGACTGGCAATGCCGCCTCAGACAGATCGCCATGCGCCAGCAGGGCGGCCGCCCCTCGCCGGGGATGCGTCCGCGTCTGCTCGACGCAAAAGGAAACGAACTTGCGCCTGCGCTGACCGTGCTGCTGCTGCCGCGCGATCCGGCGGAGAGCACCGATTTTTTCCGCTTCCAAGTACAGCGCTCGGCCGATCCGCGTGACGTCTATCAACGGGCGCTCGGCTTTCTGCAGGCGGACTATTTTCAGCGACCGGAGAGCTTCAGCGACGTTTTGCTCGCGGTGGTGCCGGAGGAGGCCGGACTGGCTGCGGCGCTGAGGGAGGGCAGCGCCTGCTGTCTCGAGTTCGAGCAGTTCGGCCAGCACTGGCGCCTGCCCGCTTCCGCGCGCCTGTTGCAGCGGGACGATGCCGCCCGCCAGGCCGCGATCTGGCATAACCGGCTGTTCAATCCCGCACTGCCCGAGACGGTGCATGTGGTTGCCTTCAAACCCGATTGGGCGTTGGCCGAAAGCCGAAAGACGGTGTCTCCGTAGAGCCGAGTTCGTCTAGAATTTGCGGTAGGCTTTGTTCAGCTCCTTGAGCGGATGATTGGGCGAGGTCTGGAAGCGCACCAGAAGTTCGCGCGCCAGCATGTCGCGGTCCTGCTGATTGTCCGGCAGCTTCATCGCCTTGGGGATGCGCACCCAGCCATTGATATTGCGATCGAAGATGGCGGGCTGGCCGGCCTCGTAACCCATATGCACGTCTTCGAGCCAGTTGAGGTCGTCCCAGCCCATGAACTCCATATAGTCGCGGAGATAGGGCGTGAGCCGGCTGTAGTCGGGAAGCAGATTGACGTCGTAACGATAACCGATGTGCTGGCCGATCTGTTTCTCGCGCGCGGTATCGAGCCCGGCGGCGTCTCTCAGATATTTGTCGACGTCGCTCTGCGGCTTCGGCCTCCTGACGGGCTTGCCGATCTTACCGTTTTTGCCGGCCCTGCCGGGCTTGGCGCTTTTGCCGAGTTTGACCATGCCGCCCCCGCTCATCCGATCTTGTGGTAGTTCTCGACGCCGACGGTGTAATCGGTGCCGGCGAGCGGCACTTGCGCCATGGCCGATGCCTCCATCGTCAGCGCCGCAAGATCCTCCGGCTCGAGGCTATGCACGGAGGTCTTGCCGCAGGCGCGCGCCAGCATCTGCGCTTCGAGCGTCAGCGTGTGCAGAAAATTGTAGACGCGCTCGGCCGCCTCGTCCGGATCGAGCCGCTTTCTAAGCTCGGGGTCCTGCGTGGCGACGCCGACCGGGCAGCGTCCGGTATGACAGTGATAGCAATAGCCGGCCGGCACCCCGATCTCGCTTTCGAAATCGGATTCGGGAATCTCCTTGTTGCAGTTCAGCGCCATCAGCACCGAGTGGCCGATCGCCACCGCATCGGCGCCGAGCGCCATCGCCTTGGCCACGTCGCCGCCGTTCCTGATGCCGCCCGCATAGACCAGGCTGATCTCGCCGCGCTTGCCGAGTTCGTCGATGGCGCGCCGCGCCTGGCGGATCGCGGCGATGCCCGGCACCCCGGTATCCTCGGTGGCGATATGCGGACCGGCGCCGGTGCCGCCTTCCATCGCGTCGATATAGATGGAGTCCGGCCCGCATTTCACCGCCATGCGCACATCGTCATAGACCCGCGCGGCGCCTAGCTTGAGCTGGATCGGGATCTCCCAGTTGGTCGCCTCGCGCACCTCCTCGATCTTAAGCGCCAGATCGTCGGGCCCGAGCCAGTCGGGATGGCGCGCCGGCGAGCGCTGGTCGATGCCGGCCGGCAGCGAGCGCATCTCGGCCACCTGGTCGGTCACCTTCTGACCCATCAGATGGCCGCCGAGCCCGACCTTGCAGCCCTGCCCGATGAAGAACTCGCAAGCGTCGGCAAGGCGGAGGTGATGCGGATTGAAGCCGTAGCGCGACTGGATGCACTGATAGAACCATTTGATCGAATAGCGCCGCTCGTCGGGGATCATGCCGCCCTCGCCCGAGCAGGTCGCCGATCCGGCCATGGTGGCGCCGCGCGCCAGCGCGATCTTCGCCTCGTAGGACAGCGCGCCGAAGCTCATGCCGGTGACATAGACCGGGATGTCGAGCACCATCGGCCGCTTCGCCTTTGGCCCGATGATCGTCTTGGTATCGCATTTCTCGCGATAGCCCTCGATCACGAAGCGCGTGAGCGTGCCCGGCAGGAAGGTCAGATCGTCCCAATGCGGGATCTTCTTGAACAGCGAGAAGCCGCGCATGCGGTAGCGGCCAAGCTCCGACTTCACATGGATGTCGTTGATGACTTCCGGCGTGAAGATCGAGCTCTTGCCGAGAATGAAGCGCTCCGCCTCGGCCGGCTGCTTGGCGCCGTTGCCCTTGCCGTTCTTGGTCTTTCGCGTCGCTCGCCCAGCGTCTCTCATCCTAGAGCACCAATTTTTTCTCGGTTGGTTCGAGGTTGTCGTAGTTCCACAATTGCTTGCCGGCGACGATCTTGCGGAAACCGGCGGCGGCGCCCTTCGGCGACAAATCGTACATGCGGAGCTTCTTCTCCAGCCACGCCCGGTCGAGATCGGTCATCTCGCCCCATACCGCATCGACCCCGAGGCTCTGCGGCTCGCCGCCGATATAGATCGTCCCGTCATACATGGAGTCGCCGAGATTCTTGCCGGCATTGCCGCAGATTACCATGCGGCCGCGCTGCATCATGAAGCCCGTAAAAGCTCCGGTG
>JAWOJH010000032.1:0-2761 GCA_046481725.1 Methyloceanibacter sp. | reverse complement strand
TTGCGTTCGTACCTGGCGCGGGCGTAGCGTTGTCATCAGACTCCAATCATGTAGAGGCGTGGCGGCGCGGCCCGCGGTCTTGGAACCAGTGGCGCGCAGAGAGCCCCTCCGTCACGCCTAACCTGACCGGGCTCACGCTCAGCGTTGCCCAGCGTCAGATGGGGCCCATTAGCGGCGGACCCATCAACTTCGCCTTCACCCGGCTCAGGCACGCCTCGCTGCGCTTTGCCACCTTGACCGGGGCCAACCTGGAAATGGCCGACCTGTCGGACGCCGATCTCAGCGACGCCAGGCTCGAGGGCGCCAAACCTGGCGCCGGCGAAGTCGGCGCGATCGAGCCGCGCTTCGCTCAAATCCGCCCCGCTCAGATTGGCGCCTTCGAGCCTGGCGTCGCTGAGATCGGCATCCGACAGGTCGGCCATTTCCAGATTGGCCCCGGTCAAGGTGGCGAAGCGCAGCGAGGCGTGCCTGAGCCGGGTGAAGGCGAAGTTGATGGGTCCGCCGCTAATGGGCCCCATCTGACGCTGGGCAACGCTGAGCGTAAGCCCGGTCAGGTTAGGCGTGACGGAGGGGTTCTGTGCGCGCCACTGGTTCCAAGACCGCGGGCCGCGCCGCAACGCCTCTACATGATTGGAGTCTGATGACAACGCTACGCACGCGACAGGTACGAACGCAACTCACACGAACGCTACTGGCAGGCGATACAACAACACAAAACGAGCGTGGCACTCTAGCATGGGCCACCCGGCCCGCAAGTCGCCACCTCGACGCGGATGCCTTTCGTCCTGAGTTTGTGACTTTCGCGCAACGGCCCGCGCAATCGAAATACGAAGAGCCGCCTTGAGGCGGCTCTCGTCATTCGCGAATTTGGGTTTGCTCGTTAGGGCCGCGGCAGGCTTAGCGGTTCGGTCAGCCGCCAATCCGCGCGGTGCCGGAGCGGCCGTCGTTGCGCGCCCAATGTACGGTCGAGCCGTTGCGGGTCAGCTTGTAGCAGTAGGCCTTGCTGTTCATCCAGCTGGTCCATTGCTGACAGAGCTGGTCCCCGGTCACCCACCACTTGCCGCGATCCTGGGCGCCATCGCCGCGCGAGAAGCTTGCCGCCACGGTGCCCATCTTGCCGGACATGCGGCCATTGGCCGTGTAGCGGATCGGCAGCTCGAAACCCGAAATGTTGAGATAGACGGTCTTGCCGCTGATCGCCTGGCGCAATTCATCGCCGGCGAGGGTCACCGGCTCGGCCAGTGTTGCGGTTGCAGGCAGCGCGAGGCTCGCCACCACCACGAATGCTCCGATCTTCATCGCTTCCCCTTTAGTCTTGAAACTGTCGCATGGCATAGCGTGGATAGCGTCGTGCAAAGGCGGTCAAACTTGGGCCGACCGAAGCAAATTGCGTGACAAAGTTAAGGTGATTTAGGCGCGCTCTCGGCTTGCCGCTCGGCCTTGGCTTGCGCCGCCGCGCGCCGCCGGTTGCGCAGCATCATCACGTTGATTGCCTCGACCGCGCCGGAAAAGGCCATGGCGAAGTAAATATAGCCACGCGGAATGTGGAAGTGGAACGCGTCGGCGACCAGCGCCGCGCCGATCAAGAGCAGGAAAGAGAGCGCCAGCATCTTGGTGGTCGGGTAGCGCTCGATGAAGGACGCAACCGGGCCGGACGCGAAATACATCACCGCGATCGCCACCATCACCGCAGCGATCATCACTTCGATATGATCGGCCATGCCGACAGCGGTGATGATCGAATCCACCGAGAAGACAAGGTCGATCAGGGCGATCTGGACAATTGCCGAACTCAGCGTGTTGGTGACGACCTGGCCGCCATTCTCTTCGTCGCCCTCGATATTGTGATGGATCTCGCGCGTGCCTTTCACCAGCAGGAACAGGCCGCCGGCAAGCAGCACGAGGTCGCGCCAGGAGAAGTGGTACTCGCCGACCGAGAAGATCGGCGTCGTCATGTGGATGAACCAGACGATGCCGGCGAGCATGACGATCCGGAAGATCAGCGCCAGGCTCAACCCCACCCGGCGTGCCCATAGCCGCTGCTCCGGCGGCAGGCGCTGCACCATCACCGAGATGAAGACGATATTGTCGATGCCGAGCACGATCTCCATTGCGCTCAAGGCAATGAAGCTTGCCCAGACGTGCGGATCGGTCAGGAGTTCGAGCATGTTTCGGGAAGTCGGCGTGCTAACGGCGTGATCTTGTGGTTCGGCGAGAGCTAATAGCGCAGCGCCCCGGCAAGGTCCATGGGCAAGACGGGGCCCTAGCCCGGCTGGCGCTCAAAGACGGCGCGCCAGAACCCCAAGCCTGCGAGGTAAAGCGCCGTCGCCAGCAGCAGCGCCTGCACCCAGGCAGGCGAAGGAAAGGGATTGGCCACGGCCATCGCCGCGGCGAATACCCAGAGCGCGGTGACGAGGCAGGTGAACGGACGCAGGCGCGTGACACGGAAGGGGTGCACCGCAAGGATCGGCACGAAGGTGAGGACCACAAACAGGACAACGAGCGCGAGCGAAGCCCAGGGTGCAAGCCCGAGGGCGAATAGATAGAGCAGGATCACATTCCAAATGGCCGGAAAGCCGACGAAATAGCCCTCCTCGGTCTTGCTGTGGCGATCGGCGGCGTGGAACAGGCTGGACAGCAGGACGGCGGCGGCGGCCGGCAGCCGTGCCGCCTCCGGCAGGACCGGCGCCATGGCCAAGGCGTAGGCCGGCACCGCCACATAGGTCAGATAGTCGACGATCAGGTCGAGCCGTTCGCCGCT
>JAWOJH010000004.1:0-15994 GCA_046481725.1 Methyloceanibacter sp. | reverse complement strand
CGAACGGCAGCGGCAAGTCGACCATCTTCAAGGCGATCATGTGCTTCATCCGCCCGAGCTCCGGCGAGGTGAGGCTGTGCGGCATGAAGGTCGAGCAGGCGCTCAAACAGAACATCGTCGCCTATGTGCCGCAGAGCGAGGAGGTCGACTGGAACTTTCCGGTGCTGGTCGAGACCGTGGTGATGATGGGTCGGTACGGCCATATGAACTTCCTGCGCAACCCATCCCGCAGCGACCGCATCAAGGTCGCCGAGGCGCTCGAGCGGGTGGGACTATCCGCCTACCGCGATCACCAGATCGGCGAATTGAGCGGCGGCCAGCGCAAGCGCGTGTTCGTCGCGCGCGCGCTTGCGCAGGAAGGCAGCATCATCCTGCTCGACGAGCCCTTCACCGGCGTCGACGTGAAGACCGAAGCCGCCATCATAGGTCTGCTCCGGGAAATGCGGGCGGAGGGCAAGCTGATGCTGGTCTCCACCCATAATCTCGGCAGCGTGCCCGATTTCTGCGACGAGGTGGTGCTGGTCAACCGCAAGGTGCTCGCCGCCGGCCCCACCGCCGAGGTGTTCACCCAGAAGAATCTCGAGCTCGCCTTCGGCGGCGCGCTGCGCAATTTCGAGCTCGGCGGCCCTGCCCTGCACGAGGACGACGATGCGCGCAAGGTCATGGTGCTGACCGATGACGAGCGTCCGCTGGTGTTCTACGGCGACAAGCCGCGCCGGCGCAAAGAGGCCGAGAACGGTACACGCGACGCCGGCAAGAAATGAGCGCAACCCTCGCCGAACTTTTCGTCCCGTTCGGCTACGACTACCTGCTTAAGGCGATGTGGGTCAGCGCTCTGGTCGGCGCGGTCTGCGCCTTCCTTTCCGCCTATCTCATGCTCAAGGGCTGGTCCCTGATGGGCGACGCGCTGGCGCACTCGATCGTGCCGGGCGTGGCCGCGGCCTATATCATCGGCGCGCCGTTCGCCATCGGCGCCTTCTTCGCCGGGATTCTCGCCGCGCTCGGCATGACGTTTGTCAAGGCGCATACAAGGCTGCGCGAGGACGCAGTGATCGGCCTAGTGTTCACCACGCTGTTCGCGCTCGGCCTGTTGATGGCCTCGATCTGGCCGGCCTCGGTGCCGATCCAGACCATCGTGCTCGGCAACATCCTCGCCATCTCCGACGAGGACGCGTTCCAGGTGGTGGTCATCGCCGCCGTGTCGCTGGCGGTCCTGCTGTTCGTCTGGAAGGACCTGATGGTGACGTTCTTCGACGAGAACCATGCGCGATCGATCGGCATCAACACCCGCCTGCTCAAGATCGTGTTCTTCACCCTGCTCAGCGCCTGCACCGTGGCGGCGCTCCAGACCGTCGGCGCTTGCCTCGTCATAGCCATGGTGGTGACGCCGGGCGCCACCGCCTATCTGCTCACCGATCGCTTCGGCTGGCTGCTCGTGATCGCGGTCGCGCTCGGCGCCGTCACCAGTTTCGCCGGCGCATATCTCAGCTATTTCCTCGACGGCGCCACCGGCGGGGTGATCGTCACTCTCCAGACCCTGGTGTTCCTCGCCGCCTTCTATTTCGCGCCGAAGCACGGGCTGATCGCCGCCCGCCGCCGCCGCCTCGCACCGGAAGAGGCCGCCGCATGACGATCCTCATCGATTGGGTCGCCGGCCCGCTGAGCTACCCCTTCATGCAGCGCGCGCTCGCCGTAGCGCTGCTGGTCGCCGCAGTCTGCGCGGTGCTCTCCTGCTATCTCGTATTGAAGGGCTGGTCCTTGATGGGCGACGCCATCTCGCATGCGGTGCTGCCCGGCATCGTCATCGCCTATGTGCTGGCCCTGCCGCTCGCCGTCGGCGCCTTCGCCGCCGGCCTCGCTTGCGCATTGTTTACCGGCTATCTGAGCGAAAACAGCCGGGTGAAGCAGGACACCGTCATGGGCGTGGTGTTCTCGGGTATGTTCGGTTTCGGCCTCGTGCTGTTCGCCAAGATCGACACGGACCAGCACCTCAACCACATCCTGTTCGGCAATGTGCTCGGCGTTTCGGTGCGCGATCTGGTTGAGACGGCGATCGTTGCCGGCGGCACGCTGCTGATCGTGCTCGTGAAGCGGCGCGATCTGCTGCTCTATTGCTTCGATCCGAACCAGGCCCGCGCCATCGGCCTGCCGGTGCGCGCACTGCATTACGGCCTCTTGATCCTGCTCTCGCTCACCATTGTCAGCGCGCTGAAGGCGGTCGGCATCATTCTGGTGATCGCCATGCTGATCGCGCCGGGCGCCACCGCCTATCTCTTGACCGACCGCTTCGAGCGCATGTTGCCGATCGCCGTCGCCGTGGCGCTCGTCGCCGCCGCGCTCGGCACCATCGTCAGCTTTCACATGGACGCGGCGACCGGAGCTGCCATCGTCCTGGTGCAGGCGGCGGCCTTCGTCCTGGCCTTGCTGTTCGCGCCCAAGCACGGGCTGCTCGCGGCTTGGCGGCGAAGAGAGAGGCCGGGCGCTCCGGTCCTGCCCGAGTCAGGTCCTTAGGACGTGGCGTTGCCGGCCTGGGAGGTGTCCCGGGCCGCGTGTCCGGCGCGGCGCAAGAGCTCGATGACGAGCGCCGTCGACCAGCCGATCAGCATGATGCCGTTCAGCGCCGTCATCGGTCCGAGCAGCCGCCAGCCTTCGACCGGGGTGATGTCGCCATAACCGAGAGTGGTATAATTCCCGAAGGCGAAATACAGCAGATCGGAGTCGGGCGGGGCCGCTCCCACCAGGTCGTAGGTGACGGCCCAAACCACAACTTCGAACAAATGTCCGGCCACGAGCAGCGTTCCGGTCGCCACGATCATTACGGTGTATTGCAGGAAGGCCGGGACGAACGTGTCTCTCGTCTGGAGGTTTCGCGCCGTCCAGACCACAAAGCCTAGCAGCATCGCATGGATGATCAGATTGAGCAGGCTGGCCGCGCCGCCGACCAGAATCTGATCGAGCACGAGGCCGCTGCCGAGCGGAGGCGGAGTCGGGTTCATGGCTCCTTCGCCAGCAGGTCGGGCTGGCGGTAACCGCCGACCGGGCTGCGCTCCATTCCGCGTAAGCGCGCTTTGCTCTCTCCCCTTGCGGGAGATGGCGCGGCGGCGAGAGCCGGGGCGGGTGAGGGGGCGTTCGCCTGCTCAACGGCCGCCGGCGCCTCGTCGAACTCCATGCCCTCGATCTTGCGGCCCCGCGCGGCGATCTTGTCCGAGGAGGTGAGAATCTTCTCGATGTCCTGATTGGTCTGGCCGAAATGGCGCTGAAGGTCGAGCACGCGCTCGCGCAACCTGCCCATGTCGTCCATCAGCTTCGTCACCTCGCGCTGAATGAGATGGGCCTGCTCGCGCATCTGCACGTCTTTGAGGATCGCCTGCATGGTCTGCACGGCCAGCATCAGCATATTCGGCGCGCAGATCACGATGCGCGCGCGATGCGCCTTCTGCACCAGGTCGGAGAAATGCTCGCAGAGATCGGCATAGATCGCCTCCGACGGAACGAACAGGATGGCGGTATCCTGCGTTTCGCCGGCGATGAAATAGCGCTCGGCCATGGCATCGATATGACGCCCGACATCGGTCCGGACCCGGCGCGCCGCCTCCTTCTTTTCTTCGGCCACGCGCGCGGTACGGAACGCCTCGAAGCCTTCCAGCGGAAACTTGGCGTCGATCACCACGCCGGCCTGCGCATTCGGCATATGCAGGAGACAATCGGGCCGCTTGCCGTTCGAGAGCGTCGCCTGGAACGTGAAGGCGCCCTTGGGCAGCCCGTCCTGGACGATGGTCTCCATACGCATCTGGCCGAAGGCGCCGCGTGCCTGCTTGTTGGCGAGGATCTCCTGCAAGGAGACCATATTGGTCGAGAGGTCGGTCAGGTTCTTCTGCGCCGTGTCGATCACCGCCAGCCGCTCGTTGAGCTTCGAGATCGATTCATGCGTCTTGCGCGAGGTCTCGTTGAGGTCGCTGCCGACCCGGTGCGTCATGCGGTCGAGCCGCTCGTTGACGGCGCGGGCGAAATCGCCGTGCCGACTGACGCTGATCTCGGCGAAGGTCTGCAACCGAACCTTCAGCTCGGTGAGTTGCGCCTCCTGCGCGGTAGCCTCGCGCCGCCGCCCGCGCATATGCACGATCAGCGCGATGGCGAGCAGCAGCAGCGCCAGCACGGCGGCTCCGGCCAGCGCCAGCCAGATCATGGCCGGGTCGAGCGTGACGCTGCCGATCCGAAGTGGCTCCATCAGCATGGGCGCAAGATAGACTGATTCGGCCCAGCCAGACCAAAGCAGGAACATATTGACCGGGCTCCGCCGCAACCCTATTTCAGCCCTTCCATGAAAATCCGGCCGATCATCACCATCCCCGATCCGATCCTGCGCAAGGAGGCCGTGGCCGTCGAGCGCGTCGACGAGGCGCTGCGCCAGCTTGCCGGCGACATGCTCGCCACCATGTACGACGCGCCCGGCATCGGGCTTGCCGCGCCGCAAATCGGCATTTCGCGGCGGCTGATCGTCATGGACCCTTCCAAGGACGACGAGCCCGAGGCGCCGATCGTCATGGTCAACCCGGAAATCCTAGATCGCTCCCCCGGGATGCGGACCCACGAAGAGGGCTGCCTGTCGATTCCGGAATTCACCGCCGAGATCGAGCGGCCGGCCAAGACCCGCGTCGCCTATATCGACCTCGAAGGACTAAAGCAGGAAGCCGAACTCGAGGGCATTTGGTCGACCCTGGTGCAGCACGAGATCGACCATCTCAACGGCGTGCTGTTCATCGACTACCTATCGCGGCTGAAACGTGACATGGTGGTGAAGAAATTCACCAAGCAGAAGCGCGCCGAAGCGCTTTAGTCGTCCCACCCAACTTGTCATTCCCGTGAATACAGGAATCCAGTAACCACCGACGTCAGTTGTCTGTGACCGCCTGGGGTTACTGGATTGCCCGGTCAGGCCGGGCAATGACATAAGTGGTTATGCCGATGCGCATCGTCTTCATGGGCACGCCCGATTTCGCGGTGCCGACGCTTCGTGCCGTCCAGGAGGCCGGACACGAGACCGCCGCGGTCTACACCCAGCCGCCCCGCGCGGCGGGACGCGGCATGGCCTTGCGCAAATCATCCGTGCAGACGGCCGCCGAAGAACTTGGCCTCGAAGTGCGCACGCCCGCAAGCCTCAAGCACGCGGAGGAGCAGGACCGCTTCCGCGCGTTCGGTGCCGATGCCGCGGTCGTGGTGGCCTACGGTCTGATCTTGCCGAACGCCATTCTGGAGGGCACCCGGCATGGCGCGTTCAATCTGCATGCCTCGCTGCTGCCGCGCTGGCGGGGCGCCGCCCCCATCAACCGCGCCATCATGGCGGGGGACAGCGAGACCGGCGCCTGCATCATGCGCATCACCGAGCGGCTCGACGAAGGGCCCGTGTGCCTCGAAATTCGCGTGCCGATCGGCCGCGACGAGACCGCCGGCGAGCTGCATGACGTGCTGGCCGAGCGCGGCGCGCGGCTGATGGTGGAGGCGCTCGCCGCGCTGGAGCGGGGAGAGCTCGATTGCCGCGCGCAGGCTGAAGCGGGCGCCACCTATGCCGCAAAGATCGGCCCCGCCGAAACGCGCATCGACTGGTCGCGCCCGGCGGGAGAGGTGCAGGACATGATCCGCGGGCTTTCGCCCTATCCGGGCGCCTGGTTCGAGCTCGGGATCAACGGCAAGCGCGAGCGCATCAAGGCGCTCCGCTCGACTCCGGTGGAGATTTCGGGCGCGCCCGGCACCGTGCTCGACGAGCATCTGACCATTGCCTGCGGCGAAGGTGCGGTGCGACTCACCGAGGTACAGCGCGCCGGCAAGAAGCCGATGTCAGCCGAAACCTTCCTCCGCGGTGTGCCCTTGCGCGCCCGAACGCCACTTGAGTGATCGGCATGCCGCGCTACAAGCTCATCCTCGAATATGACGGCACACCCTTTGTCGGCTGGCAGTTGCAGGAGAACGGCCCCTCGGTGCAGGGGCGGCTCGCCGAAGCCATCAAGGCGTTCTCAGGCGAAGAGATCGTCCCGCGCGGGGCCGGCCGCACCGATGCGGGCGTGCACGCGCTTGGCCAGGTGGCGCATTTCGATCTCGCCAAGGACTGGTCAACCCACAAAGTGCGGGATGCGCTGAATGCGCAGCTCAGACCCGATCCGGTCAGCGTGCTCGATTGCGATTACGCGGCGGAAGATTTCCATGCCCGCTTCTCGGCGACCGCGCGGCACTACCGCTATCGCATCGTCAGCCGCCGCGGTCCGCTGGCGCTCGACCGCAACCGCGCGTGGCATGTGGTGCACGCACTCGATGACGCCGCCATGCATGAGGCGGCGCAAGTCTTGACCGGCCAGCACGATTTCTCGACCTTCCGCTCTTCCGAATGCCAGGCGGCTTCGCCGGTAAAGACCCTGGACCGGCTCTCCGTGCGCCGGGACGGCGAGGAGATCGGGATCGAGGCCTCGGCCCGCTCTTTCCTGCACAACCAGGTGCGCTCGATGGTGGGTTCGCTCAAACTGGTGGGCGCGAGGAAATGGATCGCGCGCGACCTCAAGAGCGCGCTCGAAGCCCGCGACCGCGCTGCTTGCGGCCCGGTGGCGCCGGCTTGCGGCCTCTACCTGGTCAAGGTCGACTACTGAGGCGGTTCGGCTACAGCCCTTCCGGCGCTCCGTCCGGATAGACCGGCTGCGGTTGTGACGGCGACGGTGGCTCGCCCATATGCGGTTCGGCCGGGGCATCCTCGGAGTCCGTGGGCGGCACCACGATGGTCTCCTCGACCGCCTCCATCTCCTCTTCCACCACCATCTCGCCGGCAGGTTCATCCGTCTGCGCGGCATCGTCCGGTTCCGCCGCGCCCGGCTCGCCGTCGGGATAGACCGGCTGCGGCTGCGACGGGGAGGGCGGCTCGCCCATATGCGGCTCGGTCGGGGCGTCCTCCGAGACCGTCGGCGGCACGACGATGGTTTCCTCGATCACGTCGACTTCTTCTTCGACTACCGTCTCGCCAGGCTGCTCGGCCGGCTCCTCGGCGCCCGGCTCCTGCGTGGTTTCGTCGGTGGTCTTTTCAGTTTGATCGCAGGCCGCCAGGAGGAAGGCCGTGAGCAAGACTGCAACTGCCGCTGGATGTTTCATGATCGCCCCGGAATTGAGTAACGCGCGCACCCTTTTGCAAACTTAGCGCCAATATCGCCGTTTTGCTATCGCCGTCGAGGAAATTCGCCTGTTGCGAGCCCAATCCACAGCCGCTGGGAGGGGCAAAACCTACGCCCGCGCGCCGAGCGCCTCTTAAGCTGTGCTCACGCTACCCCCTCTCGTAGGGTGGGCGACGTCTCCGTTGCCCACTCTAGGGAAAGAGCATGGGCCGGACGCGCAGGGGCCGCGGCAAGGCCTGCTTGCGCCCAGAGGAAGCATGGTCAAGGTCCGGAAATTCATTTACCTCTCTCCGCCAGCGGGGAGGGGGCGTGAAGGCCCGTAACCGAGCATGATCAGGCGCATTGCCACTGTCGGCGGGCTGACCCTCGTTTCGCGCCTCTCAGGGTTCGTCCGCGACGTCGTGATGGCGGCGATCCTCGGCGCCGGCCCCGTCGCCGACGCCTTTTTCGTGGCATTCCGGCTGCCCAACCATTTCCGCGCCATCTTCGCCGAAGGAGCCTTCGCCGCGGCCTTCGTGCCGGCCTATGCGCGCACCTTGGAGCAGGCGGGGCTTCCCGCGGCCAAATTGTTCGCCGACCAGATCGCCGCGGCCCTGATCGTCATGAATTTGGCGCTGCTCGCCTTCGCCATGATCTTCACCCCTTGGGTCGTCGGCGTGCTCGCCCCCGGCTTGGACCCGGAGCGATTCGAGCTCGCCGTGGCGTTGACCCGGATCACCTTCCCCTATCTGGCGCTGGTCTCGCTCGAGACCTTGTTCGCCGGCATCCTTAACGCCAATAACCGCTTCGCCACGGCGGCGGCCGCGCCGATCCTGCTCAACCTGTCGATCATCGGCACGCTCCTGCTCGCGCCGTTCTTCCAGGACGCAGGTCACGCGGCCGCCTGGGGCGTGCTCCTTGCCGGCGTGGCCATGGTCTTCGTGGTCGGCGGCGACGCGGAACTGCATGGCTATGGCGTCAGGCTGCGGATGCCGCGCCTCGACGAGCCCACCAGGCGTTTCCTCAAGGCGCTCGGTCCCGCCATCATCGGCGCGGGCGGCGTGCAGCTCGCGTTGTTCGCCGACACTGTGATCGCCTCCTTCCTGCCGACCGGCGCGCTGTCGGCGCTTTATTACGCCGACCGCATCAACCAGCTGCCGATCGGCGTGGTCGGCATCGCCGTCGGCACCGTGCTCCTGCCGGAGATGTCGCGGCGGCTCGCCGCCGGCGACGAGAAGGGCGCGGCCGCCGCCCAGGCGCGCGGCATTCAGCTCGCGCTGCTGCTCACCGTGCCTTGCGCCGCGGCGGCCATGACCATCCCCGACCTCATCATGCGCGCGCTGTTCGCCCGCGGCGCCTTCACCGCGGCCGACGCCGTGGCGGCGGGCTCGACGCTTGCCGCCTATTCGGTGGGATTGCTGCCCTTCGTCCTGCTCAGGAGCTTCACCGCGCCGTTCTATGCGCGCGGCGACACCGCCACCCCGGTCAAGGCGGCGCTGCTCGCCGTCGCCATCAATATCGCGCTGAAGATCGTGCTGATGGGCCCGCTGGCGCAGGTCGGCCTGGCGCTCGCCACCAGCATCGGCGCCTGGGTCAATTTGAGTCTGCTGGCAATCTTCGCCCGGCGCCAAGGCTTCGCCGTGTCGGGCGCGGCGATCGGCAGGCCGGTGGCGAAGCTGATCGCCGCCGGCGCGGTGCTGGCCGCTGCCCTCGTCGCCGGCGCCTTTGGTCTAAACTTGGCGCTGGCTGATCTTACCGCCTTCCGTGACGAGACGATGCTTGCCGCGCTCGTGGTGCTGGGCGGCGTCGTCTATGCGCTTGCCGTGCTCCTGCTGCTGGGGCTGCCATGGCTCAAGGGCCTGTTGCGCGAGGTCAGCATCGCCGCCGACACAAAGGCGCCGCCGGATCTCGATCGGCCCGACCCCACCGACGATTCCGCGGCACTGCCCGACAATGAGCCCCCACCCAAGGCTTAAACGGAGCCTGTGATTGCCCGGCTTGACCGGGCATGACAAGTTAAAGGCTCCGCAAATCGATAAGCTCCACGGTTGCCGGATCGATCGGCCGGCCGAGAAAGATGGCGCCCACCCGCGCGAAGCGCTCCGGCGAATCGGTGGCGAGAAAGCGCGCCGCGCCGCTTCCGTTCGGGGCCGCGCTCGCCAAGCCGGTGCCGTCGAGCGCCTCGGCGACGGCGGACGCCGTGGTCTCGGCCGAATCGACCATCGCCACCGAGCCGCCCACCACCTGCTTGATCGCGTTGGCGAGCACGGGAAAGTGAGTGCATCCCAGTACCAGCGTGTCGGGGGAGGATGGATTGCGGAACAGGGCGCCGAGATAGTGCTCCACCGCGGCAATTGTGGCCGGACTGTTGGTCCAGCCCTCTTCCGCCAAAGCCACGAATACCTGGCAGGGCTGCTGCATGATATCGGCGTCGCTCATCAGCTTGCGGATGGCGCGGGCATAGGCCCCGCCTTTGACCGTGCCTTCGGTGGCGATCACGGCGATGCGCCGGTTGCGGGTCGCGGCCACCCCGGCCCGCGCGCCAGGCTCGATCACCCCGATCACCGGGATCGGCCGCCAGGCCTCCTCGAGCACGTATAGCGCGACGGTCGACGCGGTGTTGCAGGCGATCACCAGCATCTTCACGCCCTCGTCGAGCAGCAGCCGCGTGGCCTGGAGCGCATAGGCCTGCACCGTCTCCGCGCTTTTCGTGCCGTAAGGCAGGCGCGCGGTGTCGCCGAGATAGACGAAGCGTTCGGCAGGCAGCCGCGCCATCAGCGCGCGGAGCACCGTGAGCCCGCCCATGCCTGAGTCGAACACCCCGATCGGCCGGGTGTCACCCGGCATCGGTGCCTCCGAAAGTCTCGAAATAAAGCTCGATGAAGCGGCGATAGACCGCGGTGAGCTGCTCGATGTTGGCGATCGCCACCTGCTCGTCCACTTTGTGGATCGTCTCGGTGGTCAGCCCGAACTCGACCACCGGGCAATAGGCCTTGATGAAGCGCGCATCCGAGGTGCCGCCGCCGGTGGAAAGCGACGGCGTGAGCCCGGTCACCTCGTGCACCGCCTCGCTCAGCAGCGCATCGAGCGGCCCCGGCTCGGTCAGGAAGACGTCCGAATGCGGCTCGAACTCGATGCTGAAGGAGAGGTCGCTGCCGGTGAGGGCCTGCCTCGCATGCTGCCGCAGCAGATCCTTAAGCGCGTCGGCCTCGTGCCGGTCATTGAAGCGGACATTGAACCGCGCCTCGGCCGCGGCGGGAATGATGTTGGTCGTGGGATTGCCGACATCGATCGACGTCACTTCGAGATTGGACGGCGAGAAATGCGCGCTGCCGTAGTCGAGCGGCGAATCGTAGAAACGGGCGAGGATCTGCACCAGGCCCTTGACCGGGTTGCCGGCGAGATGCGGGTAGGCGACATGGCCTTGCGTGCCGGTCACTTTCAGCCGGCCGTTCAGACTGCCACGCCGCCCGATCTTGATCGCCTCGCCGATGCGCTTGGCATTGCTGGGTTCGCCGACCAGGCAATGATCCGGGCGCTCGCCTTGCTCTTTCATCCAGGCCAGCACCTTGCGCGTGCCGTTGATCGAGGGTCCTTCCTCGTCGCCGGTGATCAACAGAGAGATCGAACCGTCGAGCTCGCGTCCGCGCGACTTGACATAGTCAAGCGCGGCGGCGGCGTAGCAGGCGATGGCGCCCTTCATGTCGGACGCCCCCCGGCCATACAGCACGCCGTCGGCGATCTCCGCGGCGAAGGGCGGATGGCTCCATTGCGCCGCGTCTCCCGGCGGCACCACGTCCACATGACCGGCGAAGCAGAGATGTGGCGGGCCTTCGCCGGCGCGCGCATAGAGATTGTCGACCGGCGGCGTGTCCTCGTCCTTGAAATTGAGGCGCCAGACGGTGAACCGTGCCGGCTTCAATGCCTGAATGAGAACGTCGAGCGCGCCGGCGTCGGCCGGGGTCACGCTTTCGCAACGGATCAAGCTCTGTGCGAGCTGAACTGCCTTGTCGCCGAGTGCGGTCATTTGGCGAGCACCATGGCGACCTGCGCCTCAAGTGGCAAGTCCCGTCCTTAGCGCTGTGTCCGGATCCGGTCGGGAAGGCTGCTAGCGCACCGCCGCCAGGGGATCGCCGCCGAACTTGTTCGGCCCCGGCGTGCCTTTGAGGATGCCGAGATCGATCAGGAACCACAGCCCCACGCCTAAGGTGACGAGGTTGCAGATCCAGCCGAGCGCGTTGGGCTCCTGCGGGGTTCCGGTCAGGCCGAAGGTCTGGAGCAGGCTCGCGATCAAGACCGGCACCAGACCGTAGAGCGCGGTATTGCCGGGCTTGTCACGGTCCTGGAAGCGCTTCGCCGCTACCGCATAGGCCGGGTAGAACAACGCCAGGGTGATAAGGATGGCGAGAATGCTGCCGAAGGTCGAGACGCCGAAAATAGCGCCGATGATGAAGCCGAGGATGATGCTGGCGATGGCGAGGATGATCGTTCCAGCCCAATATTTGGCCCGGTTGATGCGCCCGTCGAAAGACGTGAAGAGATATTGGAAGTCCAGATTCATCGTTCCCCCTCCCGTTGCGGCCGGGCTGCCCGCCAGCCTGCTCTCTTGTAAGGCCGAAGACCCACTTCGTGAAAGGGGGTATGTGCGGGAGAGTGGGGGATTTCGGCGGGGATTTTCGTGGCCTAGAGCTGGGCGTCTGGTTGCGTCCGGCCCACCGGGTCGGGACCGCAGCGGTTGGGGCCGGCGGTGCCCTTGAGCAGCCAAGTTCGTGCAAAATCCACAGACCGATACCGATCGCCGCGTAGTTGAGCGCATGATGGAGCGGCGTCGGCGGGGGTCTGGGTCAATCCCTGAGCAGCTCGTTGATTGAGGTCTTGGCACGGGTGCGCTCGTCGACCGTCTTGACGATCACGGCGCAATAGAGCGACGGCCCGGGCGAGCCGTCGGGAAGCGGCTTGCCCGGTAACGCCCCGGAGACGACCACCGAGAAGGGCGGCACCTTGCCCTGATGCACGACACCGGTGGCGCGGTCGACGATCTTGGTCGACTGGCCGATATAGACGCCCATCGACAGCACCGAACCCTCGCCCACGATGACGCCCTCGGCCACCTCGGCGCGGGCGCCGATGAAGCAATTGTCCTCGATGATCACCGGATTGGCCTGCAGCGGCTCGAGCACGCCGCCGATACCGGCCCCGCCCGAGAGGTGCACATTCTTGCCGATCTGCGCGCAGGAGCCCACCGTCGCCCAAGTGTCGATCATGGTGCCGGAGTCGACCCGCGCGCCGAGATTGACGAAGCAGGGCATCAACACGACGCCCGGCGCGATATAGGCCGAATGCCGGACCACCGCGCCCGGCACCACGCGAAAACCAGCCTCCTTGAAATCCTTGGTCTTCCACTTGGCGAATTTGGTCGGCACCTTGTCCCACCACGCGCCGCCGTCGGGGCCACCGTCGACCTTGCGCGGCTCGTGTAGCCGGAACGACAGCAGGATCGCCTTCTTCAGCCATTGATGCACGACCCACTGGCCGTCATGCTTCTCGGCGATCCGAAGCTCGCCCTTGTCGAGTAGGTCCAGCACCTCGTCCACCGCGTCGCGCACCACGCCCTTGGTTTCGGGCGTGATTTCGACGGCATGCTCATAGGCGCTGTCGATAAACGTCTTCAGATGGTCGTGGCTCATGTCACCCCGTCAGGTAAGGCAGAACTGCGCCTGGAGCGGCACGTCTTGGGAGGGCTCGCCGGCCTCCGCGCGGGACGCGGCGACTACTGCGAGGAAGGATGAGAGCGCGGCGGTGCGGTGATGGATATGCGCCGGCAGCGCGGTCCAGCCGGCGATCGCCTGATGCTCGGGGTGATCAGTGAGACCCTGCACCAGCACCGTCGTCATGCCGATTTGATGCGCGGTTTCGAGATTATGCGGCAGATCGTCGAACATCGCGGTCTGTCGCGGCACCACGCCATGGGCCTTGACAAAGCGCTCATAGGCCTCACGCATCGGCTTTGGGTAGATGTAGTCGAGCGCGTGAATGTCGCACACGTCCTCGAACAGGCCGGTGACGCCGAGCCGGGCCGAGACGGCTTCGGCATGTTTGCGCGAACCGTTGGTGAAGATGAACTTGCGTCCCGGCAAAGCCTCGATCGTCGCTCTGAGGTCTGGCGCCGGCGCGACCTCGGAAAGATCGATGTCGTGGACATAGTCGAGGAACGCATCCGGCTCGGTCCCGTGCAGCCGCACCAGCCCGGCAAGCGTCGTGCCATGCTCATAGTAGTAGGTCTCGCGCAGAACCTTCGCCTGATCCAGCGGGATGCCGAGATTGCCGGCGATGAACTCGCCCATCCGCCGGTCGATCTGCGCGAACAGATTGCAATCGGCCGGGTAGAGCGTGTTGTCGAGATCGAACACCCACGCTTCGACATGGTCGAAGCCGGAAGGTCTGGCCTCCAGGGTCATTGCGCCTCCCGCGCGGCTTTTCGCCGGCGCCGTTCGATCAAGGTGCCGGCGCCGTGCTCGGTGAACAACTCGAGCAGCACGGCATGCGGCACCTTTCCATTGATGATCACCACGCCTTCGACTCCTTCGGCGATCACGTCGAGGCAGCTCTCGATCTTCGGGATCATCCCGGCCGTGATGGTGCCGTCGTCGATCAGCCCTTGCGCCTCCGCTGTGGTGAGAGACTTGATGAGTCGGCCTTGCTTGTCGAGCACGCCTTCGACGTCGGTCAGCAGCAGCAGACGTTTGGCCTTCACCGCCGCGGCCAGCGCCGCGGCGAAGGTGTCGGCGTTGATATTGAGCGTCTCGCCGTCGGGCCCGACGCCGATCGGGGCGACCACGGGGATCAGATCGGAATTGATAATCACGTCGATAATATGCGGATCGACATGGGCCGGCTCGCCGACAAAGCCGAGGTCGACGATCTGCTCGATATTGGACGAGGGATCGCGCCAGCGCCGCTCCAGCCGCTTGGCCCGCATCAGATTGGCGTCCTTGCCGGAAATGCCGACCGCCTTGCCGCCTTGCGAGTTGATCGCGGTGACAATCTCCTTGTTGACGGAGCCGGCCAGCACCATCTCGACCACTTCGACCGTCTCCCGGTCGGTGACGCGCAAGCCGCCCTTGAATTCGCTTCTGATGTTGAGCCGGTCGAGCAGCGAGCCGATCTGCGGGCCGCCGCCATGCACCACGACCGGGTTCACGCCGGCCTGCTTAATCAGCACGATGTCGCGGGCGAAGTCGGCGGCGAGCGCCGGATCGCCCATGGCGTGGCCGCCATATTTCACCACCACCGTCTTGCGGTCGTAACGCTGCATATAGGGCAACGCCTCGGACAGCACTTTGGCCTTGGCATGCACCGAGGCCAGCACTTCGGCCACGCCGGAGACGGCGCGCGCCCTGGGAACGGACCGCGCTTTGGCGGGAGCGGGGCGCTCCTTCGCCTTTACCGGGGATGATTTGGTCTTGGCCACTTGCCGCTTATAGCGGCGGCCAGCCCGCCTGCACAATCTTGTTTGACGGCGCGCTTTCCGGGCCTTTGGCGGCCATCCCTGCGTATGACAGGCGACTGTCCTCCGAAACGAACAGCGCGGCCGGACGTTTAGGCGTCATGCCCCCAAACGTCCGGGCTTTCCGGCCCGCAGTATTTCAGGAGTAAAGCATGTCCACGATCACCTGTTACGGCCTGCCGCTGCTGGCCGTGAGCTTGGCCGCTTTCGCCTTTGTCGGTCCGTCCGGCGCCCAGGACCTGACGCTGCCCTCGGGCAAGCTCAAGGTCGAGAGCCTGGGCAAGTTCGACAATCCCTGGGCCATGGCCTATCTGCCCGACGGCCGGCTGCTGATCACCGAGAAGCCCGGCCATTTGCGCATCTACGCCGACGGCAAGCTCTCGGAGCCCGTCGCCGGCGTGCCCAAGGTCGAATATCACGAGCAGGGCGGCCTGCTCGATGTCGCCGTCGACCCCAACTTCGCCGATAACGGTCTGGTCTACCTTTCCTACAGCGAGGCGGCCGAGCAGCAGCCGGCCGGCGCGCGAGGAGAAGGACCCGCGCCTCGGCGAACACCAGGACCTCGACGACACCGTGCTGAAAGGCCTCGCCGTGGCGCGCGGCAAGCTCGACGGCAACCGGCTCGAAGATGTCACCGTAATCTGGCGCCAGGAGCCGAAGCAGATCGGCCGCGGGCATTTCGGCGGGCGCCTCGTCTTCGCGCCGGACGGCAAGCTATTCATCACCTCCGGCGACCGGCAGCGTTTCGAGCCTGCCCAAGACATGCAGGGCAATCTCGGCAAGATCGTGCGCATCAATCCCGACGGCTCGGTCCCCGACGACAATCCCTTCGTCAATCAGGAGGGCGCGCGCGCCGACATCTGGACCCTCGGTCATCGCAATCAGCTCGGCGCCGCAATCTGCCCGGGCACGTCCGAGCTTTGGGTGCATGAGATGGGCCCGAAGCATGGCGATGAATTGAACCTGATCGAAAAGGGCAAGAATTACGGCTGGCCGGAGGTGAGCGACGGCAAGCACTATAACGGCGCCGATATTCCCGATCACGCGGAGCAGCCTAAGTTCCGCAAGCCTGACTATGTCTGGGTCCCGGCCATCTCGCCGGCCGGCCTGATCTTCTACACCGGCGACCGAATCAAGGACTGGAAGGGCAAGGCGATCCTTGGCGGGCTCTCGTCGGAGGCGATCATCGTGGTCAGCTTCGACGGTAACAAGGTGACCGGCGACCAGGTCATCGGCATAGGCAAGCGCATTCGGGAAGTGGTTCAAAGCCCCGACGGCGCCGTGTTGCTCCTGACCGACGGCGACGATGCCGAGTTGCTGCGGCTCACCTCGGCCGGCGAGGCGGAAGCCGGCTAGGGAC